>CAZMWG010000038.1:7045-19624 GCA_964569925.1 uncultured Halobacteriales archaeon | reverse complement strand
TCGCCGACACCCCCGGTCTCGCGTTGGAGGTCGCCGACGACGACGCCGGCGGCGGTGGCGACGACGGTGACGATGGCGGCGGGACCGACCCGACGCCGACCGCCCCGGTCACGACCACGGCGACCCCGACCGGCACGGCGACGCCGACGGCGACGGACACGCCCGCGTCGACGGTCACCGCGACCGCGACCGCGACCCCGATCGGCACGCCCACGGAGACGCCGACACCGGCGGTGACCGACACGCCCGCCCCGACGGCGACGCCGACCGAACCGGCCGAGGAGCCCGCGGCCCCGACCGCCTCGCCGACGGAGACGACCGGCGGTCTCGGGCCCGGCTTCGGACCGGTCGTGGCGGTGTGTGCGCTGCTCGCCGCGGCGCTGCTGTCGAGACGCCGGGCGTAGCGCGTCCGCCGCCCCACGCGTTCTACCTCTCGTTCTCCCGTACTCTCCTCTCGGCGTGACTCTCCTCCACCGCCCGACTTTCTTCACGCTGTGCTCGTCCACGCTCCGATCGTTCGGTCCCCGTCACCTCTCGCTTCCCGCTCCAGTATCCTCCTCCGTCTGCTCCCCGATCTCGCGTCCCCCGCTCGTCCACGCTCCCGTCGCCACGATCCGGGGACGGCCGGCGCTACAGCGTGATCGCGGGGTCGTCGAACCGGAGGAAGGCGGTTTCGTACCCCTCGTGACGGGCGACCTGCGGGGGGACGTCGACGGACAGTTCCAGTTCGTCGCCGGCGGCCACCTCGTCGACGGCGGCGCCGTAGTGATACCCCAGTTCAGGGCCGAGCGTCCGCTCCAGGCGCCCCTCGAAGACGGTCTCGCCGTCGCGGGTCAGCGTCGCCGCCAGCCCCATCCCCGGGAGGACGTAGCCGTTGTAGCGGGTGCGCGGGGAGACCACCAGGTAGGGGCCGCTCTCGCCGATCCGGTCGGCGCTCTCCAGGGTGGTCACCAGGAAGCGAGCGTCGTCGGTCGTCGTCGACCCGCGCACGGTGCCGGGGATCTCCTCGCGTGTCGGGGCGATCGCCTTGGGCGTGGACATCATCTCCATCGGGCGGAGGGCGCCGCGCTCGCCCGCCTGGTCGATCGGGCGCGACCGGACCTGACTCCGGCTCTCCTCGGTGTAGGCCAGTTCCATCTCGACCGTCGCGGGGTCGTCGAGCCGGTCGCGGAAGGCGCCGGCCCGGCGGGTGCTCGTCCCGCCGACCGACAGCGTGGCGGTGTAGGTGCCGTCCTCGGGGAGCTCGAAGTTGCCGCCGTAGTGAAAGCCCATCGGCTGGGAGAGCATCGGGTAGATGACCTCCTGGCTGACGAGTTCGCCGTCGCGGGCGATCTCGACCGACAGGCCGGTCTCGGGCACCGCGGTGCGGGTCTCGCGGTCCCATACCGAGGCCATCAGGTGCAGCGAGTCGGCCTCGGTGGCGTCGGTCCGCGAGACGGTGTCGCCCGTGACCGTCCAGAAGTCGTGGGGGACCGCGAACAGCAGCGCGAAGCCGTAGTCGCCGGCCGTCGCGGTCCCCTGTGTGGCCATCGTCTCCTGGAAGGACTGGACGTAGACGCCGTCGGGGACGTCCCCGCGCTCGGCCGGCGTCGGCTCGGGGGTGGCCGTCTCCGTGGCCGTCGTGACCGACCCGTCGTCCTCGGTCGGCGTCGTGTCCGAGCCCCCGTCGCCGAGACAGCCGGCCAACGTCGCCGCTCCGGTACCCGCGGCCGCCAGGAACGTGCGCCGTCGCATGCCCGTGCTACGCGTTCCCCGGACAAGTGGGCTTCGTCCGCGTCGGCGGCCGGGGCGGCCGAGCGAGGCCGAGAGGGGCGGGGACGACGCTTCGACGGCCGGACGGACGGCCCGCGTGGACGGCAGGGTTTTGAGCGCCCGGCCGTAACCCCGGCCATGCGACGCCGGTTCGCGGTCGTCCTCGCGGTGCTGGCGGTCGCCACGCTCGCCGTCCCCGCGCTGGCCCACGGCAACTACGTCGCGGTCGACCCCCAGACGTCGGCCGAGGGGAGCGTCGTCGTGGAGACGACGTTCGCGGTCGTCGGGGAGGGGTATCTCGCGGTCCACCTGGACGACGGCGGGGAGCCCGGCGAGGTGGTCGGCCACGTCGAGACGGGCTCCGGCGAGGGGTTCCGGACGGGCGTGACGGTCCCGCTCGCGGACGAGGTCTGGGCCGAGTGGGGCGGGAACCGGACCGTCCACGTGGTCTTGCACCGCGAGGCGAGCGGCGACGGCTTCGACCCCGAGGACGACCCGATCCAGGTGAACGCCGCCGGCGAGCCGGTGGCCGAGCGGGTCGTCGTCGGGAAGGCCGGGGCCGGGGCCAGCGTCCTCGCGGAGCGGTTCGACCCCCAGCGGACCAGTTCCGGCGAGGTCGTCCTCCGGCGGGTGGCGATGCCCGGCGAGGGGACGGTCGTCCTGCGGGCCGGCAACGCCAGCGGCCCCGTGGTGGCGACCCGGAGCCTCGGGGCCGGCGTCCACCGGGAGGTCGGGCTGTCGGTCGACCGCTCGGTCTTCGCCGAGCGCGGCCGCGGGGTGGCGGTCGTCGCGCAACTGTACGTCGGCGGCGCGCCCGGCGACGACGGCGCCCGGCGGGTGACCGTCGACGGGACGGCGGTGTCGACGCGGATCAGGGCACGGTACGCTGGGCCGCTGAACGAGACCGGCGAGTCGGCGACGGCGACGCCGGCCGGCACGCCCACCCCCACCGAGGCGCTGGTGGTGACGCCGTCCGGGACCCCGACCGCGACGGCCACGCCGACCGCCGCCCCGACGACGACCGACACGCCCACCCCGTCGGCGACGGCGAGCGCGTCCGGCGGCGCCGGCCCGGGACCCGGAGCGGCGGGAGTGGTCACGGCGGCGGCGCTGGCCGTGCTCCTCCTCGCGCGGCGCGCCCGGCGCCGGAACTGAGCCGGGTTCCTGCCGGGGACGACCGGCGTGGCGGGTCCCGTCCCGACAGCCTTCTCCGAGCGGAGCCCGAACGGCGAGCGTGTCGGACGACGAGCCCGCGGAGGTACCCGCGGACGTGCGGTCGGTGCTGGGTCAACTGCTCGCCGAGAGCCGCGCCGCCCTGACCGACGGCGACACCGCCACCGCCCGCGGGGCGATGGACACGGTCGAACGGGTGGCGCGCAACAAGCTCCCGGAGAGCCCGCTACGGGAGCGACTGTTACACGGCTGCCAGCGGGTGCGGGCGCTGATCGGGGACCGCGACGGGGACGACGGTGGGGACGAACACGACGACGTGCAGGCGGCCGACGAGTACCTCGCGGCGATGGAGCGGCGGCTCCCCCCGGAGTGAGACGGCGACCGTCGCGGGACGTTCTCAGTCGAAGGCGGCCAGGCTCGCCTGTCGCCCGCCGTCGTCCTCGTCGTCGTCGGGGCCGTACTCCTCGGCGAGCGACAGCGCCGTGCCGAGCCCGCCGGAGAAGGAGACCCGACGGGCGACGGTCTCGTCGGCGAACGCGGCCGCGGCCTCGGCCTTGACCGCGTCGAACCGCTGCCAGTACCGCTCGCGGGCGGCCTCGAAGTCGACGACCGGCCGGGGGTAGTCCTCCCCGATCCGGACGCCACACTCCTCCTGGACGGCGACCGGTGTCTTCTCGGGCTCGTCCAGGTGTTCGGCCGGGAGGGCGGCCAGTTCGGGGACCCACTTCGAGACGAACTCGCCGTCGAGGTCCTGGTCGCGGACCTGCTTGCGCGGGTCGTACAGCCGCTGGGTCGGCTTGCCGACGACGCCGGCCTGGTACTGCCACTGGGTGTAGTTGATCGCGGCGTCCGAGTCGACGAGGTGGCGGTGGAACCAGTCGGCGCCGACCCGCCAGGGCTGTGCGAGGATCCGGCCGAAGAAGGAGGCACACATCGCGCGCATCCGGAAGTTGAGCCAGCCGGTCCCGGCGAGACAGCGCATCGAGGCGTCGACCATCGGGAAGCCGGTCCGACCGCGCTTCCAGGCGTCGATCAGGTCGGGGTCCCGGCGGTCGGCGTTGAACCCACGCATCACCGGGTTGACGGCGACGTCGGTCCAGCCCGGCCAGTCGGCGAGCTTCTGGGCGTAGTGGCGGTTCCAGAACAGCCGCGAGACGAACATCTCCTTGCCGCGGCCGTCGGGGGCGTGCTCCTCGACGTACCGGTGGACCTGGCGCACCGAGAGACAGCCGAAGCGGAGGTACGGCGAGAGGCCGCTCGTGCCCTCGCGGGCGTCGACGGGCGAGGAGATGCTGCCCGGATACTCCCCGATACGGGCGACGAACGACTCCAGTCGCTCGCGGCCACGCGTGGTGCCGCCGGTCGGGACCTCCGACTTCGTCGGCTCGACGTCGTAGGCGTCCTCGACGGCCGCGAGCGTGATCCCGGTGTCGACGCCCTCGACGGCCGTCTCTCGGAGGTCCGGATCGTGTGGCTCGGCGGCGAGCCAGCGCTCGATCCGTTCCTGCCAGTCCTCGCGCGTGCGCTCGGCGTCGTAGACGAGCCCGCCCGCGTCGACGAACTCGACGTCGGCCTCGCGGGCCCGCTCGTCGCGGCGGTGTCCGTACCGGCCCGAGGGCGTCCGGGTGGCGACGACGTCCCAGCCGGCGTCGCGGAACCGCTCGAGCACCGCGACGGGGTCGCCGTGGGCGTAGGTGAGCCCTGCGCCCGCGGCGCCGCCGCCGGCGGTGTGGTAGCGGTCGTCGAGGTCCCGCAGGCAGTCGTGGAGCAGGCCGATCCGGGCGTCACAGGCCAGCCCGCGGTCGCCGTAGAAGGCGGGATCGAGGACGAACACCGGGAGCAGACGGTCGCTCTCGGCGGCGCGGGCGACCGCCGGGTTGTCCCGGATCCGCAGGTCCTCGCGGTGCCAGACGACGGTTCCCGATCCCTCGTCGACGTCGGGGACGACCTCGCGTCGGGGCGTCTCCGGCAGCGCCTCCGGCGGGTCCGGCGACTCGGCCGGTCCCGGCTCGTCCGTCCCCCTCCCTCCCGGTTCGCCGGGGATCGCCGACTCGTCGGATCGGTCTCCCATACGGCCGTCCTCGGGGCGGGCGGGGCAAAAGCCCCGCGGCGGTCGGCGCACACGGGGTGGTCGTCGGACCGATCGCCGCGGTGATCGCCGAACCGGTCGCCGCGGCGGCCCGTCGGACGGCGGCGTCGACCCGTCCGTCACCTTCTCGTCGCTTCCCGACGACCGACCGGTATGGACGTGTTGGTCCCGTTCGACTTGACGTCGGTCAGCGAGCGCGCGCTGGAACACGCGGTCGCGGCCTACGGCCCGCGGGAGGACGTGACGATCCACGCGGTCCGGGTCGGCCGCTCGGCGGAGAGCGCCGAGGGCGCCGCGACCAAGTTCGTCGAGGAGTTGTCGGCCGACGCCGAGGCGACCGTCCGGGCGAGCTTCCGGGACGCCGACCGCGACCGGCTGGACGACGCAGACTACGTCGCCCGGGAGATCCTCGCGGTCACCGACGAACTGGCCGTCGACGCGATCGTCGTCGGCCGGCACGGGGACGGGGGGACGATCGGGTCGCTGTTCGGCCGCCACGTCGCGGATCACCTGCTCGACGACGGGCAGATGCCGGTGACGGTCGTCCGCTGAGGTCGGCCCCGTGGGGCGAGGGTGCGGATCGAGAACGGAGGCGAGACGGTCAGTCCGCGGCCGCCCCCTCTCCGGGGTCGCCGTCGCCGGCGACCGCCGCGTCGGCGTCGACGTCGGGGTCGAGTTCGCGCACGCGGCGGATCCGCTCGGGGATCGGCGGGTGGTCGTAGTGGAAGGTCTCGTACAGCGGGTGGGGGAAGGGCATCGAGAGGTTGTCCGCGGCCAGGTCGGCCAGCGCGCGGGCCATCGGCTCGCCGCCGACCAGTTCCACGGCGTAGGCGTCGGCCTCGCGCTCGTAGGCCAGCGAGACGTAGTTCTCCAGGGGCGTGGTGAGCCGGTTGATCGGCGCCAGCGCGAGGACGCCCACGAACAGCCCGACGTAGGGCGTCTCGGGGGCCGCCAGCGGGAGGAAGACGAGCCCGCTCTCCACCAGGAGGCCCAGCACCGCGAAGACCACCCCCAGGCGCAGCGCCGCGAGGCCGACGAACTTCCAGACGTGGCCCTCCCGCCAGTGGGCCAGTTCGTGGGCCAGCACGCTGCGGATCGCCTCGCGGTCCATCCCGTCGATCAGCGTGTCGTACAGCACGACCCGCTTTGCGGGGCCAAAGCCCACGAAGTAGGCGTTGGAGTGGCCCGACCGCCGGCTGGCGTCCATCTCGTAGACCTGCTCGGTGCGGTAGCCGGCGGCGTCGAACGTCTCCTCGACGGCGTCGCGCAGCGGTCCCTCGGAGAGGGGCTCGAAGTCGTTGAACAGCGGGTCGATCACGCGGGGTTTGATCACCATGAACGCGAGCAGCGTCCCGACGACCAGCGCCCACGCGGCGACGGGCCAGTAGGGGACGTTGCCGACGAACCAGACGACCGCCACGCCCAGCGGGACGGCGAACAGAAGCGAGAGGACCGTCCCCACGAGGAGGTCCCGGAGCCAGAGCCCGAGCCCCTGCTCGTTGAAGCCGAACGTCTCCTCGACGACGAACGTCTCCACCAGGTCGAACGGGACGCCGACGAGCCGACCGGCGACGACCAGGCCCGCGACGAAGGCGGCGGTCTCCAACACCAGCGAGTCGAGGGTCCCGACGGCGGCCACGGCGTCGGCGAAGAGTCCGGAGAACAGGACGAGCAGTAGGACGCCGAGGGTCGTCCACGAGCGCAGCGCGGAGACCCCGGCCGAGACCCGCTCGTAGGACAGCGCCTCCTCCGGGTCCTCGATGCCCAGTTCCTCGATCACCCACTCCCGCTCGGCCGCCACGGCCCGCTCGCCGTGGCGGAGGTTCAGTGCCGTCAGGACCGTGAAGAAAGCCTCCGTCCCGACGAGCAGGGCGACCAGCCCGGCGGCGGCGACTGTCGCTTGCACGGGCGCTCGTCGGGCGTGCACGGGCAAAAACCGCTCGGCGTGGGTCGCCGTCTCGCGGGCGCTCGTCCGGCGTGCGCCCGGAACCCGCGAATCAGACCGGCAGCGTGATCCCGTCCCGGACGGCGGCGCCGGCCGCGAGGGCGCCGGCGGCGACGAGGACGCCAAGCGCCAGCAGCGCGTAGTTGGCGACCGTCGAGTCCGCCGTCGTCACGTAGAGACTGCGGTCCGTGCCGGTGTAGAACAGGTCGACGCCGGCGGGCGTGAGCATGTCCGCGGCGAGGTGCGAGCCGACCGTGAGCGTGCCGAGGGCGGCGCCGGCGGCCCCGAGGACGACCGGGCCGGGCGGCCCCGTCCCGACCGAGCCCGCGTAGGCGGCGATCCCGCCCGCGACCGCGCCACACAACGCGACGAAGTAGACGGTGTGGGTTATCCCGCGGTGGGTCAGAAACGGGATCCGGAGGTCGTAGTCGGGGAGCGTGGCGCCCCAGACCGCGACGACGCCCACCGCCGGGAGCAGCGGCGTGGCGTCGACGGCGACGACCAGAAACCCGAGCGGCGCGTTGAACGCGAGGGAGGCCCCGACGTGGCCCGTCCGGTACACGCCCACAGCGAGCGCGCCGGCGGACAAGAGGCTGACGGGTCGACCGGCAGCGGGTCGGGGTGGGGCCGAACGGGACGACCGGCGGGCCGGGACGTCGTCCCGGCGGGACCGCCGGACCGATGACCCCCCCGGACGAAGGGCTCGTATGACGGAGACGCCGGAGCTGGTGCTCGCGAACGGTCGGGTCCACGCGGTGCCCGGCGACGACCCCCACGGGGCGGTCGCCGTGCGGGACGGGCGGATCGTCGCCGTCGGCGCCGACGCCGCGCGCGGGGCCGCGGACGCCGAGCGGACGATCGATCTCGACGGGCGGACCGTCCTGCCGGGGTTCGTCGACGCCCACACTCACATGGAGGTGGTCGGGGCCTACGAACTGGAGGCCGACCTCCGCGAGGCCGGCTCCGTCGAGGGCTGTCTGGACCGGCTGACGGCGCTCCGGGACGAGCGACCCGTCACGGACGGGTCGGCCGACGACGAGTGGCTCCGCGGGTTCGGCTACGACGAGAGCGCCTGGGACGGGGAGCCGCTCCGGGCCGGCCAACTCGACCGGGTGAGCACGGAGCGGCCGGTGGTCGCCTACCGCGAGGACATGCACCTCGCGTCGGTCAACGGGGTCGTGCTCGACCGGTACGGCGAGGAGTTGCCCGGGGAGTACGTCCGGACCGCCGGCGGCGAGCCGACGGGCGTGCTGGTCGAGGACGCGGTCGAGGTCGTGCGCGACCACGCCGCCGCCGGGCCGGAGCGGGCGCGGGAGTACCTGCTGGCCGCCCAGGAGCGGGCCAACGCCCGCGGCGTGACCGGCGTCCACGACATGGTGCGCCGGTCACACGCCCCCCGGATATACCGCGAACTGGACCGGGCGGACGAGCTCACCCTCCGCGTGCGGATCAACTACTGGCGGGACCATCTGGACGCAGTCCTGGAGACCGGGCTGGCGACGAACCACGGCAGCGAGCGGGTCCGGGTCGGCGGGATCAAGACGTTCACCGACGGCTCCATCGGCGGCCACACCGCCCGGCTCTCAGAACCGTACGCCGATCGCCCCGGGGGTGCGGACGGCGGCGAGGGGCCGGACGACGGAGACGTCGCGGGGCCGGACAGCGACCGCGAGGACGGGAGTCACGGGAACGGAAGTGGAGCGGGCGACCGCGGCGAGTGGGTCGTCGAACCGGACGAACTGGCCGCGCTGGTCGGGCGGGTCGACGACGCGGGCCTCCAGACCACCGCCCACGCCATCGGCGACGAGGCCATCGCGGCGACCCTCGACGCCTACGAGGGAACCGACGGCCGGCGCCACCGGATCGAACACGCCGAGGTGCTCACCGACGACCTGATCGAGCGGCTCGGGGACGCTGACGTCGTGGTCAGCGCCCAGCCCAACTTCCTCAAGTGGGCCCGGGAGGACGGGCTGTACGACCGACGGCTCGGCGAGGAGCGCCGGCTGGCCTCGAACCGGTTCGCGGACCTGCTGGCGGCCGGCGCGACGCTCGCGTTCGGCAGCGACTGCATGCCGCTCGACCCGCTTTTCGGGATCGAGCAGGCGGTCACCGCGCCGGCCCCTGGCCAGCGCCTCTCCGTGACCCAGGCGGTCCGGGCCTACACCGCCGGCGCCGCGTACGCGGGGTTCGACGAGGGCCGCGTGGGCACCCTCGAACCGGGACACCACGCCGACATGGTCGTCCTCGGGGAGTCACCCTGGGAGGCCGACGACGTCGCCGGGATCGACGTCGCCCTGACCCTCGTCGGCGGCGAGGTGGTCCACGACGGGCGCGACCGCTGAGCGGTCCGCCGTCGGGCCGCGTCGCGGCGGTCCGGGACCGGAAGGGATACCCCGCGGCGGACGTCAGGGCGTGGCATGGCAAAGGAGGACGCCGCCTGGATCGGCGAGACGTTCACCAGCGACGCCGGGTGGGACCACCTGGTGGAGCTGGTCGACATCGGCAACCGGATGGCCGGGGGGGAGGGCGAGGCGGAAGCGCTCGCGGCGACCCGGGACGCGCTGGCCGACGTCGGCGCCCGCGAGGCCCGCGTCGAGCGCTTCGACCTCCAGGGGTGGGAGCGGGGCGACGCCGGCATCGAGACCGACGACGGGGTCGTCGACGCCATCGGACTTCCCCGCGGGCCCGCCGGCGAGGTGACGGCGGAACTCGTCGACCTCGGCGCCGGTCTCCCGGAGGCTTATGAGGAGACCGATCTGGAGGGGAAGGTCGTGATGGTCTCCTCGATGGTCCCCGACCACCACGACCGCTACATCCACCGGACCGAGAAGTACCACCGCGCCGTGTCGGCCGGGGCCGCTGGCCTGGTCTACCGGAACCACGTCGAGGGGTGTCTGCCGCCGACCGGCTCCGTCCGGGGGACCGACGGACCGATCGCCCCGGTCCCGGCGGTCGGCGTCAGCAGGGAGGTCGGCACGCGCCTGGCCCGCCGTCACGACGGCGAGACCGTCACGCTCCGGGTGGACTGTGCGACCCCCGAGGCGGAGTCGGGCAACGTCGTCGCCGAACTGGGCCCGGACACCGACGACTACCTCGTCCTCTCGAGCCACGTCGACGCCCACGACATCGCCGAGGGCGCCCGGGACAACGGCGCCGGGACGGCGACCGTCGTCGAGGTGGCCAGGGCGCTCGCGACCCGCGAGGACGACCTGGAGACGCGGATCCGGTTCCACTGTTACGGCGCCGAGGAGGTCGGGCTGGTCGGCTCGAACCGGATGGCGGGGGACGCCGACCTCGACCGCGTGAAGGTCGTGATCAACGTCGACTCCAACGTCGCGACGCGCACCCTGCGGCTGTCGACCCACCGCTTCGACGAACTGTCGGCGGCGGCCGAGCGCGTCGCCGACCGGTTCGACCACCCCGTCGAGACGGTCCCCGGCTGTGTCCCCCACAGCGACCACTGGCCGTACGTGCAGCGGGGGGTCCCCGGTTACATGATCTCGACGTACTCGCAGGGTCGTGGCCGCGGCTGGGGCCACACCTACGCCGACACGCTCGACAAACTGGAGCCCCGGAACCTGCGCGAGCAGGCGATCCTGCTCACGGAACTGACCGTCGACCTCGCGCGGGCGGACGTGACGGTCGACCGGACTGAGCCCGAGACGATCGCCGGCTACTTGCAGGACGAGAACCAGGCCGAGGGGCTGCGGACGACCGGCGACTGGCCGTTCGACGACGGGTCGTGACCGGAATCGTCTTCTTCCGGACGGCGGACCGCGAGCGGGTGGTCGAGTTCTACGTCGACCGCTTGGGCGCCCGGCGGTGGCTCGAACAGGACGGCCGCTGTACGATCCTCCGGCTCGACAACCTGCTCGTCGGCTTCTGTTCGGGCGACGGGACGGCGGTCGAGGCCGAGACCGACGGGATCGTCACGGTCGCCGTCGAGGACGAGGCGGCCGTCGACCGTCTGTACGGGGACCTGGACGACGTCGCCCGCGGGCCGCCCGAGCGCGTCGACGCGTTCGATATCTACCGCTTTTTCGCCACGGACCCCGACGGGCGCACCGTCGAGGTCCAGACGTTCCTGCACGAACTCCCGGAGACGCCCTGAGACGACCCGGGACCGGGGCGCGGGCGGGACCCTCCGGTCGGGCTCACCCGTCGGCCCGAGGCCCCCAGGGACTCAGGCCCCGGCCTCGACCTCAGCCCCGCCGGTCTGTCTGGTCCACTTCTTCTCGACGTCGCGGTTTGCCAGCACCACCAGATCGCCGTCCTCGGCCCGGATACGGGTCTTCCGGAGGTCGATCGACTCGACGGTGCCCGTGACCGAGGCCGTGTCGACCCGGTCGCCCTCCTCGAAGTGGCGGTCCCGGAGGAGGTAGACCCCGGCGACGGTGTCGGCGATCATCTCCTTCAGCGCGAAGGCGACCCCCAGACCCACGAAGCCCGACGCGGTGCCGAGGCTGGTGGCGACGTCGCCCATCCCGACGATCTTCAACATCGCGAGCGCGGCGCCGAACCAGAGGAACAGTCCGACCACCGCGACCGACAGATCGACCACCAGTCCCTGGTCTTCCGGGTAGATCCCGTCGAGCACCCGCCGGACCACGGTCAGCACGATCCGGATGGTCACGTACGCGAGCGCCAGAAAGAGCAGCCCCGAGACGACGCCCGGCACCGCGCCGACGATGCCGTCGACGAACTCCCCCACGACCGACCCGACGATCGACCCGCCGTCCGCTCCGGTCGGGGCGGGCGTCGGCGTCGCTTGTCCCGACATGAACCCCAGGTCGCCCCACGCTCACTAAGTGCTACCGGGAGCTACCGGTTGCGTCCGAGCGGGAACTTCACCCGCTCGGGGTGTTCGCCGAACCGGGTCAGCGCCCGCCGGTAGAGCTCGTTTTTCACGCGCTGTCCGCGGCGGGGGTGGACCAGGTACCGCAGCCGTAGCTCCACCCACGACTCCTTCTGGACGACGTTGACCGAGGGGCGGTCCTGGACCTCCAGTTCGACCGGCGTCTCCCGGAGCCGTTCGCGGTAGCGGGCGACCCGTCCGGCCATCTCGTCGCCGATCACGGCGTCGGCCTCCGTCCGGAGGGTGTCGATCGCGAACTCAAGATCCGTCTCGTAGGCCACCTGGAGCCCGATCTCGTTCCAGACGTAGGGAAAGCCCCCCCAGGAGTAGTTGTAGACGTGCGAGGAGAGGACCACGCTGTTGGGGACGGTGATCACCCGGCCGGAGGGCTGGTTCGAGGTGACCAGACCGCCGTCGATCTCCCAGAGGGTGGTGACGAACAGGTCGACCGAGACGACGTCGCCCTTCGCGTCGTCGATGGCCACCCGGTCGCCGACGCGGTAGGGCTGTTTGGCGACGATGTACGCCCAGCCGGCCAGCGAGAACAGCGGCTGCTGGAGCGCGAACGTGACCGCGAACCCGACCACGCCCAGCGAGAACAGCACGCCCAGCCACTGTTCGGTGACGATCCCCAGCAGGCCGACGACCGTCGCGGCGCCCAGCAACAGGCCCAGCAGGTTGTGCGCGTCGTGGCGGCGGGCGCCGTCCACCTGGGCGTCGAGCAGTTCGCCGGCCAGCAGGTAGACCCCGTAGGCGCCGGCCACG
>CAZMWG010000038.1:0-6945 GCA_964569925.1 uncultured Halobacteriales archaeon | reverse complement strand
CTGGGCGTCGAGCAGTTCGCCGGCCAGCAGGTAGACCCCGTAGGCGCCGGCCACGAGCGCCACCCCGGACAGCAGCTTCACGAGCCACAGTTCCGCCGCGACGCCCAGCAGCGGGAGCCGGTCGACCCGCCCCGCCAGAACTGCCACGGCGGCCGCCGACAGCGCGACGAACACGGCCCCGTAGCCCAACGAACGTCTCACGGTCCCGCGACGGGCGGCGGGCCAGTAACGGTTGTGAACGAGCCCCCGGGGAGGGGTCCCGTCGCGGGCGGGTGCGGACGGCGAGCGCCGGGGCCGGGGCGGTCCGTCGGGGTCGATCGGTCGTCGCGGGTGCGGGTGGCCGTCGCGGGAGCCGTCACTCGGCGGCGGGGGTCTCCGTCGCCGGCGCGGGGCTGGCGACCCGATCCAGCCACAACACCCCGCCGGCGCCGACGACGACGAGGCCGCCGGCGACGGCGAACGCCACGACGTAGCCCCGGGTCGCGAGCCAGCCCCCGAGGACGCCGCCGACGCCGCCGGCCACCGCGGCGAGGGCGGTGTATGCCCCCAGCACCTCGCCCCGGACGGCCGGCGGCGCGAGCCGGGTGACGATGGCGGTGCCCACGACGGCGATCACGGCCCACGTGGCCCCGACGAGCACGAGGCCGACGGCGACCCCGCCCAGTCGGGCCGGCAGGGCGCCGAGCCCGACGGCGAGCGCGACCACCGGAAAGAGCAGTCCCCGGGCGGCCAGCGCCCCGGACTGGAGCAGCCGCGGCTCGTAGCGGGCGGCCAGCCGGCCGGCGACCTCGTACAGCACGGCGGAGGCGAGGCTGGAGACCAGATACAGCCCGAAGACGAGCCCGGAGCCGAACGCCGCGTCGGTCAGCAGAAGCGGCAGGGGCGCCCAGAAGGCGGCGAACCCCGTGAAGAACAGCACCGCGGCGCCGAGGTACAGCCCCAGCGCGGGCGTCAGCCGGTCGAACAGCTGTCGGGGGTCGAGCTTGCGGGTGGTCCAGAACAGCCGGTTGGGGGTGAAAGGGAAGGTGGCACCCTTGACGGCCCGGTCCGAGCGCGCCACGAGGCGGGCGATCCGGCGGACCCGCCGCTCGCCGGTGACGTGGCGTTCGGGCCGGGGGAGCGTGCGGACCGCGCCGACGGCGCTGGCGGCCGCACAGACCGCCAGCAGGCCGAACAGCGCCTCCGTCTCGGGGACGGGGAGCCACCGCCCGACGACCGGCCACGCCGTACCAAGCGCCAGCCCGCCCGCCCACCCGTACCCCTGGAACTTGTTGAGCCGCCCGATCCGCTCGTCCCAGGCCGACGCCGGAGCGGCGTCGACGACGATCATCGTCAACACCGGCGCGACGGCGGAGACGAACAGCCAGAGCACGGCGTTGGCGACGATCACCGTCGTGACGCCGCCCAGGAACGGGATCGCCGCCATCGTGGCCGCGACGGTCGCCAGCGTCGCCAGGGCCAGCCGCCGGCGCGAGCCGACGCCGTCGGCGAGCCGGCCGAAGAGTATCGCCCCCGGCGCGCCGGCGAGCGCCGCCGTGGAGGCCAACAGCCCCAGGTCGACCGGCGTGGCCCCGAGCTGGACGGCGTACAGCGGCACCAGCAGCGACGCCCCACCGAAGGTGACCGACCCCAGCGCCCAGGCGTACAGCCAGCGTTCGGTCACGGACGACTACGCTCCCGCCCGGCTCTAATCAGTACCGGCCGTCGATCACGGTCGCGGCCGCCCTCGATCGTCGACCGCCGGCGGTCCGCGGCCGCCGCCACGGAGTCGGACCGCCGGACGCGACGGCGACGCCGCCGGGAAGCTTATGTACCTTCATGGTAGTGGTTGACACGCATAGCATGTTCGAACAGTTTTCCCGGGGGTACTACCTCGGGCGGCTGTACGTCACGCCGAACGACGAGAGTCGCGCCGCGATGTGTCGTGAACAACACGAGCGGGTCAACCGCCAGCTGTACGGCGACGAAGGGGTGACACGGACCGACCGTCCGCTCGTGATGAAGGTCGGCCGGCGCCACTACCCGGTGACGGGCGACGAGCGGGTGCCGGCGGACACGCTCGCGCTCCCGCCCGGGACGCTCGACGACGCGGGGGTGTCCCGCCCGCCGGACCTCCGGGAGGTGTTCCTCGCGAAGGCCGACCGGGCCGCCCAGTTGCTGGAGCTGACCGGCGGGGCGCCGGGCGACGGCGACGACGTCGACGGGGACGTACCCGGCGAGGCCGTGGGGACCTGACCGACCGGCGGGCCGGTCGGTCGGGTCTACCCGAGGACCCCCGGCGAGGACAGAAACGTCTTGGGGCCGGCCGTGTACGTTCCGGGCGATGCTGGACGAGCTGCTCGGCCGGGCGACGCTTCGCGACCGCGTCGCGGAGCTCGAGGACCGCGAGGAGAACCTGGAGCGACAGCTCGAGGCCGAGAAGCGCCGGCGGTCGGAGGCGGCGACGGCCCGCCAGGAGGCCGAGCGGGAGGTCAACCGCTTGGAGGACCGCGTCGCGGAGCTCGAGGACCGCGTCGAGCGGCTCTCCACGGGCGACGACGACGTCGCCTTCCGCCACGAGGAGCGGCTCCACGGGGGCCGCCGGTCGGCGGTACTCGACCGGCTGGCGTCGTTCGAGACCGACCCCGAGGGGGCGCTGACGGCCTACGTCGCCGACGGGTCGACGCTGCCGGAGGCGGTCCGGCGGGCGCTGGGCGAGCGGTCGGCGCTGGTCGCGCGGGCCGCCCCCTGTGCCGTCGTGGCCGACGACGCGGGGCTGGTCGGAGCCTGTCTGTCGACGCCGGTCCCGCCGGCACCGTTCACGGAGTGGGGCGAGCGGTTCGCGCTCGAACGGGGCTGGTTCGAGCCGACCGGCGAGCACGCGCTGGCGCTGGTGCGCTCGGACCTGTTCGCGCTCGGGGAGTTCGACGGGACGGAGCGGACCGCCTTCCACGGGTTTGACTCCGAACTGCAGGAGCGCCACTCGAAGGGCGGGTTCTCGCAGGCCCGGTTCGAGCGGCTCCGCGACGAGCAGATCGACTCCCACCTGGAGCGGTGCCGGGCGGCGCTGGGCGAGCGGTCGGTCGACCGGCTGTTCGTGGTCGGCGAGAAGAGCCTGCTCGACGAGTTCGAGGCCACGGCCGACGTCGTACAGCCCGTCGGCGCCACCGGCGCGCCCGAGGCGGCCCTCGAGGACGCCGTGCGCGAGTTCTGGAGCGTCCGGCTCCGGACGATCTGAGCGCCGGGAGCGGAGTCTACCCCTCCGCCCGCGGGCGGACCGTCACGGGAACACAACGCTGAAGCGATCGCTCGCCCGATGACGACCGATGCGAGAGCACTTCGAGGTCCGACGGTACGACGCGGCCGGGCGGCTGGGCGACCTCGCCGTCCCGCGGGCCGACACGACCGTCCGGACCCCGGCGCTGCTCCCGGTGGTCAACCCGCACGTCCAGACGGTGTCGCCGGCGACCCTGGAGTCGGAGTTCGGCGCCGGGATCGTCATCACCAACGGCTACGTGCTCCACGGCAGCGACGACCTCCGCGAGCCCGCCCTGGAGCGGGGGCTGCACGACCTGCTCGACTTCTCGGGCGCGATCATGACCGACTCGGGCTCGTTCCAGCTCGCCGAGTACGGCGAGATCACCGTCACCACCGAGGAGATCCTCGACTTCCAGCGCCGGATCGGCTCCGACATCGCCACGCCGGTCGACGTCCCCACGCCGCCGGACGTCCCCCGCGAGCGAGCCGCCGAGGAACTGGCCACCACCCAGGAGCGGCTCGGGGTCGCCGAGGAGGCCGCCACCGGCGAGATGCTCGTCACGGCGCCGATCCAGGGGTCGACACACCTCGACCTGCGGGAGAGCGCCGCCGCGGACGCCCACGCCCGCCGTCTGGACGTCTTCCCGATCGGCGCCGTGGTCCCGCTGATGAACGAGTACCGCTACGCCGACCTGGTCGAGGTGGTCGCCGCCGCCAAGCGCGGGCTGGGCGAGGACGCCCCGGTCCACCTGTTCGGCGCCGGCCACCCGATGATGTTCGCGCTGGCGACGGCGCTCGGCTGTGACCTGTTCGACTCGGCGGCCTACGCGCTGTACGCCCGCGACGGCCGCTACCTCACGGTGCGGGGCACCCGTCACCTGGAGGACCTCCGCTACTTCCCCTGTGAGTGTCCGGTCTGTGCCGACCACGACCCCGAGGAGCTGCGGGAGGCCCCGGAGGAGCGACGGCACGGACTGCTCGCGCGGCACAACCTCCACGTCAGCTACGGCGAGATCCGCCGGATCAGGCAGGCGATCCGCGAGGGGAACCTGCTGGAGCTGGTGGAGACCCGCGCCCGGTCACACCCGGCGATGGTCGACGGCTACCGGGCGCTGCTGGACCACGCCGACCAGCTCGAACGGACCGACCGGGTGTCGAAAGGGGCCTTCTTCAACCTCTCGGCCGACAGCGCCCGCCGGCCGGAGGTGGTGCGCCACCGCGAGCGCCTCGACCGGTTCGACCCGACGGGCGACGTCCTGCTCACGGAGGGGAGCCCCCGCGAGGGGTACGACGAGTGCTGGGGCGTCCGGCCGCCGTTCGGCCCGTTCCCGCGGGAGCTGGCGGAGGCCTACCCGCTGAACGCCACGGTCGGGGAGCGGCTCGACGCGGCCGCCTACGAGGCCGCGGCGGCCGGCGTGGCGCGGCTGGTCGAGGGCAGTCCCGACGCCTCGTTCACGCTCGCCCACGACCGCTGGCCCGCGACGGCGCTCGCGGCGGTACCCGACCGGGTGGCGGTCGAGGTGCTCGGGGAGTAGGACTGGCGACGCCCGCGGCGCCGTGCCGGCGGCCCGCGACACGAAAGCCCCTTGCGCGCCGGCGGCCGACGGGCGTGCATGACAGACCGGTTCGAGGTCCACGAGCGCGACGGGGCGGCCCGGCTGGGCGAACTCCGCCTGGCCGACTCGGTCACCACGCCGGCGCTCGCGGGCGAGGCCGACGACCCGTGGGCCGAAGACGGCCCCGTCGCGGGGGTGCTCCGGGACGCGGGGAGCCGCTGGGTCGAGGAGCGCGAGCGGCCGGCCGGCGACGACGCGGCGCTGACCGTCCTCCCCCACCGCGGGCTGCCGGCCGGCACCGCCGAGGAGGTGGCCGACGCGTTCGCCGTCACGGGGCCCGACGTGGACTTCCCGAGCGCCGCGGTCGTCTCGCCGGACAGCGCCGCCGACGTCGCCGCCGGGACCCGCGCCGACGCGTACGTCCTCGCGGGTGCGCCGGGCTACGTCGGCCACGCCGCGGCCTTCGTCGACGCGGTCCTCCGCACCCGCCGCGCGGTGGCGGCCGACTCGGCGCTGTACCTGCCGGGCGTCGCCACGCCGCGCAACGTCGCGACCCTGGTCTACGCCGGCGTCGACCTGGTGGACGCGGACCGGGCGGTCGTCCGCGGCACCCAGGGTCGGTACCTGACGACCGACGAGGCCCACTTCCTGGAGGACCTCGACGAACTGCCCTGCGCCTGCCCGGCCTGCCGGGGTCCCCGGGAGTCGTTCGACCGCGAGGACTGTGTCGAGCACAACGTCCGCACGTTAGCGACCGAACTGGCCCGCGTCCGGCGGCGGATCCGTGACGGTCGCCTGCGGGACTACCTGGAGGGACAGGCCCGCCAGGACCAGTGGCTGACCGCGACGCTCCGCCGGCTGGACGAGGAGTGGGGCTACCTGGAGCGGCGCACGCCGATCATCCGGCGGGCCGAGATCGCCGCGACCACGGAGGACACCCTCCGGCGGGTGGAGATCCGCCGCTTCGCACGGCGGGTCGTCGAGCGGTACCGGTCGCGGTTCGACGACCACCCGCTCGTGTTGGTCCCCTGCTCGGCGAGCAAACCGTACGGTCAGTCCCGGAGCCACGAGCAGTTCCGGGAGGCGATCGGCTACCGCGGGCACGTGGTCTCGATGACCTCGCCGATAGGCGTCGTCCCCCAGGAACTGGAGTTCACCTACCCCGCCCAGCACTACGACTCCGTGGTGACGGGCCGGTGGACCGCCACCGAGGTCGAGTTCGTGAGCGACGTCCTCTCGGCGTACCTCGAGGGGACCGACTACCCGGCCCACGTCGCCCACGTCCCCGAGGACTACCGGCCGATCGTCGAGCGGGCCGCCGACGAGGCGGGCGTCGAGTTCGAGTACACCGTCGCCGACCACCCGACGACGGCGGACTCGCTGGCGGCGCTCGCCGGCGCGCTGGAGGGTCACCCGAGCTTCCGGAAGAGCCGCCGGGAGCGAGACACCCTGCGGGCGGTGGCGGACTGGCAGTTCGGCCCCGGCGCCGGCGACGGCCTGTTCCCCGCCGTCGCCGCGAAGGGGCGGTTCCCGCAACTGCGGGCCCACGAGGCCGACCGCGACGGCGGGGAGGCCGGCGAGCAACTCGCCGCGCTGGCCCAGGAGTACGGCGTGCTGGCGTTCACCCTCGCGGGCGCACGTCGCTGGATCGAGAGCGACGTTCCCACAGAGCGGGTCGAGATCGAACCGTTCGTCCCCCACGGCTCGGTGCTCGCGCCGGGCGTGACCGACGCGAGCGACACGGTCCGGGTCGGCGACGAGGTGGTGATCGAGGGCGAGGCCGCCTTCGGCGTCGGCCGGGCGCGGATGAGCGGCCCGGAGATGGTCGAGTCCACCCGCGGGGTCGCCGTGCAGGTGCGCCACGTCGAGAAGCGGTGAGGGAAAGGACAGCCCTATAGCGACGCGCCGGCTACGGCGCCCATGAGCGAGCCGAGCCCGGAGGTCTACGAGAGCGGGCGCGGGATGGACGCCCACAACAAGGTGATGCGGGCGGTGCGGGCGGAGAACGACGCCAGCCACGACCCCCGCGAGCCCACGCGGGTGTGGATGGACGAGGACAACACCCCCGACGGGGTGGTCGACTCGCTGACCATCGTGCTCAACACCGGCGGCTGCCGGTGGGCCCGTGCCGGCGGCTGTACGATGTGTGGCT
>CAZMWG010000037.1:0-22036 GCA_964569925.1 uncultured Halobacteriales archaeon | reverse complement strand
GCCGACCCGGGCGCGAGGACGTCCGTCCCGATGCCGGGCGCGAGGTAGGCGGGGACGAACGCCAGCGCGTAGCCCAGCAGGTGCGTGTAGAGGTTGACCACGCCCCCGGCGATCCGCGGGTCGGCCGGGAAGGCCACCACGGGGAAGCCGACAGTCACGACGACGCCGGCGGCGACCAGTTCGGCGTGGCCGGCCGGCAACTCCCGGAGCGCGCCGAGCCGGAGGTCGATCCCGCGGCCGTAGGCGACCGCTCCGAGGAGTGCGACCGCGGCGACGGCGTGACCGGGAGGTCCCAGCGGCGCGGCGACGGCGGCGGCCCCGAGTCCGATCAGGAAGAGGGCGGGCGCGTCGACGACGTCGGCGTCCACCCCCCGCACCGCCCGCAGGTGGCAGAAGAGGAACACGGGGACCAGTCCGGCGACCGCCATCACGAGCCCCGAGGCGCCGTAACCCAGTCGGTCCCGAGGGACGGCGACGTTCAGCGCCGAGAGCAGCGGGGGGAGCGCGACCAGAACGGAGAGCAGCGCCCCGCGGTAGCGGTCCCGGCGACCGGCGGCCCACGCGAGCAGGTAGCCCGTCCCGGCGGCGACGAGGTAGCCCGCCACGTTGGTCCCGAGGTGGGCGGGTCGGAAATGGACCAGGTGGGAGGCGTACAGCGAGAGGGCGTCCGGACGGAGGTAGGCCAGCGAGAGCGCCCGGCGGGTCCCGGCCGGCAGGAGGTAGACCGACAGCGCGAGCGCCGGCACCCCCATCAGGAGGACGAGGTCGAGCAGCGTCCGCGGCCCCGGGCGTCGGTTCACACATGGAGATCGACGTCGCCGGTATAAACGCCGTCGGCTCAGTTCTCAGTGTTGATATCCGGACGACAGGACGGGCGAAGCGCGATGCGACGGTCCAGCGGACGCTTCGGACCGCGACCGCTCGCCCGACATCGTCCAGATTCAGTGATCGATACCGAGAACGACGTGTGACCTCAGTCCTCGTCGGGCCGGTCCGTGCCGTCCGGCCCGGCCGCGCCGTCCGATCGGTCCTCGTCCCCGCGGCCGTCGCCGTCGCGCAGACGGGTCGCGACGCGCTCGGCGACGAACGCGTGGCCCGCGTCGTTGGGGTGGACCCCGTCCTCCGTCCGGTCGCGCCAGGCCTCGACCGGGCGGGCCACCGGGACGTGCTCGCCGACGGCGTCGGCCAGCGCGTCGTCGTAGGTCAGCGACCGGCCGGGCTGGCGCTCGTCGAACGGGACGCCGACGCCGGGCAACAGCGGCACCAGCCCGACGAAGGCGTGGCGCGCGACCCCGGGCCGGCCCGCCAGCGCCGCGTCCAGGTCCGTCGCGGCCGCGCGGAACTCGTCGAGGGTGACTCGCGGCTCGCCGCCGCCGTACTGGGCGTCGTTGTGGCCGGCGTGGACCAGCACGACGGCGGGGTCGTGTTCGTCGAGCCACGTCTCCGCCCGGTCGACGAGGTCGACCAGCGCGGTCCCCATGCCGCCCTCGACGGCGACCGCCTCGATCCCGTCGACCAGCGCGGGGAGCCGGCGGGGCCAGGCCGGCGCCTCGGTCCGCTCGCCCGGCGGGACGCTGTCGCCGACGACCAGACAGTCGACGCCGTGTGTCCCGGCGGTCGCCGCAGTTTCGACCCGGTCGCCGCCGGGGCCCGTCCCGCCGCCGGTCTCCGCGCCGCCGTCCCCGATCGGGGCGTCGCCGGCCTCGGACCCGCCGTGGGCGTCGGTCACCGTCGCTCCCCCTCGGCCTCGTGGCCTCCCGCCGGATCGTCGGGACCTTCGACCGGGACTCCGGCGCCGTCTCCCTCGCCCCGACCGCCGGGGAGTCGCCAGTCGATCGACAGCGAGCGGTCACGGAAGCGCGGCGTCGAGACGACCTCGAAGGTCTCGTCGGCCGCGTCGTCGGTGACCGGCGCGGCGGCCATCAGCCGGGCGACGTCCGCCCTGGAGACCGCCCCCCACAGCTTCGCACCGGGTCGAGCGACCGCGACGTCGTCGGTCCGGGAGCCACCGGTCAGCACCCCCGGCCGGAGGATCGTGTGCCGGACCGGGGCGGCGCGGATCGCGTCCTCGGCGTCGGCCTTGGCGCGCTGGAGCGGGCCGATCGCCAGGTCGAAGGCGGCCGCGAGCGGGCTGGCCGGCTCGTCGCCGACCCCGATCGCCGACTCCATCACGAACGCGTCGGCGCCCGCCTCGACGGCCGCGTCGAGCAGCGCCTCCGTGCCCGCGCCGTCGACGTACGGGCCCGGTCCGCGGACGGCCGACAGCGACGACCCCAGCGCGCTCAGTACGGCGTCCGCGTCGCCGATCGCCCCCGACAGGTCCTCGGGCGCGAGCACGTCGTCGATCACCACCTCGTCGGCGCCGGCCCGGCGGAGCCGCTCGCGCTGTTCCGGCGCGCGACTCAGCGCGCGGACGGTCACGCGGGACCCCAACAGCCGGAGGAGTTCGGTCCCGGTGCCCCCGCTCGCGCCGGCGACGAACACCGTGTCGACGTCGGTCGTGTCCATGCCGGCGCGAGGGGCTCGACCGGTATCAGGGACACGCCGCTGGCTTCGGCGGGACGACGCCGCCGGTCCGGCGACCCGCTCCGCGAGGCGTCACGACGACGGTCGCTCGGCGTCGCGGGCCTCGGCTCGCTCCTCGAACGTGACGGCCGCCGCGCCGGACGCCGCGGCGGCGAGGGCGGCCGCGAGCGTCGCCCCGGACCGGCCGTCCCGGCGGGCGACGACCGCGAGTGCTCCGAAGGCGCCACACAGCGCGCCGGCGAGGTACGCTCGCGTCCGCTCCGGCGAGAGAGACATGGGGACGACTGGGGACGCCGGCGGCATGAGTCGACCGGTCGCCGGCGGGTCGGACGGTCGTCGCCGGCGGACCGACCGATCGTCACCGGTGGGGCGCTCGCCTCCCCGGTCACTCAAGCCGTTCGAGGTACGGCACCAGCCGCCGGCGGGTGAGCGTGTAGACCACCGCGGGGACCGACAGCGCGACGAGCAGGAGCCGGACCGGGCCGCCGTGGGCGACCGCGGCGCCGGCCCCCGCCGCCACGGCGACGGCGAGGTCACGGGGCGAACCGTCGTACGGGACGAGGTAGCGCGCCCGGAGCCACCGCCCGCGGACGTGGTCGTAGACGGCGTCGGTGTTCGTCCGCTCCCAGGGCCGGACCTCCCGACCGGCCCCCAGCGCGTCGCTGGCGGCGTGAACCCCGGCCGCGACCAGCGCGGCGGCGAGGCCGGCCGTGAGCGGTCGCGGCCCGTCGGCGGCGAGGACGGCCAGGACGGCGACGACGGCGACGGCCGGCCCGAGCGTCGGGAAGTGCAGCGTCCGGCGGTGCGAGCCGACGAGCAGGTCCAGGTCGGGCGCGAGACCGCCGACGACGGCGCCGACGGCGACCGGCGTCGCGGCCCAGGGGCCGAGAGAGAGGAGCGGCGCGGCGGCGAGCAGCCCCACCGCGACATGGGTGAACACCATCACGGGGACCACCGTCGGCGCGGGGCGGTCGCGGCCGCCGTCCTCAGGCCGACCACCGGCCCGTCACGGCGAGGTAGTCCCGGAGGAAGTACGCGAGCGACGGGACGAGCACGAGCGGGGCGACGGCGGCGACCAACCCCGCGGGGACGACCGGGACGAGCGCGACCGAGATGAACCCCATCTGCACGCCCGCCAGCGAGCGCCGGACGTCGCTGGGAGGGAGGTCGCCGACCGGGAGCCCGCGGCGCGCGCGGAGCCAGCACGCCAGCTTGAACACGTAGCGGGCGGCGGCCAGCGAGAGGTACCAGACCGGCAGTCGCCCCCAGAGGACGCCGACGATCGGCGCGACCAGGAACCCCAGCGTGTCGAAGGCCATGTCCAGTTTCGTCCCGAGCACCGTCACCCGATCGACCGACCGGGCGACCGTGCCGTCGAGACGGTCTAAGGTCACCCCGACGCCGTAACACAGCGCCGGGAGCCACGCGAGGGTCGGGTCGGGGGAGACGGCGACGAACCCCGCCAGCGCGGCGAAACAACCCCCCCGGACGACCGTCACCAGGTTGGCGGCGCCCAGCCGGCCGTGGAGCCGGTCGGGCTCGCCCTCCGGGTGGTTGCGCCGGAGGTGGCGCCGGAGGAAGAGCAACTCGCCGCCGGCGACCGCCGCCGTCACGGTCCCCCAGCGGACGGCCGTCGCCACGCCGTAGCGGCCGGCGGCGCCGATGACGCTCGCGGCCGCGAGGAAGGCGAACACGCCCGCCAGGACCTGCCAGTCGCGATGGAGCTCCGCGTCGAGGTCGATCTCGCTCATCGGGACGTCGCTACGGCGCCGTCGGGGTGCCGGCGCCGCTCGCGCTCTCGCGGCGGTAGAGGGTGATCAGCACCGCGATCAGCGCCACCTGGACCACCTTGTCGGCGAGCGCCGGTCCGGACGCCGGGAAGCCGAACAGGGCGTAGTAGATGACGATCTGGACCGCGGTGTAGGGGATCCCGACGAGGTACAGGAGGTCCCGCCGGAGACCGAGCAGGAGCAGCGTGATCGCGCCGAAGAACCCCAGCCCGGCCAGCAACAGCGACGCGCCGATCCCGCCGAGCCCGAACTGGATCCCCGAGGCGACGTGGATGACCCCCGTGATCGCGGCCAGGGCGATTCCGACCCAGTGGAGCGAGGTGAGAGACTCCGTCTCGAAGGTCGTGCTCATGTAGCCGTTCACGGGTCGTACACGTAAAACCGTTCGACCTACGAGCGTTGGGGCCCGGCGGCTCCCGCTCCCCCCGACTTTCGGCGGGTCGCCCGCGAGGGACTCGCCGGACCGTCCGGCAACGACGTGGCCGTCATCTGGCCGGTATCTTCGATAATCGACCCGGTGGAACGTTCCATGACGGACCTGATCGCACACAAACTATTTACCCCGCCTCTGTTTACTCGTCGACCGAGTAAATGATGAGCGCGAACGCGTCGAACGGCGGGAGGGGTCGCTGATGTGCGGGATCGTCGGCTGCGTCGGCGACGAGGACGGGACGCTCGACACGCTGTTGCACGGGCTTGGTAACCTGGAGTATCGGGGGTACGACTCGGCGGGGCTGGCGGTGGGCGGCGACGCGCTGACCGTCCGCAAGCGGGCCGGGGAGATCGAGGCGCTGGAGGCGGTGCTCGAGGACGGCGCGCCGTCCGGGCCGGTCGGCGTCGGCCACACGCGCTGGAGCACCCACGGCCCGCCGACCGACGACAACGCCCACCCCCACGTCGGCTGCGAGGGGCGGGTGGCCGTCGTCCACAACGGGATCGTCGAGAACCACGAGGAACTGCGCGCGGAGCTGGAGGCGGCGGGCCACGACTTCCGCTCGGGCACGGACACGGAGGTGATCCCCCACCTGATCGAGGCCGAACTCGCGGCGGGGACCGACCCGGCCGCGGCGGTCCGGCGCGCCGTCGACCGCCTGGAGGGGAGCTACGCCATCGCCGCGACGGTCGCCGGCGACCCGACGGTGTACGCCGCCCGGCGTGACTCGCCGCTCGTGCTGGGGATCGGCGACGACGCCACCTACCTCGCCAGCGACGTCCCCGCCTTCCGGTCGTTCACGGACCGCGTGGTGTATCTCGACGACGGCGAGTTCGCGACGCTCCGCCCGGACGGCTGGACGGTGTCGCGGGACGGCGAGCCGGTTGACAAACCCGTCGAGACGGTCGACTGGGAGCCCGAGGCCGCCGGCCGCGGGGGGTACGACCACTACATGCTGAAGGAGATCCACGAGCAGCCCCGGGCGCTGGGCCGGTGTCTGGAGGGACGGATCGTCGACGGCGGCGTCGACCTGGACGGCGCGGCCGACCGCGACCCCGACCGGGTGCAGTTCGTCGCCGCCGGCACCTCCTACCACGCCTCGCTGTACGCGGCGGAGCTGTTCCGCCGCGGGGGCGTGCCCGCACAGGCCTTCCTCGCCAGCGAGTACGCCGGCGGGACGGTGCCGGTCGACGACGCCCTCGTGGTCGGCGTCACCCAGAGCGGCGAGACGGCCGACACGCTGGGCGCGCTGCGGGCCGCCCGCGACCGGGGCGCCGAGACGCTCGCGGTGACCAACACGGTCGGTTCGACCGCCGCCCGCGGGTGTGACGAGGCGCTGTACGTGCGGGCCGGCCCCGAGATCGGCGTCGCCGCAACGAAGACGTTCAGCACCCAGTTGGCGACGCTGGCGCTGCTCTCGGCCGGGATCCGCCCCGGCGACCCCGACCGCGATCTGCTGGCCGCCCTCGCGGCCCTCCCGGAGGCGGTCGACGAGGTGCTCGACGACCGGCCCCGCGAGGTGGCCGAGTCGTTCGTCGACGCCGAGGGGCACTTCTTCGTCGGCCGGGGGCTGGCCCGGCCGGTCGCCCTGGAGGGGGCGCTCAAGACCAAGGAGATCACCTACGAGCACGCCGAGGGGTTCGCGGCCGGCGAACTGAAACACGGCACCCTGGCGCTGGTCACCGAGGACACCCCCGTCTACGCGGTCGTGCTGGGCGACGGGGAGACCGCCCGCAAGACCGTCAGCAACGTCCGCGAGGTGGCCGCCCGCGGCGCCCCCGTGGTCGCGGTCACCGACGGCCGGTCCGACGTCGGGCGGTACGCGGACCACACGCTGTCGGTCCCGGAACTGGACCCGCGGGCCGCGGTGGTCCCGGCGAACGTCCGGCTCCAACTGACCGCCTACCACACCGCCGCGCTGCTGGACCGGCCGATCGACAAGCCCCGGAACCTCGCCAAGAGCGTCACCGTCGAGTAAACTCCCTCTCCCGCGAGCGTCGGGACCGTCCGTCCCGACGGAGGACCGGGGGCCTCAGGCCAGGAAGACGTGGCGCGGCCGGTCGGCCAGCACCTCCCGGCCCCACTCCACGGTCTCGGCGAACTCGTCGGACCGGAAGAAGGCCATCGCGTCCTCGCGGGCGTCCCACCGGCTGGCGATGAACATGTCGTTCTCGTCCTCGGCGTTGACCAGCACGCTCGTCTCGCGGTGGCCGTCCATCTCGGCGAGCAGCCCGCCGACCTCATCGAAGGTCTCCAGGAAGTCCACGCGGTGGTCGGGCTGGACCGTGTAGAACATCCCCATCGTGCCGAAGCCGCCGCGGTCCTCGGGCCGGCCGATCACGCCCGGCAGCGCCGCCAGGTCCGGCGCCACCTCGTCGGCGGCCGCCTCCGACTCCCAGAGGCTCGCCACCGCGGCCGGCCCCTCGCCGTGGGGCTCGTAGACGGAGGTCCTGACGTGGCCCGCCCGCTCGTCGAACCCGCCCCGCAGGTCCGCCACCGCCGGCGTCAGTTCGTCGGCCTCCGCCTCCGTGTACAACACGAGCGCGTAGACGTCCTCGCCGTGGGGCTGACCGGCGTAGATCCCCTCGTCTTGGAGCTGTTCGCGCATCGTCGCGTCCGAGCGGGCGCTCTCGGCCGGGCCGCCGTCCTCCGTCGCCTCGTCGTCCGCCGCCGTCGCCGCGGCGCCGTCGACGGTCAGGTCCCCGCCGTAACGGCCGTCGTCGTCGATCCCGGGAAGGTCCCCCAGGAAGGCCGCGGCGGTCTCGGCGGCGTCCCGGGCCGTCCAGATCGAGACGACCGCCGACCGGCCGCCCTCCGCGCGCACCGTCGTCGTCACGTGGCGGTCGTAGTGCTCGAAGTTCGACCGCAACCCGTCGACCTCCTCGGCCAGCGCCTCCGCGTCGGCGGTCGAGCGAAAGAGCAGCCCGAAGTCGCCGTCGTCGTACTCCTCGCCGCCACGGACGCCCAGGCGGGCCAGCCGCTCCTCCAGGTCCCCGACGGTCTCGAAGTCGTCGCCGCCGTCGACCGGCGGACGACCGCCGCCGCTCGCGGCCTCGTCGCCGTCGTCGTCCGCGGCGCCGGCCTCGCCATCGGTCCCCTCGCCCCCGTGCTCGTCGTTCTCGCCCCCGTGCTCCTCGTCCGTGTCGCCCTGCTCCGCCTCGCCGTGGGGGTGGTCGCCCTCGGCGGCGTGGCCCTCGCCGTGGGGGTGGTCGCCGGCCGCCGACCCGCCGGGGTGAGCCCCGCCGGCGGGATCGCCGTCGGCGTCCCCGCCGGCCGCGGCGGCGCCGCCGGTCGCGTCGGCGGTCTCGGTCCCGGTCGCCGGGGCCGCGTCCGCCCCGTGCTCGTCGGTCGGCACCGTCTCGCCGGCCAGCAGGGCGCCCAGGTCCGACGGCGGGAACCGCCGGCCGACGTAGAACCGGCCGAACTCCGCGAACTCCGAGGAGGAGGGGTCGAACCGCATCTCGTACAGCAGCTCCTTCACGTCCGTGAGGTCGTCGGCCCACAGCGTGACCCCCCACTCGTAGTCGTCCATCCCGATCGAGCCGGTGATCATCTGGGAGACCCGACCGCCGTACCCGCGGCCGATCTCGCCGTGGCGTTCCATGTGTTCGGCCCGTTCCTCCATGGGGAGGTCGTACCAGTTCTGTTCGGGACGGCGGCGCTTGCTCATCGGGTAAAAGGAGACGAACTCCTCGTCGGGGATCTCCGGG
This sequence comes from uncultured Halobacteriales archaeon, assembly GCA_964569925.1. Classification (GTDB taxonomy): domain Archaea; phylum Halobacteriota; class Halobacteria; order Halobacteriales; family Haloarculaceae; genus CAZMWG01. The sequence continues at coordinate 13,577 of CAZMWG010000037.1, read as the reverse complement.
TGGAGCCGCGCCCGGATGTACCGGGCCAGCCCGGAGTCGTCGTCGACCTCGCCCGCGAAGTAGTCGCGGGCCGTCTCCGTGTAGCCCGAGGCCTCCGTCACGGAGACGTAGGAGTCGGCGCGCTCGGTGAACCGCGCCAGCGCGGTCCGCTCGAAGGCTCGCTCCGCGGTGTCCAGGTCCGACGCCGTCGGCCGGAGGTGGAGGATCATGAGGTCGGCCTCGTGGCCCAGCACGGAGTAGACCGCCGAGCCGCCCGCGTCGGCGTCCGCGACGGCCTCGTGGCGTTCCAGGTAGTCGACACCCTCGGCGATCGCTCGCTCCCGTTCCCGCTCGGGCGCGTCGCGCCAGGCGTCCCAGTCCACGCGCCGGAGGTCGTGGAGCGCGTACCAGCCCTCCTCGGTCGGCGGGGCTTCTCGTTGCATACGGACGACTAGCCGACGGCCGGTAACGAGTCTTGCCATCGTCGGTCGGAAGGACAGCCTTACACCGGGGCGGTCCACACTACCGGCAACCGAACGTCCCCGATGAACGACGCCACCCGGTCCGCGGTCGTCGCCCTCCTGGTCGTGCTCGCGGTCGGCTTCGCGGCCGCGACGCTCGACTCCACCACGACGGTCGACCCGGGCGAGCCGGGCGACCCCGGCGCCGGGGGCGGCGAGGGCGGGTTCCCGGCGCCGCCCACCCCGGCCGACACCGAGCCAGTGGAGCTCCCGTTCGCGACCGAACTGCTCGCGGTCCTGCTCGTCGTCGGCGCCGTGGTCGCGCTCGTCCAGGCCGTCCGAAACTGGCGGGCCGCGCTCGCGATCGGCCTCGGACTGGGCGCCGTGATCGTGCTCCTCCTGCTGCTGGCCGACGGGGGAGCGCCGGTCGACCCGGCGCTGCCCTCGTTCGGGAGTCGGAACGGGACCGGGTTGGGCGGGGGCGGCGAGGGCGGCAGCGACGGCTCCACGACGACGCCGACGGTGCCGTCGGTGCTGGTCGCGGTCGCGCTGGGGGTCGTCCTGCTGGGCGCGGTCGCCGCGCTGGTGGTCTCCGGCCGGTCGGGCGACCGCTCGCCCGGCGACGACGACGAGGACGGGGGGACCGGCGGCGCGACGGCGGCGGACCTGGGGTCCGCGGCCGGTCGGGCGGCCGACCGGATCGAGGACTCCGGCGTCGAGAACGAGGTGTACCGCGCCTGGCGGGAGATGACGGAGCTGCTGGACGTGGCGGACCCTGAGACGACCACGCCCGGCGAGTTCGCGACGGCGGCGGTCGACGCCGGCCTCGGCCGGGAGGACGTCGACGAACTCACGCGGCTGTTCGAGGCGGTCCGCTACGGCCGCGCACCGCCCTCCGAGGAGCGCGAACGGCGGGCGCTGGCCGTCTTCCGGCGGATCGAGGACCGCTACGCCGAGACCGACGGCGGGGCGACCGAGCGGGGAGCGGGCGCCGGCCGCGGATCCCGATCCGGGGAGGAGGGACGGTGAGCGCCGACGACGAGGGCGGCCGGTACCGTCGGCTGGCGCTGGCGGGTGGTCTGCTGGCGCTGGCGCTTGGCGCCCTCGCCGTGGCGGCGCCGGGGCTGGTGCCGGTGTCGACCGACCGCGCGGTGCTGTCGCTGATCGCCCTGATCGCGGTGCTGGGCGCCCTGCGGGCGGTCCAGTCCCGGCGGAAGACGAACCTCCGGGCGGCCGAGACCCCCGACCCGGAGCTGTCCGCCCGGGTGGGACCGCCCGGCGAGCCGGTCGAGACCGCCGCGGCGGAGTTTCTCGACGGCGCCCGCGAGCGGTACGCCCGCTCGAACCTCCGGGACGGGCTGCGGGAGGCCGCCGTGGCGACGCTGGTCCAGTACGACGGCCGCTCGGAGGCCGAGGCCCGCGAGCTTCTCGCCGACGGTTCCTGGACCGACGACGAACGGGCCGCGGCCTTCCTGGGCGACGCCGAGACCGCCTGGCCGCCGCTGGGCGACCGGCTCCGGAGCGTGATCGGCGGCGAGGCCGCCTTCGACCGGAGCGTCCGCCACGCCGTCGACGCGGTCGCCACGGTCGCCGGGGTGGGCGCGACCGCCGACGACACGGACGCCGCCGCGGAGCCGGGCGGCCCCACGACCGAGGCCGTCGACGACCGCCGGACCACGGAGCGGTGGCGCGGCGCGGGGGCGGTCGCGCTGGCCGCCATCGGCGTCGGCGTGCTCGCCCGGCGCCCGGCGGTCCTGCTGGCGGCGGCCGTGGGCGTCGGCTACGTCGCCTACGCCCGGGCGTTCGACCCGCCCGAGCCGGAACTGTCCGTCGAGCGGGAACTCGACGACGACCGGCCGGCGCCCGGCGACCGGGTGACGGTCACGCTCGCCGTCACCAACGAGGGCGAGGGGTTCCTGCCGGACCTGCGGGTCGTCGACGGGGTCCCGTCGGCGCTGTCGGTGGCGGAGGGCTCCCCGCGGGCGGGCTTCGCGCTGCGACCCGGCGAGACCGGAGAGCTCTCCTACGAGGTGCTCGCCCGGCGGGGCGTCCACGAGTTCGGCCCGACGCTGTCGATCGCCCGCGACGTCGCCGGCCGCGGCGAGCGCGAGACGTCCGTGTCCGTCGGGACGACGCTGTCGTGTGTGCCGCCGCTGCCGACCCCGCGGGCGGGGCTCGCGCTCCGGGAGCCCTCGACGCCGTACGTCGGCCGGATCGACACCGACGTCGGCGGGGAGGGGATCGCCTTCCACGCCACCCGTGAGTACCGGACCGGCGACCCCGTCAACCGGGTGGACTGGAAGCGCCGCGCACGGACGGGCGAACTGACCACCGTCGAGTTCCGCGAGGAGCGGCTGGCCCGCGTCGTCGTCCTGATCGACGCCCGCGAGCCGGCCTTCGTCGCGCCCGGACCGGACCGGCCCCACGCCGTCGACCGCGCCGTCGAGGCCGCGGGCTACCTCTACGCCGGGCTGACCGCCGCGGGCAACCGCGTCGGGATCGCCGCCGTCGGCGACGACGACTGCTGGCTCGCGCCGGGGGCCGGCGAGGACCACCGCACGGCCGCCCGGACGCTGCTGGCGACCCACCCGGCGCTGTCCCCGCTGCCCGGCGAGACGGCGCTGCCGTGGTCGCTGTGGGCCCGCCGCTTCCGCAAACGGCTCTCGGCCGGCACACAGGTCGTGTTCGTCTCGCCGCTGACCGACGACTACGCCCGACGGCTGGTCCGCCGGCTGGACGAGGCCGGCTTCCCGACGACGGTGCTCAGCCCCGACCCGACCGTCGGGTCGACCCCCGGCACCCGGCTGGCCCGGGTGGCGCGCTCGCTGCGGGTCGCCGCGCTCAGGAGCGCCCGGGTGCCGGTCGTCGACTGGCCCGCCGAGACCGCCATCGGACTGGCGCTCGCCCGCCACGGCGAGCGGGAGGGACGATGAGCGCCCGGTCCGGCGCGGCGACCGACGCCGGCGACGAGGCCGGAGAGTCGGCCACGGGGAGCGAGGAGCCGGGAGCCGGGAGCGGGACCGAGCCGGCGGCAGAGGCGGACGGCGCGGCCGCGAACGGGTCGGCGTCCGCGCCGGCGGAGGTCGAGTCCCCCCGGACCGAGCCGATCGACCGCGGTCCGGCCCGGCTGAGCAGTGCCCTCGCGACGCTGTCGGCGCTCGTCGTCGTCGGCGTGGCGGGCCGCTACGCGCTGCCGTCGCTCGCGGCCACGGCGGCGGGCGCGCTGGCGCTGGTCGCCGGGGTCGCCGCCGGCCGCCGTCGCGCGGTGTCTCTGGGCGCCGCCGGTCTGGTCGGGGGGGCGCTCGCCGCGGGGGTCTACGGCGCGCCGCCGGCGCCGCTCCTGGCCGGGACCGTCGCCGCGGTCGTCGCCTGGGACCTCGCCGGCTACGCCGTCGACCTGGGGCGCCAGCTCGGCCGCGAGGCCGACACGACCCGGATCGAACTGGTCCACGCCGGCGCGAGCGTCGGCGTCGGCGCCGTCTCGGCGGCGGTCGGCTACGGCGTCTTCCGGGCCGGCACCGGCGGCCAGCCCGCCACCGCCGTCGCGTTCGCGGTCGCGGCCGCGCTCCTCCTGCTGCGGGCGTTGCGTTGACGTCCTCGGTGTGCGTCCTCGTCCCGAGGCCCTCCGTGTCGTGACAAGGGATCGAGCGAGCCGGTCACGGGGCACGGAAAGCCCTCGTGGGGTTGGGTCCCGGGGCTCGCTGCGCTCCTCGACCGCTCCGCGGTCTGCGGTGTCCGCTCACGGGCGCCGTCGGCGCCCGTTCGCACGGGCCGAGGCGGCCTCGCCGAGGCCGCCTCGCGGCTTGCGTCGCCGGGCTTGTGCAACCCCACTCGCCCTTTCAGTCCGCCAGGATTCGGACGGTTCGACGGCCGACTCCCGGCGGATGGCAGGGCGGGGCCAAGTCCAGGGTTCCGCGACGGCACTATCCGAGCAGAGGGAGTATCCGTCACGGAACCCCGAAGTGCCGAGGGCTTTCGGTGTCTGTCTCCCGGTCTGTGGTCGCGTATCCGACCACCGTCGTTCCGAGCGGCCGGACCGAAAGCCGAACTGTCGGGACCGCGAGGGGGGCCATGGAGCTACCCCCGGTCGGGCTCGGGACGATGGGGATCGACGACGCCGCGACCGTCGAGACGGCGGTCGACGTCGGCTACCGCCACCTCGACACCGCGCAGGTGTACGGCAACGAGGCGGCCGTGGGAGCGGCGATCGCGGCCACGGAGGTCACCCGCTCGGAGCTGACCGTCGCGACGAAGCTGTGGATCGACTCGCCGGCCGCCGGGGAGTCCGCTCCGGGACGGAGGCCAGTCTCGACCGGCTCGGACTCGACGCGGTCGACCTGCTGTACGTCCACCGGCCGCGGGGCGACTACGACCCCGAGACCACGCTGCCGGCGCTTCACGCCGTCCACGAGGCCGGGCTGGCGCGGGCGGTCGGCGTCTCGAACTTCGAGCCGGCGGACGTGGAGCGTGCCCGGGAGCTGCCGGACGCGCCGATCGCCGCCCACCAGGTGGAGTTTCACCCCCACTACCGGGTGGGGGCGCTGCTGGACGACGCCCGCGAACACGGCTACCCGATCGTGGCGTGCTCGCCGCTGATCGGCGGCGCGGCCGCCGAGGACCCCACGATCGCCGGGATCGCGGACGCCCGCGGGGTCTCGCCGGCCGCCGTCTGCATCGCCTGGGCGCTGTCGTTCGACCCCGTGGTGGTGATCCCGAAGGCGTCCTCGCGGGCCCACCTGCGGGCCAACCTGACGGCCCGGGAGCTGGAACTGACCGACGAGGAGATCGAACGGATCTCGGCGATCGACCGCGAGGAGCAGCTGTACCCCGAGTGACGCCGGCGCCGACCGCGGTCCACGCGCGGTCGAGCCGGCCCGGTCAGATCTCGTCGAACAACTGCACCACGTCGTCGTAGTCGACCCGGCCGTTGCCGTTGAGGTCGAAGGCGTCGGGGTCGTCGGTGACGGCCTCGGAGTCGAGGTTCCGGAAGAGGACGACCACGTCGTCGTAGTCGACTCGGCCGTTGCCGTTGAGGTCCTCGTAGACACCGTCGCCGTCGGGGTCGGTCGCCGGCCGCTCGTCCACGACCGGCGCCTCGACGGGCGCCGCCGGAACCCCGGCGAGGCGGAACGGCTCGTCGACCGGCTCGTCGTCGGCGGTCAGGTAGCCGAGCGCCAGCGCGGTGTAGCGCTCCCCGCCCGCCAGGTCGACGTCGACGGCGGCCGTGGCGTCGGTCCCGACGGGACTCACCTCCAGGGTGTACTCGCCGGCCGGGACCGTCGCCTCGGCCGCGTCGCCCAGTTCGGCCCCCGACACCAGCGTCGTCCCGCTCGCCGTGCGGACGTCCACCGCGCCGGCGTCCGGCGAGGCGTGCAGCAGCTTTACCCGGGACTCGTCGTCGGCCACCTCGGAGCGGTCGTCGGTCGAGGCCGCCGGCCGGAGCGGCTCGTCGCCGTCCAGTTCCCCCACCGCGGCCAGCGTGTAGCTCGTGTCGGCTTCGACGGTGACCGTCTCGTCGATCGGACCCGCGTCCGGGTCGGCGCCCGCGGGAGTGACCTGCACCCGCCGCTCGCCCGCGGGCAGCGCGAGGTAGTCGCCGACGTCGCCGAAGGTCACCCCGGAGAGGGCCTCCGGGTTCTCGCCGTCGACGTAGACGTCGACCGCCGGCGTGTCCGGCGAGGCGTGGACCACGCGGACCTCGCCCTCGCCGGTCGGCCGCTCGACGGCCGGCAGGCCGGCGACGCGGAACGGCTCGTCGGCCGGCTCGTCGTCGGTCGAGAGATAGCCGAGCGCCGGCGCGGTGTAGCGCTCCCCGCCCGCCAGGTCGATGTCGGCCTCGAAGACCGGGTCGGGGCTCCCGACGACCACCGCGCCCTTCATGCCGAGCCCCCGGTGGGGCGAGCAGTAGTACTCGTAGACCCCGGACTCCTCGAAAGTGTACTCGAAGCGCTCCTCGTCGCTCACGACCGGCCCGCCCGAGACGAAGCCGCCGTCCTCGGCGACGACGTTGTGACGGCCGCCCCGGCCGGTCCACTCCCAGGCGACCGTCGTCCCGGGATCGACCCGGACGGCGGCCGGCCCGAACGCGAGTCGGCCCCCGTTCCCGGCGGCGCCGACGTCGACGGTCACCTCGTCCCGGCCGGTCCGGTCGACCGTGCCGTCGTAGTTGGAGACGTCCGAGAACCACCCCTCGTAGTCGGGCTCGCTCGCGGCGGGCCGGACCTGCAGGGTGTACTCGCCGGCCGGGACGGTCGCCTCGGCCGCGTCGCCCAGTTCGGCCCCCGACACCAGCGTCGTCCCGCCGGCGGTCGTGACGTCCACCGCGCCGGCGTCCGGCGAGGCGTGCAGTAGCTTCACCCGGGAGTCGCCGTCGGCCACCTCGGAGCGGTCGTCGGTCGAGGCCGCCGGCCGGAGCGGCTCGTCGCCGTCCAGTTCCCCGACCACGGCCAGCGTGTAGTCCCCCTCGTCGGGTATCTGGACGACCCGGCGGATCGGGCCACGGTAGGCCGGTTCGCCGGCGGGCGTCACCTCCAGGTAGCGGTAGCCACCGTCGACGCCGAGGAAGTCGCTGACGGCGCCGAACTCCACGTCGGTCAGGACCGCGGTCCCGTCCACGTAGACGTCGACCGCCGGCGTGTCCGGCGAGGCGTGGATCACGCGGACGCCGGTCTCGCTCTCCTGTGCCGCGCCGGTTCCGGCCGCGGCCGTCGCGGTGATCCCCAGCGCGCCGACGCCGGCCGCCCGCAGGAACCCGCGCCTGGTCGCGTCCGCCCTCCCCTCCGTGCTGTCGTCGTGTCGCTCGTGCATGGTTGTCACTGATCGAGTGTGTCGCCGACGCGACCCGTCGCCCCCCAGCGACGGTCCCGCCGCGCCGGCACGCGACCATCGTTACGCGCCGTCGGAGGTTAAAACAACCACCAACACACCTCAGTTCTCGGGGACGCGAGCCCGCTGGGCGCGGGCCCGACGGCCGCGTCCGCCCCCGAAGCCGTCCGTCGCCGGGCCCGACGACCCGATCTCGGGTCGGCCGGGATCCGACCGGCCGACCCGCGACCGCGGCTCGTGGACCCCGCAGTTTTTGCCCGTGGACGCGTTCGGGGCGATCATGAGCGAGTCGGACGGCGGACCGAAACAGGTCTCTGACCCCGAGTACCACAGCGAGAAGCACACGGCGGTCCAGACCTGCGGCTGGACGAAGAACGCCGTCCGGGGGGAGGGGAAATGTTACAAGTACGCGTTCTACGGGATCGAGTCCCACCGCTGTATCCAGATGACGCCGGTGGTGAAGTGCAACGAGCGGTGTGTGTTCTGCTGGCGGGACCACGCCGGCCACGCCTACGAACTGGACGGCGTCGAGTGGGACGACCCGGCGGCGGTTGCGGAGGCGTCGATCGACCTCCAGCGGAAGCTCCTGTCGGGCTTCGGCGGCCACGACGAGGTCCCACGCGAGGTGTTCGACGGGGCGATGGAGCCCCGTCACGTCGCCATCTCGCTGGACGGCGAGCCGACGCTGTACCCGTACCTGCCGGAGCTGATCGAGGAGTTCCACGACCGGGACATGACCACCTTCCTGGTCTCGAACGGCACCAAGCCCGACGTGCTCGCGGAGTGTGACCCGACACAGCTGTACGTCTCCGTGGACGCTCCGGACCGGCGGACCTTCGAGGAGACGGTCAAGGCCGTCGAGGACGACGCCTGGGAGCGGCTCGTCGAGACCCTGGACGTCCTCTCGGAGAAGGACTGTCGGACGGTGATCCGGACGACGCTGGTGAACGGCCACAACGTCCACCACCCCGGGTGGTACGCGGCGATGTGCCGGCGGGCCGACGCCGACTTCGTGGAGCTGAAGGCGTACATGCACGTCGGCCACTCGCGGGGCCGGCTGGACCGCGACTCGATGCCCGACCACGACGAGGTGCGGGCGTTCGCCGAGCGGGTCGGCGAGCATCTCCCCGAGCACGGGACCCTCAAGGAGGTCGAGGCCTCCCGCGTGGCGCTGCTGGCCCGCGAGCCCGACACCTGGGTGTCGAAGCTGGACAAGGACAGCGAGTTCTGGGAGCGCGATCCGGTGGCGAGCTACTGATCGTCGACGGTCGGCGATCGGTGACCGGCGGCCGACGGCGCCGACCGCCCCGCCGCTCGGGTCGCCGTTCCACTTCCGTTACGTGTACCGCCTTCGGTACGCTTTTCCGGGCGGGAACCCTCCTCACATGTATGTCAGAGACCGCGTCGGCCGTCGGCCACGACGAGCTGGCGACGCTGAAGCTGTTGGCGCTGGACGGCGCCCTCGACGGCGAGGCGAGGGTGTCCTGTGCGGACCTCGCGGGGCGACTCGACGCCTCCACACAGACGGCCTCGCGGCGCCTCCAGCGTCTCGAGGACGCCGGGCTGGTCGAGCGCGAGATGGTGAGCGACGGACAGCGCGTCACCGCGACGGCGGCGGGCGAGGGAGCCCTCCAGCGGGAGTACGCCGACTACCGGCGCATCTTCGAGGGGGCCACCGGCGTGGAGCTGTCGGGGTTCGTCACCAGCGGGATGGGGGAGGGACGGCACTACATCACGCTGCCGGGGTATATGGAGCAGTTCATCGAGAAGCTGGAGTACGAGCCGTTCGCGGGGACGCTGAACGTCGACCTGACCGACGAGAGCGTCCGCCGGCGCGCCCGGTTGGCCTCCGTCGAGCCGGTCACCATCGGGGGGTGGGAGGACGAGGAGCGCACGTACGGTCCGGCCTACTGCTTCCCGGCGTCGGTCGTGGCCGGCGACGGCGAGTACGAGCCGGCCCACGTGATCGCGCCCGAGCGGACCCACCACGGCGACGACCACTTAGAGGTGATCGCGCCGGAGAAGCTCCGGGACGTGCTGGGCGTCGAGGACGGCGACGAGGTGAGCGTCCATGTCGAGGAGTAGCGACGTGGACGCGACGGCCGGCGTCGACGAGGCGATCGAGGCGCTGCGGGCCGGTCGACCGATCCTGGTCCACGACGCGGCCGACCGCGAGGGCGAGACGGACCTGATCTACCCCGCCGAGGCCGTCGAGCCGGGAGACGTGGCGCGGATGCGCAACGACGCCGGCGGGCTGGTCTGTACGGCGGTCTCACACGCCGTCGCCGAGGCCTGGGAGCTACCGTTCGTCGTCGAGGAGCTCTCCCACCCGGCGGCCGCCGACCACGAACTGGGGTACGACGAGCGGTCGTCGTTCTCGCTGACGGTCAACCACCGCGACACGTTCACCGGGATCACCGACGAGGACCGCGCGCTGACGGTCGCCGCGCTGGGCGCGGCCGCCGGGGCGACCGCCGGAGCGGTCGAGGCCGACGGGGCTGGCGCCGGGACCGGGGAGGACGCCGCCGGTCGGACCGACGGCGGCACGACGGCCACGGTCGCCCCGCCGGCCGGAACCGACGAGCGGCCGGAGGCCGCCGGCGGCCCGCTCGACGCCGCGGGGTTCGCGGAGCTGTTCCGCTCGCCGGGACACGTCCACCTGCTGCGGGCGGCGCCGTCGCTGTCCGATCGGCAGGGCCACACGGAACTGGGCGTGGCGCTGGTCGAGGCGGCCGGTCGCGCGCCGGCCGCCGTCGTCTGCGAGATGCTGGACGACGACACCGGCGGGGCGCTGTCCCCGGCGACCGCCCGGGCGTACGCCGAGCGCGAGGGGCTGGTGTACGTCGAGGGCGCGGCGGTGCTGGGACGGCTGGCCTGAGGGGGCCGGATCGCCGGCCGGGGAGCGGTCCCGGCGACTCTCCTGTCGACGCTCACCATGCGAACGTCGCCCGGCGACTCTCCTGTCGACGCTCCGGCGGCGCGGCCGCGGACCGTGAACACTCTTAACGAGGGGGCCGTTACGGGGGTGTATGCACGACGAGCCGACGGACGGTCGGAACGACGACGGACGGCGACGGAGGTGTCGGGCGTGAGCGACGGCGACCGCCCCGAGATGTACGAGGGGGTCGACCGAATCTGGCTCGACGGCGAGTTCGTCGACTTCGAGGACGCACAGATCCACGTGTTGACCCACGGGCTCCACTACGGCACCGGGGTGTTCGAGGGCGTGCGGTGTTACGACACCGCGGACGGACCGGCGATCTTCCGGTGGGAGGAACACCTCGACCGGCTCTACGACTCCGCCAAGCCCTACGACATGGAGATCCCCTACGACCCCTCGGAACTGACCGAGGCGACCCTGGAGCTGATCCGGTCGGAGGGCTTGGAGTCGTGTTACATCCGTCCGGTGGCCTTCTACGGCTACGGTCCGCTGGGGCTGAACCCGGCGGACGCGCCCACGACGGTCGCCGTCGCGGCCTGGCCGTGGGGCGCCTACCTCGGCGAGGAGGCCCTGGAGGAGGGCGTCAACGTGGCGGTCTCCTCCTGGCGGAAACACGCCTCCAGCCAGATCCCGACCAACGCGAAGACCACCGGCGCCTACGTCAACAGCGTCCTGGCCTCGCTGGAGGCGACGGGCAACGGCTACACGGAGGCGATCGTGTTGAACAAGGAGGGCAACGTGGCCGAGGGACCGGGCGAGAACATCTTCCTGGTCCGGGACGGCGAGATCTACACGACCGGGCTGGCGGAGTCGATCCTGGAAGGGATCACCCGCCGGACGGCGATCGAACTGGCCCGCGACATGGGCTACACCGTCCACGAGGACGCCACCATCTCCCGCGGGGAACTGTACACCGCCGACGAACTGTTCTTCACCGGGACGGCGGCGGAGGTCACCCCGATCCGGAGCGTCGACGACAACGAGATCGGCTCCGGGACGAAGGGACCGGTCACCGACGACGTCCAGGAGCGGTTCTTCGAGGTCGTCGAGGACCCGCCGGCGGAGTACGCCGACTGGTTCACCCCCGTCTGACCCCCGGCGTCGGGTGGCGTCGCCCGCCGTGCGAGCGCGGCCTCAGTCGTCGTCCTCGCCGGCGGAGATACCGCCGATGACCGACTGCTCGGACCGGCCGGGCGAGTCGTTCGTCTCGCCGAAGCCGGCCGACAGCACCCTCGTGAGGGCGTCCTCGACGCGCTCGTCGGTCGCCTCGTAGGCCTCGGGCTCGACCTCGATGACGAAGCCGGTGGTGATGTTGGGCGAGGTGGGGAGAAAGAGCACGTCCCGGCCGTCCTCGGTGCGCTTGCCGGTCTTGAACGCGGTCATCCGCAGGCCGTCCCAGGTCTCCAGCTTCACCGGGGTCTGGAGCTCCTCGGTGCCGGTGACGGCGGTCTCGACCGCCATCTTCGAGGCGTTGTAGACGACCCGCAGCCCGGGCACCCTGTTCATCACGTCGTCGAGTGCCCGCTCGACGAGGTCGCCGAACGCGGTCCGCATGAGATAGCCGATCGAGAACACGAGCAACACGAAGACGGCGAGCGTGGTCAGAACGCGCAGGAAGGTGACGAACTCCGGGGCGTTCGGCAGACCCAGTTCCGCGAGCGTGCTCTGTTCGATCGAGGGGATGAACGGTGCCCCCGCGAGGATCCCGTAGATGTACGCCAGGACGTACACCGTGACCATGACCGGCAACAGGACGATGAGCCCGCTCGCGAAGTCGCGCTTCCACGACGCCATGCCCCGAGGTGATCGGCCCCACGTAATCAGGGTATCGGAGCCCGAACCGGCGGCGGGCGGGCGGACCGCTACCAGTGCAGCCGCACGCCCATCGCGTCGGTCCGGTCGGCGAGCAGGTCGGCGTACAGCTCCGGCGCCGCCGACGCGGTCCGGGCGTGCGAGAACAGGTCGGTCACGCCGAGCCGGTCGGTCCCGAGATACCGGTAGTAGAGTTCGGCGTGACGTGCCTTCGTCCAGGGGTCGTTCGGCGTCGCCGTCGACGGGTGTGCGGTCTGGTGGGCGCCGACGATCTCGTGGCTGGGCGCGTTCACCAGGTCGTGGAAGTCGAGCGTCGTCTCCCCGTGGGGGCTGGACAGCAGGACCAACCGGCCCTGCTCGCGGAGGACGGCGAACTGCTCGGGGATCGCGTCGGGGTTTCCGGTCGCCTCGACGGCCACGTCCGCGGGTCGGCCGGCGTGGTCGTCGAGGACCGCCGCCGGGTCGTGCTCGGTCGGGTCGACCCCGACGACCGCCGGGTCGTCCGGGAGGTAGTCGAGGCGCTCGGGCGCGAGGTCGACGCCGAGCACCGTCCCGGCGCCGGCGATCCGGGCGAGCCGGACCGTCAACTGCCCGACGATCCCGAGCCCGTAGACCGCAACGGTCTCGCCCCAGTCGACCCGGCCGCGCCGGAGCCCGTTCATGACGATCTGTGCGATGGCGGTGAGCGCGGCCGCGCCGTCGTCGACGCCCTCGGGGACCGCGACCACGTCGTCGGCCGGCGCGGTCGCCCAGTCGGCGTGTGGCGTCCACGCGAACACCCGCGTCCCGGTCTCGACGTCGGCGTCGGTGCCGGTCGCGCGGACCCGGCCGACGGCGGCGTAGCCGGGGACGAAGGGGTAGTCGGCGTACTCGTCCCAGAACGACCCCTGGGGGTACTCGCCCGAGAGCACCGTCAGCTCCGTGCCGGTGCTGACGAGGGTCGCCTCGGTCTCGATCAGGACCTCGCCGGCGTCGGGCTCGGGTCGGTCGCGCTCCTCGACGGTCACCTCGCCCGCCGCGGGGAAGACGACTGTCCGGTTCACGTTCCGTGGGTCGTGCGGTCCCGTGTTATGGTTTCGGGGCCGCGAGGCCGTGTCCAGAGTTCACACGGCGTCGAGCGTTTGGAAGCGTTTTTATGAGGTCCCGCGCTACGAAGGCGTACAACCCGCGCCGGGTTGATGAAGCTCCCAGCCTTCTCAAGGACAAGACCGCCCGGAGGGCGGCGGCGGGCGCGGCCGGACCGTGACGGCACGGTCGCGCCCGCGAGGCGGGGGATGCCCGAGCCCGCGCGCGGGAGGTGATCAATCAATGCCAGTGTACGTAGACTTCGACGTGCCCGCGGACCTCGAGGACGACGCCCTCGAGGCCCTCGAGGTCGCGCGAGACACGGGGACAGTGAAGAAGGGGACCAACGAGACGACCAAGGCCGTCGAGCGTGGCAGCGCCGAGCTGATCTACGTCGCCGAGGACGTCCAGCCCGAGGAGATCGTGATGCACCTCCCCGAGCTCGCCGACGAGAAGGACGTTCCGTTCGTCTTCGTCGCCGAGCAGAGCGACCT
>CAZMWG010000036.1:0-22122 GCA_964569925.1 uncultured Halobacteriales archaeon | reverse complement strand
GTATCACAGGACCCTGCCACGGTCCTAACCCGAGTTCAAATCTCGGCCAGCGCACTCCCGCTTCTCCCGTCGCTCGCCAGCCAGCGACGGCGCCGACCCCGGATATGCTCGTCCCCCGACAGGGCTATACACGCGCGGTCGATAGGTGGCCACCGTGTGGTCGAGGATAGCACGCGTCGCCCTGCCGGCCGTCGCCTTGCTCCTGGCGGGGTGTGGCGGCTTCGCCGCCGGCCCGACGACCGGCGGTCCCGACGGCGGCCCGACGTTGACCCCCGCGCCGGTGCCCGAGACGCCCGGAACGTTCTCGCCGGGGGTCTCGGACACCGGGGTCTCGGTCGGGCGGGTGATCGACACCCACGAGCGGCGCCTCGCCACGACCAACTACACCTCGACCAGCCGACAGGTGGTCACCGGCTCCGAGGGGCGGATGTGGACGGTCAACCACACGCGCCGGATCGGGAACGGCGAGCGCCGGTACGCCGGCCGGATCGAGTACGACGTCGTGGAGTTCCCGCTCGGACGGCTCCCCGACCCCTACGAGTACTGGGCCAACGAGACCGCCTACGCCAGCCGCCGGTTCGTCTCCGAGGACGACTCCTTCTACGGCTTCTCCGAGGGTGACGTCGACGGCGGGGTCGACCCGTCGCCGCTGCTGGCCCGGGCGCTCTCGGCGGTGCCGGTGGCCGCGACGGAACGACCCCGCGGGGCGACCCTCTCGGGCGAGGGACTGCGCCGAGCCGGTCGGTTCCCCAACCCACCGTACCTGGAGAACCCGCGCGACGTCTCCCTCTCGGCCCGGGTCGTCGACGGGGTGATCGTCAGGTGGCGGCTGCGGTACGACGCTACCGTCGACGGTCGGACCGTCCGCGTCGTCCGGACCGCCCGGATCGACCGGGTCGGCTCGACGACGGTCGAGCGACCCGACTGGGTCGACGCCGCCCGCGAGCGGATCGAGGCCCAGACCGGCGACGACGACTGACGGCACGGCCACTCCCGTGTAACGGCCGCCCGCGGTCGACCCTGCACCCTGCCGTCGAAGGGTATATGAGACCCTCCCGTCATGATAGACCATGGCGGACCTCGCGATCCGGAAGGCGACGAAGGTGTTCGAGGACGACGACGGCCAGGAGATCGTCGCGGTGGAGGACCTCGACATCGAGATCGAGGACGGCGAGTTCATGGTCCTCGTCGGCCCCTCGGGCTGTGGGAAGTCGACGACGCTCCGGATGGTGGCGGGGCTCGAGACGCCCACCAGCGGCGGGATCGAACTCGGCGGCAAGCAGATCCAGGACGAGCGCCCCCAGGACCGGAACATCGCGATGGTGTTCCAGTCCTACGCGCTGTACCCCCACATGACCGTGCGGGAGAACATGTCGTTCGGTCTGGAGGAGTCGACCGACATGGCGGACGAAGAGATCGACCGCCGGGTGACCGACGCCGCCGAGACGCTGGGGATCGCGGAACTGCTGGACCGCAGGCCCGACGCCCTCTCCGGCGGGCAACAGCAGCGGGTGGCGCTGGGTCGGGCGATCGTCCGCGAGCCGGCGGTGTTCCTGCTCGACGAGCCGCTCAGCAACCTGGACGCCAAGCTGCGCGCCCAGATGCGCACGGAGCTCCAGCAGCTCCAGAACGACCTGGGCGTGACGAGCATGTACGTCACCCACGACCAGACGGAGGCGATGACGATGGGCGACCGGATCGCCATCCTCAACGACGGCAAGCTCCAGCAGGTCGGGACGCCGATGGAGTGCTACCACGAGCCGGCCAACAAGTTCGTCGCCGGGTTCATCGGCGAGCCGTCGATGAACTTCGTCGACGTCACCCGGGAGGGCGAGACGTTGATCGGCGAGACGTTCCGGTACGACCTGCCCGCCGCCATCGCGGCCGACGTCGAGGGCCACGACGATCTGACGCTGGGCGTCAGGCCCGAGGACGTCGAACTGGTGTCCGACCCCGAGGGCTCGGAACCGATCACCGCGACGGTCAACGTCGTCGAGCCACACGGCGACCAGAACGCCGTCCACCTCCGGTTCGCCGACGACGACGACACCACGCACACGGACCTCACCGTCATGATCGACGGGATGCGCAGTCTCGGGAGCGGGGAGACCGTCGGCGTCCGGTTTCCCGAGGACACGATCCACGTGTTCGACGCCGTCACCGGCGAGGCGCTGCACACCCGCAACCTCACCAACGTCCAGGAGGTCGAACAGATCGGCACCTCACAGTCCGCCTGACTCCCCGTCCGTTCCGAACGTATCACGACGCTGGTATCGGGATCTATACGACCGAAATTATGCCGATCGTTCGTTGTATATATCTCCGATCACGAACGGTCGGAGGACGAACGGATAGCTACCGACTGTCGGACGCGTAGGAGCCACTTTCGGACAGTCGGCGCCCGGAAATGTTCTTCTACTGTTACCAAAACGTCACGGTCTGACACTCTCATCCACAATTGTTATGTATGTGTGCGTACCTGTGATAGTGCATGCCAGAGGAAGGAGAGTCCGACGGCGCCGAATCGTTCAGTCGAAGAAGAATGCTGCAGATCGGATCCGTGGGGGTCGGTGCCTTCATCGCCGGGTGTAGCGGCGACGGCGGTGGCGGTGGCGGCGGCTCCGGGGACGGCGGCTCCGGGGACGGCGGCGGTGGTGGCGGCGGTGGCGGAGACGGCGGCGACGGCACCCCGACGATGACGGACGAGCCGATGGAGGCGC
The DNA here is from genome assembly GCA_964569925.1 of uncultured Halobacteriales archaeon. Taxonomy (GTDB): domain Archaea; phylum Halobacteriota; class Halobacteria; order Halobacteriales; family Haloarculaceae; genus CAZMWG01. Next base: position 19,402 of record CAZMWG010000036.1, on the reverse strand, counting down.
TCCACGGCTGGACCGGCGGCGACGGGGCCGCGGCAGTCGCCCGGCTGGTCGAACTGTTCGAGGAGAACTACCCGGACGTCGAGCACGACATCCGGCCGATCGGCGGCGACGCCAACGAGAACCTCAACGCGACGGTGGCACGGCGGCTGGCGAACCGGAACCCGCCGGACGCCTTCGCCTCCTGGCCGGGCAAGACGATGAACCAGTACGGCGGCCGGCTGATGAGCATCACCGACGTCTGGGAGGAGAACGGGTACACGGACACGATGCACCCCAAGTCCCTGTCCGAGAACCAGCTCAACGGAGAGTTCCGTGCGATCCCGCTGGGGTCACACCGGCTCAACAACCTGTTCTACAACATCTCCGTCGTGGAGGAGGCGGGCGTCGACCCGTCGTCGATGACCTCCTACGACGCGATGATCGAGGCGTTCGACGCGGTCCAGTCGAACACCGACGCCATCCCCATCGCGATGACCACGCGGGGCTCGTGGGCCAACCTCCAGTACTTCGTGCAGGTCATGCTGGGCACGGAAGGTCAGGAGCCCTACGAGGCCTGGCTCAACGGCGAGGGCGACCGCGCGGCGCTGGTCCGGGCCCTCGAGAAGACCGCGAACATCATCGAGAACTACACCAACAACGACCGGTCGTCGATCTCCTTCCCGGAGGCCAACAGCAAGGTGATCAACGGCGACGCGGCGTTCTTCACGATGGGCAACTGGGCGGCCGGCCAGTACCGCAACACGGACGGGTTCAACTACACCGAGGACTGGGAGTGGATCGCCTTCCCGGGCACCGAGGACATGTACGTCTGGCACCTGGACTCGTTCCTGTTCCCGCGGGACGGCAACGCCCCCCGGAAGGCCCGGACGTTCGCGAAGTTCCTGGGCGAGAAGGACACGCAGGTGGAGTTCAACAACCTGAAGGGGTCGATCCCGCTGCGGACGGACATCGACACCAGCCGCCTGTGGGAGTTCCTGCAGTTCAACGTCGAGGACCTGAACAACCTGGAGAAGTTCCCGCCGACGCTCGCACACGGGCTGGCGGCCACCGCCGAGGACCTCAGCGCGTGTAAGGACGCCATCGCCTCGAACTTCATGGGTCCGTTCGACCCCGAGGCGACGGCCGACGACCTGATGGGCGTGTTCTGACCACCCCCGACCACACCACTTTTCATGGCACAAGACACCGCCCGCGGACAGACCGTCGGCGGCCGCGAGACGGAGCTGCGCGCCCGTCTCCGGCGGTTCGCCGAGAGCGACTTCGTTCGCTCGTTCCCGTACTGGTTCGTCCCGTTCTCGATCATGGGACTGGGCGTCTACGGCGGGATCGGTTACAACACGATCATCTCGCTGACCGACTACGAGGGGTTCGAGCAGCCCAGCTTCGCCTCGCTGGACCTCCAGATGTACGCCCAGGCGCTGGGCGACCCCTGGGTCCACGTCACCGCCAAGAACACGTTCGTCCTGTTGATCGTGTTCACGACGGTGACGATGCTGCTCGGACTGTTCCTGGCGATCATGCTGGACCGGGGGATCCGGTTCAAGGAGAAGATCCAGACGATCTATCTGCTGCCGATGGCGCTGTCGTTCGTCGTCACCGCGCAGTTCTGGCTCTGGATGTACAACGTCAACAACGGGCTGGTGAACATCGTCCTGGGTGCCGTGGGCCTGGGACCGTACAACTGGATCGGCAGCCCGGACTTGGTGTTGGGGGCGGTCATCTTCGCGCTGATCTGGCAGTACAGCGGCTACGCGATGATCGTCTTCCTGGCCGGCCTCCAGTCGATCCCCTCGGACCAGTTCGAGGCCGCCCGGGTCGACGGCGCCAGCGTCTTCAAGACCTACTGGCGGGTTATCGTCCCGCAGCTGAAGTCCTCGTCGGTCAGCGCGGCCGTCGTCCTGATGATCTTCGCGCTGAAGGCCTTTACCTTCCTGTTCTCGCTGTTCGGCCAGTACCGCGTCCCCAGGGGGACGGACATCCTCGCCACGCTGATGGTGCGCGAGGCGTTCAAGCTCCAGAACTGGGCGTACGCGGCCGCCATCGCGTCGATCCTGCTCGTGATGGCCCTGGCCGTCATCGCACCGTACCTCCACTACCAGTACCGACGGGGGAGCCTCTGAGATGGCCAAGAGCACCTCCTCGCGCGCGGAGTCGATCGCCCGCATCCTGCCGGAGCTGAACTACTGGCGGATCGGTCTGTCGCTCGCGGTGATGTTCTTCTTCGCCTTCTTCATCTCGCCCATCTGGACGGGCCTCGTCACCGCGTTCAAGACCAACACGGCCGTCGGCGCCACCGCGCCGTTCGCCCCGCCGGGCGCCGAAGGGTTCACCCTCTCGAAGTGGACTCGCGCGATCGACTACCTCTCGACGGGCTTCGTCAACAGCCTCATAATGACGGTGCCCTCGACCATCGCCACCGTCTTCCTGGGCTCGACGGCCGCCTACGGCCTCACCATGGTCGACTGGAACGAGCGGCTCCGGACCGCGATCCTGGTCCTGTTCCTGGTCGGTATCTTCATTCCCTATCAGGCCGTGTTGGTGCCGCTGTCGGACTTCTGGATCAACATCTTCCCGCTGCGGGAGCTGCTGGCGCCCGTCTGGTCGCTGTCGTTCATGACGGAGGACCACTCCCGGCTGCTGTCGCTGACGATCACCCACATCGTCTACGGCATCCCGCTGTGTATGCTGCTGTTCCGGGGGTACTACCTCAACCTCTCGGACGACCTGGTCGAGGCCGCCAAGATCGACGGCGCCAGCGTCACCCGGATCTACCGCCGGATCATCCTGCCGCTGTCCAAGCCGATGATCGGCGTTGTCTTCATCTACCAGTTCACCGCCATCTGGAACGAGTTCCTCTTCTCGCTGACCCTCATCGGCAGCTCCAACAGCCCCGCCGCCACCGTCACGCTCGTCCTCTCCGGGATGGGCGTGGACCTCTCCGGGATCGACTTCGGCTTCCGGATGGCCGGGGCCTTCATCGCGGCTCTGCCGACGCTGATCATCTACGCGCTGTTCGCCGAGCAGTTCGCCAAGGGACTGGCCTCGGAGAACTGACCGCGGGTCGTCGCGACCCGACACCCTTTCGGCCTCCCGCTCCACACCACGACCGATGAGAGACGGCGCGCGGGCCCCGAGGTGTGACACGTGACCGACCCGGACGCCGGGACCGACGCCGACACCGGCCGGTCCCGGTCGATGTTCGGCTCGCCGGCCTCCTGGTCGTTCGGCCTCGGACTGCTGGCCGGCGCCATCGGCGGCACCGTCGTCCCGTCGAGCGGCCCGGTCCGGGAGCTCCAGCACGTCGCCGGACTGACGCTGCTCTTCGTCCCGACGATCTACGCCCTCATCGACTACCGGGCGGCGGCCTGGGAGCGCAAACACCCGTACGTGCGCTTCGCCGTGTTCACCCTCTCGATGACCGCCGCCTCGGCCGTGCTGGTCGGTCTCGTCGCGCTCGCGATCCCCGGCCCCCCGGTCCTGGAGCGCGCCGGCACGTTCCTGGGGGCCGTCGCCGGCTTCGCGGTCGCCGCCTGGGCCACCTTCTTCGGCGGCGCCGAACTGCTCTGGGCGCGCTTTCTGGACCGGTTCGACGTCGAGTGGTAGCTCGCGCCCGCCGACCCGGTCCCCGGAGCCCCGCCGGTCACGGCGGCCGCTCGTCCGGACCCCCGACGCCGGCAGCTATAGGGGGTCCGGGGACGAGCGTGGTGCCATGTCACACCTCGACGGCACCGAACTGCCGGCGACGTACGCGGCCGCCCGCGAGGGCGGCTACGGCTTCTTCGCGAGCAACGTCACCCACCCGGACATCCTGGTCGGGCTCCTGTGGGGGGCCGACCGGGTCGACGCGGACCTGGTCGTCCAGTGCAACCGCGAGACGGCCGCCTTCTACGGCGGCGGCGACCCCGCGGCCGGGCTGCGCGCGTTCGGCGGCTACCTCGACCCGCTGGCCGAGACCGCCGACATCGGCGTGTTCAGCAACGTCGACCACGTCCACCTGCCCGAACAGGACGACTTCCTCGACGCGGTGACCGAGGCCGACGTCGCCTCGTCGGTGATGGTCGACGCCTCCGACCGGCCCTTCGAGGAGAACGTCTCGCTGGTGGCCGACGCGGTCGACCGGGTCCACGAGCGGACCGACGCGCTCGTCGAGGCCGAACTGGGTCGGGTGGCCGGCACCGAGGGCGGCACGGAGACGGCCGCCGAGGAGGCGTTCTACACCGACCCCGACCGCGCCGTGGAGTTCGCCGAGCGCACCGGCTGTGACCTGCTGGCGGTGTCGGTCGGCACCCAGCACGGCGTCGCCTCGGGCCGGGACCTCGACGTCCGGCCGTCGGTGGCCGCCGAGGTGGACGCGGCGCTGCGCGAGGCCGGCCACGAGGTGCCGCTTGTGGTCCACGGCTCCTCGGGGATCACGGACGAGCAGGTGGCGGCCTTCCTCGAGGCCGGCGTCCGGAAGTTCAACAAGAACACCCGCTACCAGTACGAGTTCGCCCGGACGGCGGCGGAGTTCTACCGCGAGCACGCCGACGCCATCGTCCCCCCCGAGGGGGTCGAGGACGACCGCGCCGGCATGTTCGGCGACACCGACTGGTCACCCGAGAAGTCGTCGTTCCACCCACAGGTGGTCGCGACGGCGGTCCGCGAGCGCCTGGCCGACGTGATGGCCGACCTCGCAGACCTGACCGGCGCCGCCGGCCGGAGCCGGTACGCCGGCGACGGGAGCCGATGAGCGGCCCCCTGTTGCTCGGCGTCGACGCCGGCCTCACCAACCTCGCCGTCGCCGCCTTCGACGACCGCGGGACGCCGGTCGCGAGCGCCTCGGGACCGACGCCGGACCCGGAGGCCGGTCCCGGGCGGGACGAACAGGACCACGACGCCCTCTGGGCGGCGACGGCGGACCTGATCCGGACCGTCGTCGACGACGACGCGGTCGACCTCGACCGGATCGCGGGCGTCGGCCTGGCCGGCCACGGCCACGGGCTCTACGCGCTGGACGCCGACGGCGACCCGGTCGTCGGCGTCAAGTCCACCGACGACCGCGGGACGGCGCTGGTCGCCGAGTGGGCGGCGTCCGGGCTGCTCGACGCGGTCACGGACCGGCTGGGGTGGCGGCCGTTCGGCGCCGACCCGTACAGCCTGCTGGGGTGGTTCGACCGCGAGCGACCCGCCGTCGCCGACCGGATCGACGCCGTGCTCGCCTGCAAGGATGTCCTCCGGTACCGGCTGACCGGCGCGGTCGCCACCGACCCGATGGACGGCTCCGCGCTGGTCCCCCCGGACGGGGACGTCGAGGCAGCCCTCGGGGTGCTCGGGCTGGAACGGTTCGCAGCGGCCGCCCCCGAGGTGGTCCCGAGCACGGCCGTCTCCGGGCGGGTCACCGACGCCGCGGCCGAGCGGACCGGCCTCCCCGCGGGCGTCCCCGTCGCCGGCGGCCTCCACGACGTCGGCGCCTGCACGCTGGGCGCCGGCGTGACCGACCCGGGCGAGGCGACGACGATCCTGGGCACTTGGGGACAGAGCGTCGTCGTCGTCGACGGCCCCGACCACGGCGAGGGCGGGCTTCCACGGCGCTACCTCGGGGGGTGGCTGCGCTACCGGGGGACCCGCGCCGGCGCGGCCTGCCTGGACTGGTTCGTCGAGGAGTTCGGCGCCGGCTGGCGCGAGACCGCCCGCGAGCGCGGCGTCGACCCCTACGACGTCTACGAGCGGCGGGCCGAGGCCGTCGGCCCGGGCGCCGGGGGCGTGGTCTTCCTGCCGTACCTGGACGGCTCGACCGACGACCCCGAAGCCCGGGGGTCGTTCACCGGGCTCGCCCTCGATCACGGCCGTGACGAGATGCTCCGGGCGGTGTACGAGGGTGTCGCGACGGCGTTGGCCGGCGGCGTCGACGACTTCGGCGTCGAACTCGCGGAACTGCGGGTGAGCGGCGGCGGCGCCCGCTCGGAACTGTGGCCCCGGACGTTCGCGGACCTGCTCGACCGGCCGGTCCGGGTGCCCGCGGTCGCGGAGACCGGAGCGCTCGGGGCCGCGCTGTGTGCCGGCGTCGCCGCCGGGGCCTACGACGACGTCGACGCCGCGGTCGGGTCGGCGGTGACCGTCGACCGGCGCCACGAGCCCGACCCGGCTCGGGTCGAGCGTTACCGGACGCTGTGGCGGGCGTTCCGGGAGAACCGGGACGCGCTGGCCGGGACGTGGGGAACACTCATGCCGCCCTCCGACGAACAGGGGTCCGGATGAGCGTCAGCGTCCTGCTGTGTGGCGACCCGCAGCAACCGAGCGAGTACATGCACGAGGCCGCCGGCCACCTGGCCGAGCGGGGCGTCGACTTCCGCCTGACCGACTGGATGGGCGAGGCCACCCCCACCGAGTTCCGCGACCGGACGATGAGCATGGAGGCCGAGGGTCCCGGCTCCTACGACACGAGCGCCATCGCCGCCGAACTGGACGGCGTCGAGCTCCTCGTCGTCCACAAGGCGCCCGTCTCCGAGGCGCTGGTCGAGGGCGCCGACGACCTCGAACTCGTGGCGGCCGCCCGCGGCGGGACGGAGAACGTCGACGTCGCGGCCTGTCGGGGGCGCGGGATCGAGGTGATCCACGCGCCGGGGCGCAACCGCCACGCGGTCGCCGACTACGCCGTCGCGCTGGTGCTCGCGCGGTTCCGCGGGATCCCCTTCCGGCACGCCGAGATGGCCGACGGCGAGTGGAACCAGACGTTCGACCCAGAGGCGCTCCCGCCGGACCTGCGCACGGCGACGGTGGGGATCGTCGGCTTCGGCAACATCGGCCGCGGGGTCGCCCGACGGCTCGCGGGTTTCGACGCCGAACTGCTCGCACACGACCCCTACGTCGACGACGACGCCATCGCGGACACCGGGGCCGAGCCCGTCGACAAGGCCGAACTGTTCGAGCGGGCCGATGCCGTCACGCTGCACGTCAGGCTCACCGACGAGACCGAGGGCCTGGTCGGCGCCGACGAGTTCGACCGGATGGCCCCCTCCGCCTTTCTGGTCAACACCGCCCGCGGCGGGCTGGTCGACGAGGACGCCCTGGTCGCCGCGCTGGACGCGGACTCCATCGCCGGCGCCGCGCTCGACGTCTTCCGCGAGGAGCCCCTGCCGGCCGACCACTCGCTCGTGGACCGCGAGGGCGTGGTGCTGTCGCCCCACGTCGCCGGCTCCACCCGCGACGCGGTGCTCGAGGGCCCCCGCATCGTCGCCGGCGACGTCGCCCGCTGGCTCGACGGCGAGGAACCCGAACACGTCGTCCGGTAGGCCGGACGGACCGGAGTCCGGCGACGGGTGACGGGCTTCGGCGGCGGGCCCCGGGTCCCAGGCCCCGAAGGTAGGACCTGACACCCGGGAGACGCGACGACGGCGGCGGCGACCCCGGGACCTGACCGACGAGCGACACGACGCCAGCGAAGGCGCCTCCGGCGCCGGATCCCGGACGATCGTTAGACAGTAATTATAAATCGGGTCCACCTCTACCGGAGGAGGAATGCCACGAGCAGTCGTCACCGGCGGACTCGGCGGCGCAGCCAGTTGGGTCGTCTCCTCGCTCGCGGAGCAGGGGTACGACGTACGGAGCATCGACGTGGCGCGGCCCGACCCGGAGGCGGGCCCCGAGAACGTCGACTTCAGGGAGGCCGACCTCACCGAACAAGGGCAGACCTGGGAGCTGATCACGGAGTTCGACCCGGACCACGTGATCCACTTCGCGGCCTTCCCCAACCCGCTGGGCCACGGCGGCGCCCACGTCTACGAGAACAACACGATGAGCACGTACAACGTGCTCTCGGCGGCCGGCAGCGTCGGGGCGGAGGTCGTCTGGGCCTCCAGCGAGACCGTCTACGGCACCGTCTTCGCCGACCCCTCCTTCCTGCCGGACTACTTCCCGATCGACGTCGACCACCCCATGCGCCCCGAGGACCCCTACGGCACCTCGAAGGTCGCCGGCGAGGAGATCGCCAAGATGGTGACCCGGCGCCACGACGTCCCGGTCGCCTCGATCCGGCCCTCCTGGATCAACTACCCCGGGGAGTACCAGACCGCGACCATCCGCGAGCACTTCGACCTGGAGACGGCCGAACTCGGGGACTCCTTTGGCATCTCCGGACACAACGCCGCCGGCAACTTCTTCTCGTACGTCGACATCCGCGACGTGGTCTCGCAGGTGGAGATGGCGATGGACGCGGACTTCGAGGGTCACGAGCCGTTCATGGCCGTCGCCGACGAGAACTTCCTCGGCGTCGACACCGTCGACGCGGTCGAGGCGGTGTACGGCGACGTCCCCGAGGACGGCTCGCTCACGGGCGACGAGGCCGCCATCGACTACCCCAACGCCCGCGAGGTGCTCGGCTGGGCGCCCGAACACACCTACCGCGAGGCCGAGGACGACGACTCGGTCGCCGGACCGACCTTCGTCTGAGCTTTTGACCCCGGCGCCCCAAGCGCCGGACGTGACCTGTATCGGATTCCTGTCGGTGGCACCGGTGATCGAGGAGAGCATGGCCGACCACGTCGCCGACGCCGTCGCGGCGCTCGAGGAGTTCGACGTGGAGTACGAGACCACCCCGATGGGGACCATCGTGGAGGCCGAGGGGTCGGCGGAGCTGTTCGCGGCCGCCCACGCCGCCCACGAGGCCGTCGACGCCGACCGCGTGGAGACGTTCCTCAAGATCGACGACAAGCGGACCGTCGACCAGCGGGCGGGAGAGAAGGTCGACGCCGTCGAGGCGTCGCTGGGCCGGGCCGCGCGCAGCGACCGAGAGTGAGCACGTCCCGACCTGTGCCGCCGTCGGCCGGTCCGACGGTCCCGTCCGATGCGAGCCGTGAGTGACTTGAACGGGGCGGCCGAGGGCGGGGTATGGTGGCGCTGTGGCAGGTCGTCCTCGGGGGGGTCGCGGTAGCGCTGGGCCTGGCGTGGGTCGTCAGGCCGACGACGATGTCCCGACTCCAGATCCGGCTGTTGTACTTCGGCGCCGTCGACCCCGCGGACTACGGGAACACCACGGGCCAGCGGATCGCCGGCCGGGTGACGGGGCTGGCGCTGGCCGGGATCGGCGCCGCGCTGGCGCTGGGACTGCTCCCCTGACCGGCGACCGTCGCCACGGCTCCCGTCGAGCGGGCCCGAGCGGAGGAGGTAAGACGCCGGCCGGGGAACGTCGGGTCATGCAGAGCCTCAACCGGATGGCGACGGAACTCGTCGACGAGGCGATCGACTTCGCCGACGAGCTCACGATCGCGGTCCACGCGCTGGACGGCGACGCCGCGGTGCTCGACTTCGGGGTGGAGGTGCCCGGGGCGACGGAGGCCGGGCTGCTGCTGGCCGAGATCGTCACCGCCGGGCTCGCGAGCGTCCGCAGCCGGATGGATACGGTCGCCGGCGCGCCGCTGACCCACGTGGAGCTGTCGACCGACCACCCGGCGCTGGGACTGTTGTGTGCCGGCAAGGCCGGCTGGGAGCTCTCCGTCGACGGCTTCGAGGGGCTGGGCAGCGGCCCCGCCCGGGCGCTGGTCGCCGAGGAGGACGTCTTCGGCCGCGTGGGCTACCGCGACGCGGGCGACTTCGCCGTGCTGGCGGTCGAGAGCGATCGGCTCCCCGACGAGGCCGTCGCCGCCCACGTCGCCCAGCGGGCCGGCGTCCCCGAGACCGCCGTCTTCCTCCCGGCCTACGCGACCGCGAGCGTCACCGGGAGCGTCCTCTCGGCCGCGCGGGCCGCCGAACTCGCCACCTTCCGGCTCACCGAACTGGGCTACGACCCCGGCGCGGTCCTCTCGGCCAGCGGCGTCGCCCCGGTCGCGCCGGTGGCCGGCGACGAGGCGACCGCCATCGCCCGGACCACCGACGCGCTGGCCTACGGCGGCCGGGTCCACCTCACCGTCGAGGACGGGTTCGACCGCTTCGACGAGGTCGTCTCCACCGCCGCCGACGAGTACGGCACCCCGCTGGGCGAGGCGTTCGACGACGCCGGCTGGGAGTTCGCCGACGTGCCGGTCGAGGTGTTCGCGCCCGCGCAGGTCACCGTCGACGTCGTCGGCGGGGACACCCACGTCCACGGCGCGGTCCACGAGGACCTGCTGGCCGAGAGCTTCGGTCTCCCGGACTGACCGCGGGCGGCGGGGCTCGCCGCGTCCCCGACGCGCCCCCTCGACCTCGCGGACGTCGTCGGCCCGCCGTCCGACCGACGGCGGCGAGGCCGACGGCCGGCAGGGATAAGGACCCCGCGACCAGTTGAGGGAGGTATGCGACGAGTTCGGGCGGCGGACGGCGAGCGGACCGTGACACGGGGGCGGGCGTCGACCCATGGGGTGGTCCGGTGAGCCGGCGGTCCCAGGCCGACACCGCGAGCACGGGCCGGCGGGTCGGCCGTGTCCTGCTCGGCTTGGTGTTGGCGCTGACGCTGGTGTCGGCGAACCTCGTCGTCGGTGCCCAGCGGACGGCGCTGGACGCCGACTTCGTCACCGAGACCGTCGCCGAGGAGGACGGCTACGAGGCGCTCCGGGACGAACTGCGGACGGTCGCGACCGAGTCGGTCCGCGAGAGCGCCGGCGAGGTGTCCGGCGTCGACGTCGAGGGGATCGTCGCCGAGTCGCTGACGACGCCGTACGTCCGCGAACAGGTGGACGCCAACGTCGACGGACTGTACGCCTTCCTCCACGGCGACAGCGACGAGTTGGCGCTGGGCGTCGACGTGGTGCCGGTCAAAGACCGGATCGCCGCCGCCGCGGCCGAGACGGTCGCGAACTACTCGACGGGCGAGTTGCTGGCCGCGAGCGGTGCCGACCTCCCCGACGAACTCTCCCCGGAGGACATCGACCGGATGGTCGAGAGCGAGCGGGCCTTCCAGGTCGCTCAGCAGCGGTTCCCCGACGGCACCTACGAGGAGATACAGGCCCTGGAGGGCGAGACGCCCGTCGAGCGGGCCGGTATCGCCTACGCCGAGACGGTCGCCGAGGAGCTGGCGACCGACAGCACCGACCACGACACCTTCCGCGAGAACGTCGCCGCGGCGCGGGCGGAGTTAGAGAGCGCCGTCGCCGACACGGTCCGGGCCCGCCTCGACGAACAGCTCCCCGACCGGCTCTCGCTGACCGACGAACTGAGCGGCGACGCCCGCGGTCAGCTGGCCGACGCCGCGAGCGGGGTCTCGCTGCTGGACACCCTCCAGTTCGTCCTGCCGGTTCTCGCGGTGGCGCTCGCCGGCGCGCTGTACGCGCTGACCCGCTCGGTCCCGTCGGTCGCCTACACTGCCGGCTGGGGGCTACTGGCCGCCGGCGTGCTCGCGTACGGTTCGGTCACGCTGGCCGGTGGCCGCGCACGCGGGGCGCTCGCCGACGCCGCGGGGAGCGCCACCGGCCCCGCGGTCGTCGGCTTCGACGTCGCCGACGCCCTCGTCGCCGGCACCGTCGGGACGGTCGCCGCCCAGTCGCTGGTGCTGGCGGTCGTCGGGCTGGTGCTGTTCGGCGGCGCGCTGGCCGCCCGGCGGGGCATGTTCGACGCCGCCGGCCGGTAGCCCGCTCACTCCGCGAGCCGCTCGCGGGCCGCCGCCACCAGCAGGGGGAGCGTGATCGTCGCGTCGGCGTACACCGAGACGTTGCGTGCGTCGGGTTCGAGTTTCCCCCACGACCGAGCCTCGTTCAGCGTCGCGCCGGACAGGCCGCCGGTCGAGGGCGGGTCGGTCGTCAGTTGGACCGCGTAGTCGTAGGCGTCGGGCGAGACCAGCATCGTCTGGAGGACGTAGTTCTTGGGCACGCCGCCCCCGACCACGACGGCGCCGGCGTCGTCGGCCTCGTAGGCCAGGTCGCCGATGTGGCTCATGTCCGCCAGCGCGTCCAGCGTGAACTCGCTGGTCTGTGAGTAGATCCAACACTGCAGGCCCAGCACGGAGTCCTGGACCGCCGGGCAGTAGATCGGCACGTCGTGCTCGAAGGCGGTCGCGGCGATGCCGGCGCGCTCGTCGATCCCCTCGCGCTCGTTGACGGCGGCGTTGGCCCGCCCCAGCTCCTCGGTGAGCCGGCGGATCGACACCATTCCCTCGGCCGCGAGCGGCGGGAACACCTCTTCCCGGAGGTGGGACTCGAAGGCCGCGAAGTGCTCCTGTGGGAGCGTGACGTTGTAGATCCGGTCGACCCCCTCCTCGCGGAGCCGCTCGTCGTGGGCCCGCTCCGCGTTGTCGTCGGGCACCGTCCCGTGGTGGTGTTTGCCGCCGATCGCCTCGATCGCGTCGTGGGTGAGGTTCGCGCCCGTGGTGACCAGCGCGTCCACGTGGCCGTCGCGGAGCAGGTCCGAGACGATCCGGCGCATCCCGGTCGGCACCATCGCGCCCGCGAGCCCCATGAAGACGGTCGCGTCGGCCGACTGCATCTCCGTGTACACGTCGACGGCCTCGGCGAGGTCCGCCGCGCCGACGCCGGCCGCGGCGTACTCCCGGGCCAGTTCGTCGACGGTCATCCCCGCGACCGCCTCCGCGTGGCCGATCGGGTCGTGGGTGAACGCCGCCCGCTCGCCGTGCCCGTCGCCGTGGTCGCCGTCCCCGTCGTGCTCGTCGGACTCGTCGCTCATCTGTCCGCCCTCGGCCGGCGGGCGGCTTCAACTCCGCGGTTGCGGTCGGCTCCCCCGACCCCGGGGCGTCGCTCCCGATCCGCCGCTCGGTCTACAGCCCGGTCGGGTGGCCGACGAACGTGGTCTCGATCCCCCAGTCGGCGACGAGGTCCCGCAGCGAGCGGACGCCGAACGTCTCGGTGGCGTAGTGGCCCCCCAGCACGACCGGGACGCCGGCCTCGCGGGCCTCGTGGTAGACCTGCTGTTTGCCCTCGCCGGTGACCAGGGCGTCCGCGCCCCGATCGGCGGCCTCGCCGAGCCAGTCGACGCCGCTGCCGGTGACGATCGCCACCTCCTCGATCCGGTCGGGGCCGAAATCGAGGGTCCTGACCGTCCCGTCGCCGGTGTCGAGTGCTCCGGCCAGCCGCGACCGTAGCTCGTCGACCCCGAGCCCCTCCCGCGAGCGACCCCGGAGGCCGACGTGCTCGCCGCCGAGTTCGCCGAAGGGGCCGCGGTCGACCAGCCCCAGCAGGTCCGCGAGGCCGGCGGCGTTGCCCAGTTCCGGGTGGCCGTCCAGCGGCAGGTGCGAGACGTACAGCGCCAGATCGTTCTCGACCAGCGGCGCGATCCGACGGTAGTCCCGGCCGGTCAGCCGGTCGAGCCCGCCCCACACCAGCCCGTGGTGGACCACCATCGCGTCCGCGCCGGCGGCGACGGCCCGCTCGATCGTCTCGACGGCGGCGTCGACCGCGAAGGCGACGTGCTCGACCTCCCGGTCCCGGCGCCCGACCTGCAACCCGTTCGCGCTCGCGTCCACGTCGGCGTACGTGGCGGTGTCGAGCCGGTCGTCCAGTTCGTCGGCGAGTTCCCCGGCGTCCATACTCCCCGCGTCGTCGCCCCGCCCTATCGGTCTTCTCACTCCGGCCGGACGAGCCGGCCGTCCTCCTCGGCGATCAGGTCCCGCTCGACGGCCGCCTCGATCACCCGGTCGAACCGCTCGCCGCTGATCTCGTAGGCGCTGACCGCCACCGTCCGGATCTCTGCCCGATCGACCGGGAACTCCCGGTTCTGGAGCAGCCGCATCACCTTGTCGTACTCCAGCCGCGAGAGGCTCTGCCCGCCCTCCCCGCCGTCCGCGTCGTCGGCGTCCGTCCCGTCGTCCGCCTCGCCGGCGTCGGTGTCGGCGTTCGCGTCCGTGCCCTCGTCCGCGCCGTCACCCTCGGCCGCCGATCCGGCGTCCGCCGGGGCCGGCTCCTCGGTCCCGGAGTGCCGGTCGTCGTTCTCTCCCCGGCTCGCGCCGCCGGCGCCGGGACCGCCCTCCCTCCGGTCCGCACCGCCCGCGTCGCGCCCGTGGCCCGTCCGTCCCGTCGACGGGTTCCCGCCCTCGGAGTCCGTGTCCCCGCTCCGGTCGACGCCGAACAGCTCCTGCATCTCCGCGTCGGGACCGCTCTCGGACCCGGTCTCGGTCGTCACCTCCGTCTCAGCCCCGGCCCCGGCATCGGTCCCGCGGCCCGACGGTTCGTCACCACCCGCCGTCGGGCCGTGATCCCGTCCCTCGCGTCCGCTCCGAGCGGGGTCGCCGCCTCCCCGGTCGCCGAGTAGGCTCCCCTCACCGGGCTGGATGTCGTCGAGCCCCGTCTCTCCGATGGCGCCGCCGGTCTCCGGCCCGTCCGGATCGACGGCCCCGCGATCGGCCGGGTCGCCGGCCCCGGGTCCCTCCGGACTCTCGGCCCCGGGTCCCTCCGGATCGCCGGCAGTCGGCCGGCCGCTCCCGGCGGCGAGGTGACCGTCCCCGTCCTCGACGGTGCCGACGACGGCCTCGATCACCGCGCCGAGCTTCCGTCTGCAGGTCGGACACAGCACCACGCTGCGCTGCTGGTCGGGGTCGGGGTGCAGTTCCCGCGGGACGACCGGGTACTCCGACAGCGAGGCGTCGAGCGCGGCGCCACAGAAGTAACACGACGACAGCCGATCCATACCCGTGGCTGTGTCGGGGGCCTATTAAACATCGTCGCCCGGGATCGGGGGCCCGCTCGGACGCGACGGTCAGGGGTCCGGAGCGGGGGCGGGCGCGTCGTCGGCGTGGGCCCGGGCGTGGACGAACGCCCTGAGCAGTTTGGCCGCCAGCGTCGCGGCCTGGCCGTCGTCCCGGTCGTTCACCTCGACGACGTCGAACCCGACGGCGCGGGGCGCGACGGTACGGACGACGTCGCGCATCTCGCGGGGCGTCAGGCCGAACGGCTCCTTGGTGCCGGTGCCGGGGGCGAACCCGGGGTCGGCGGCGTCGACGTCGACCGAGCAGTAGACCCGCCGCCCGTCGAACGCGAACGACCGGTCGGCGACGGCCTCCGGTTCCACGACCGTCACGTCGTCGGCGCCGGCCCGTTCCCACTCGGCCTCGCTCCCGGCGCGGGCGCCGACGACGACGGCGCGGTCCGCGACGGCGAGCGCGTGACGCGTGACGGTGGCGTGGCTCAGCGGGTTGCCGGCGTAGGACTCCCGCAGGTCGAGGTGGGCGTCGAGCGAGAGGAAGACGTCGGGTTCCAGGGCGCGGACGGCCGCGGCCGAGACGGTGTGTTCCCCGCCGACGAGCAGCGGGACGGTCCCCGCGGCGGCGTAGTCGCCCAGCAGTCCCCGCAGGTAGGTCAGGTACTCCTCGACGTCGTCGGTCGGGGCGACGTCGCCGTGGTCGGCGACGCTCAGATCGGAGAAGCGACGCCCCGTCGCGCGGTCGTAGTCCTCGAAGCCCGAGGCGTAGTGGCGGACCCGACGGGGACCGAAGCGGGCGCCCGGCTCGAAGGTCGTCGAGGCGTCGAGCGGCGCCCCGACGACGGCGTAGTCGGCCGCCTCCGGGTCGGCGCCCGCGCCGGGGAACATCTCAGACGATCTTGCGCTGCTCCTCGTACTCCAGGTACTCGATCTCGTCGTCCGACGAGAGGTCGACCTCCTCGGGGGTGCGCATCGTGAACGTGTCGTAGGTCTCCAGGTCCATCACCTGCGCGTCGGTGCCCGAGACCGAGACGACCTGCCCCTGCTTGCGGTCGATGATCGGCACCCACACCTTGGCGTCGACGGGCTGGGAGAGCGACCGCTTGCGCTCGTCGAACACGCCCTTGCCCTCGATCCGGGCCTTCGCGCTGCCGTGCTTGCCCGGCTTGGCCGTACTGTAGGCGGTGATCTCGCAGGGCGTCTCCTCCATCATCACGTAACTCCCCTCGTCGAGGTCCCGCACCTCGGTCTGCTGTCTCGCCATACGCCTCGTTTCCGGCGTCGGAGTATAAACGGTTTGGAATCCGGAGCCGCCGGATCACGGCGCCTCGACGCCTCGGCGCTCCGGCGACGCCGTCGCGGCGACGCCGCGGTGTGTCCGGTGGCCCGCGGGCGGCGGCTCACTCCTCGTCGCTCATCCCGTGGGCCGTCGCGAAGCCGCCGCCACCCTCGGCCTCGTCGCGTTCGCGCATGCTCTGGCGGGTGAACTGTGGCTCGGCCCGGATCCCCGAGCGCTCGCGGAAGGAGCGGTACAGCAGGACGGTCACCAGGAACACGGCCGCGCCGGGCAGGGCGGCCACCTCCAGGGTCGCCCGCACCGAGAGGTACGCCGTGGTAAAGAGCGTCGAGGCGAGTATCATCCCGAGCACGAGCCGCCAGGCCAGCCGATCGAACAGGTCGTCGGAGTCCTCGATGTCGGCCTGGACGCGGAACTCCTCGCGCTCGATCCGGTCGAGCGTGGCCTCCAGTTTGGGCGGCACCCGCACCAGCGACCGGGCGGCGTCGCCCACCTCCCGGACGCGGTCCTCGGCGAACTCCCGGACGCCCTCGGCGATGTACCCCTCCTCGCGGAGGTAGTCGGTGGCCACGTCGATGAAGTCGAACTCCGGATCCAGCGTCACACAGACCCCCTCGACGACGGTCGCCACCCGGAGCACCAGCGCCAGGTTGGCCGGCAGTCGCAGCGGGAACTCGTAGATGGTGTCCTCGACCTGCTGGACGATCTGCTGGACGCGGTACTGCTCGATCTCCTCGCCGCGGGCGTCCGCGATGGCCAACTCCATCACGTCGGCCATCACCTGCCGGTCGGCCTCCGGCGACAGCGTCCCCATCTCGATCAGCGTGTCCAGGATGGCGTCGATGTCCTGCTCGGCGACCGCGGCGTAGAAGTCGATGATCTTCTCCTGGACGAACGGGTCCACCCGGTCGGACATGCCGAAGTCGTAGAAGACGAGCCGACCGTCGTCCTTGACGGCGAGGTTGCCGGGGTGTGGGTCGGCGTGGAACACCCCGTCCTCGACGATCATCCGGAGGTATGCCCGCTGGAGGGTCTCGGCCAGCGCCGTCCGGTCGACGCCCAACTCGTCGATCCGGTCGACCTCGCTGATCTTGGTCCCCTCGACGTACTCCATCGTGAGCACCCGCCCCGTGGAGTGGGTCTCGACCGTCCGCGGGATCCGAATCCGCTCCTCGTCGGCGAAGTTCGCCCGGATCTCGTTGAGCATCCGGGCCTCCCGCTCGTAGTCCATCTCCCGGCGGATCGTCTTCGCGAACTCGTCGGCCAGGGTGTCCAGCGAGAACGACCGCGCCTCGCTGACAAAGCGCCGGACCAGCGGGATCGACCACCTGATCACCCGGAGGTCCGACTCGACGAGTTCCTCGACGCCCGGCCGACGGATCTTCACCGCCACGTCCTCCCCGTCGGCGACGGCGCGGTACACCTGCCCCAGCGAGGCGCCGCTGATGGGGTCCTCGTCGAAGGACTCGAACCGCTCGTCGATCGGCCCCAGTTCCTCCTCCAGAACCGTTCGCGCCGGTTCCCAGTCGGCCGGGGGCACCTCGTCCTGGAGCTTCGTGAACTCCTCGACGTACTCCGGCGGGAGGATGTCGGGTCGCGTCGAGAGGATCTGGCCGAGTTTGATGAACGTCGGCCCGAGGGTAAGCATCGAGTCCAGCAGCGACCGCGCCCGCTCGCGACGCTGGGCCGAACTCACCTGTCTGGACCGCCCGAACAACAGGAACCGACGGCGGTCGCGCGCGTACGCGATCACCAGCGGCAGGAACTGCCACGCGACGACGACGAACCGCCAGTACGAGCGGAGGTTCACCGACCCGGCCACCCCGTGGTCAGGCCGCCTCGATGGGGATCGTGGTTCCCGGTGCCGCGGCGGCCTTGGGGAGGCGCAGTTCCAGCACGCCACGGGACACCTCGCCCTCGGCGCCCTGGCCGGTGGCGTCGGGCGGCAGCGGCAGTTCCACGTCGAGGAACAGCGACCGGTCCTCGTCGACGTACCGGAACTCCGGCGGCACGTCCTTGCGCCGGCGGGCTTCGATCGTCAGCCGGTCGCCCTCGACGCGGGCCTCGACCGTGTCGGCGGTCGCCCCCGGCAGGTCCAACACCAGGAGGTACGCCTCCTCGGACTCGAACACGTCGGCGAAGACCGCCTCGGGGAGCTCCCGCAACGCGTCGCGCAGCGCGGACATGAACGGCCGTTGGTTTCGGCCCGCGTTAAACCCCCTGTTTCCGTCTCGTGGTCCCCCGACCGACCGGACTGCCCGCCTCGGCCCCGCTTCCGGCCTCGCTCTTTCTCCGGTCGTGCCGGTCCCGCCCTCGCTCTCCCTTCCTCTCTGCCCCGCCCCCACTCCCCGACCGTGCCCGTCCCGCCGCTTCCGCAGGGGCTTTGATCGGTCGGGCCCGACGGCGGCCATGGCCGCACCAACGCCCGACGACCCGGTCCCGCTCGCGGTCGCGACCGACCGGCTCCTGGCCGCCGCCGCCCCGGTCGACCGCACGGACCGCGTCCCGCTGTCGGTCGCGATCGGCCGTACCCTCGCCCGAGACGTCGTCCGCGACGACGAGACTCTGCTTCCGGCGGGCCGGCGGATCCGTCCGGCCGACGCCGGCCACCTCCGGGCCGCCGGCGTCGTCGACGTCACCGTCCGCCAGCGCCCAGAGGTGGGGGTCGTCCCGACCGGCGACGACCTGGTCGAGGGGAAGCCGGGTCCCGGCGAGCGCGTCGAGACGGCCGGGTTCACACTCTCGCAGTACGTCGACCGCTGGGGCGGGAAGGTGACCTACCGGAGCCCGGTCTCGGAGGACGCCCCCGCCCTGCGGATGGCCGTCCAGCGCGATCTGACCCGCGACGCTCTCGCCGTCGTGGGCACCGAGCCCGGCGACACCGTCCGCTCGGTCGTCGGCGCGCTCGGGGAGCTTCGCCACGACCGAACGGCGATCGAGCCCGGGACCGACACCGGCGTCGCCGTCGTTCACGACCGTCCCGTCCTGCTTCTCCCGCCGGACCCGGTCGCCGCCCGCGTCGCCGCGATCGAACTGCTGCGCCCGCTCCTGCGTGCCTTCCTCGGCGAGCCGACCCTGCCACACCCGAGCTTCGCCGGCGACCTCGCCGCCCCCGTCGAGACCGATCCCGAGCGCCACTCGTTCGTCCCCGTCGCGGTCGAGGGCGACGAGCCGGTGGGGACCGTCGGGGAGGAGACCGAGGCCGACCGTCCGACCGTCCGCCCGCTGGGCGCCTGGGATCGCGAGACCGCGACCCGTGCCGACGGCCGGATCGCCGTCCCCGTCGGCCGCGGGACGGTCCCCGCCGGTACGACCGTCGCCGTCTCCGATCCCGACTACCTGCCCTGAATCCCGGTGTTCGGTGGTGTTCTCGTTGATCCTGGTTTCGGATAGTCGTTTAGAGTGAGTTCTCTGTCGACTTCACCGCAGACCGCCAGAAAGCCCCGCCCCGCTCGACTCTAGCGGTCGTTTCGGAGGATTTCTCTGCTGACAGTGACGTGAACCGCCGGAAAGCCCCCCGCCGCTCGACTCGGGGGTGGTTCGAGAGAGCTTCGCTCTCTCGTCATCACGAGA
>CAZMWG010000035.1:0-22242 GCA_964569925.1 uncultured Halobacteriales archaeon | reverse complement strand
ATTAGAAAGTCGGGGACGTGGGACTTTCGTGTGGGAGCGCGAAACTCGGGAGTCCACCGACAAGCCCACCCCTTTAGGGGTGGGCAGCTGACTCCTCCGTGTCGGCGTACAGCCGAGTCAGTCCACACTCGGGACAGAGACGACCCTCGAGTCGGGTGTGTTCGTCGACGCCGAGTCGTCCGAGGACGCCGGCGTCGCGTTCGGTCCCGACGAACAGTCCGGTCGTCCCGCCGGCGGTGACGTCGACCGGTTCCATCGCGACGCCGCAGTCGGGGCACTGGTGGTCGGTCACGGGGGAGGCGACGCGGCGGACGATCCTAAGGGTCCCGACCGACGGGACCGCCCGGCGGAGACGACCACCCGCGGACCGCGATCCGACCGCGCCCTCGCCGACCCGGAGTCGGCGGCCGTTCCGCGACCCGCTCACCGGGGCTCGTCGCCCGTCGCCCCGAGGTCGTGCAGACGGACGGTCACGACGCTCCCCCGTGGGTCGTTCCCGTCGAACCGCAGGTCGCCGCCCAGCCGGGTGACCGCCCACTCGACGAGCCACAGGCCGACGCCGCGGCCGTGTTCGAGCGGGCTCTCGGTCCCCTCGGCGAGGATCGCCCGCTCGCGCTCCGGGATCCCCGGCCCGTCGTCCGCGACGACCATCTCCGCGGTCCCCGAGCCACGCGACCGGACGGTGATCTCGACCCGTGGCTCGTCCCCGGCGTGACCGACGGCGTTGTCGACGAGTTCCGAGAGCAGGCCACGGACCAAGGCCGGGTGCGAGGTCAGCGTGAGCCCGTCGGGCGCCGAGAGCGTGATCTCGTGGCCGGCCTCCGCGTCCCGGTGTTCGTCGGCCACCTCGGTCGCGACGGCGGCGAGGTCCACCGGCTCCGGGGGCTCGGCGCCGGCCGCCACGAGCCGCTGGGCCTCCCGGGCCTTCTCGCCGAGTTCGAGCAGGTCGGTCGCGCCGTCGCGGATCCCGGCCCGGGCGGTCTCGTCCTCGACCCGCTCGGCGTGCGCGAGGACGACGTCCAGCCGGTTGCGGACGTTGTGTCTGAGGATCCGGTTGAGGACCGACAGCCGCTGCTCGCGGGTCCGCCGGTCGGTGACGTCCCGGAGCACGACCGCCCGGGCGACCGGGTCGCGGTCGCCGTCCGGGTCGTCGGCCGCCGCCGGCGGCTCCCCGGTCGGATCCTCGCTCGTCGCGCCCTCGGCCGTCGGCTCTTCGTCCGCCGGTACCTCGCCCATCGGCTCCTCGATCGCCTGATCCCCGACCGTCGAGCCCTCGGCCGTCCGGTCGACGGCGGAGACGCTGTAGCGGTAGCGTCGACGGCCCCGCGTCGTCCGGAGGGTGACCGTCCCCGCCGCACCGGCCGACAGGTCGGCGGTCCCGATCCCGTCGGCGACGGCCGCGATCGATCGGCCGACCAGTTCCTCCGTCGACCGGCCCAACAGCCGGGCCGCCGACCCGTTCGCGTCGAGCACCTGTCCGTCCCAGTCGAGGACGACCACCGCCTCCCGGAGCGCCTCGACGACCCGATCCCGGGCGACCGACTCGGACCGCGGGAACCCGGTCAACAGCGGGTAGCGCCGGATCGAGAGCGCGAACAGGCTCCCCGACAGGAGCAGGCCGCCGACGCCGCCGCCGGCGGGGCCGCCGGCGAGTTGGACCGCGGTGCCGAGATAGGGTACACCGACCGCCGTCAGCAGGGCCGCGACCTGGAGCGGCGAGAGGAGACTCTGTCGCCGGCCCAGACGGACGAGGACGACCGCGGTGTAGGCCAACAGCGCGGCCAGGTAACACAGCGCCAGGGCCAGGAGGACGAGCAGGCCCGCCGCCAGCGGGGTACCGACCGACTCCGGCGGCTCGGCCGCCAGCACGGCGAGCGCTGCCCCTGCCAGGACCAACGGGGCCGTGGCCCCTGCGAGCAGCAGCGCGCGTCGCCGCGTGAACCCGACACCTCGGCCGGCGTAGCCCAGGACGTAGACGGTCCAGGCGACCGGCACGACCACCGCCGGCACGACGCTCGCGAGCGAGAAAAACTCCTCGACCACGGACGCCGAGAGCGCGGCCCCGAGCCGCGAGGCGAGCGCACAGAGCGCCCAGACCGTCAGCGCCCCGACCGTCGCCACGAACGGCCGGGCGTTGGGTCGGTCGCGGTCCCGGAGCGCGACCCGGGTGGTCCAGCCCAGCGCCGCCGCCGCGACCGCCGCGGCCGCCGGGACCGCCGTGTCGGCGGCTCCCGTCAGCGCCATCGGTCGACCCCTCCCGCCGCCGTCGCCGTCCCCGTCACCGTCATCGCGACCGTCACTCCGAGCGGGCGACGCCGGTGTCGACCCTGTCGGTCCACGAGCGCAGGTCCAGCGGCGTCATCAGCCACCGTCGGTAGCCCCAGACCAGGGCCACGGACAGCGCCAGGTACAGCACCGCGTACGCGACCAGCCAGGTCCCGCGGAACGCGCCGGCGTCGAAGAAGACGATGCCCATCGTCCCCGGCATGTTCCCGGCCGCGTGGATCGACACCGGGACCCAGAGGTTCTGGGTGTACTCGTAGAGCAACCCGAAGCTGAGACCGGACAGCACCAGCAGACTCCCGTACGTGACGGCCGACTGCGTCCCGGGGACGCCGGACGTGAGCACGCGGGGGAGGTGCACGGCGGCGAACAGGACGCTCGCCCCGAGGACCCCGACGACCGCCCGCAGCGGCGTCCGGTCGGGTACCATCGCGATCAGCTTCGACTGCAGGTAGCCGCGGTAGGCCAACTCCTCGGGGACGGCGGCGAACAGGAGCGCGGAGAGGAAGGCTGCGACCGCCTCCGCGGGCGGGACGGTCCACTGGTAGCCCACCGCCTCGGGACCCACCGTCGTCGTCAGCAGCCCCGCGCCGACGGCGTTCAACAGGACGTAGAAGGCCGCCACGCCGGGGACCGCCACCGCG
Organism: uncultured Halobacteriales archaeon; assembly: GCA_964569925.1. GTDB lineage: Archaea > Halobacteriota > Halobacteria > Halobacteriales > Haloarculaceae > CAZMWG01. The sequence continues at coordinate 19,315 of CAZMWG010000035.1, read as the reverse complement.
GCGTGGGCCAGGGAGACGCCCACGTCGTCGACGCCGACCCGTTCGGTCCACAGGAACCACGCCGGGATCGCGATCCCGACGAGGTCCACGGCCACCTCCGGGAGGGTCAGTTCCACGAGCGGGATCGCGGGACCGACGCGCAGCGCGTCGCCCGCGACGTTGGCGACCACCACGACGGTGGCCGTCACGACCAGGAAGAGGCCGAGCCAGCCCGGCCCTTGCTCGAACGCCAGCCGATCGTTCCGTTCCGTCATCGCCCGTCCCGTCGGCCGGGGAGCCCCTGTAAGTCCGGCCGGCGTTTCCGGGCCTGAGACGCCGCCGTCCGCCCGGGGCGGGTCCGACGGGCGGTCTCGGCCGTTCCCGCCGTCGCGGGTGAGAGACGGGGCCGGCGACGCGTCAGCGGGGGTCGCTCGACCCGTCGTCCGTCCCGCCCCTGCGGCGCTCGAACAGCCGCTTCCCGCCGGCGACGTGGTCGGCGGTGACGGTCAGGGCGTCGCCGTCGCCGTCCTGGTTGGCAAGCGTGAACGCCCACCCCGCCAGCTCGCGAACGTCCCGCCCGGAGTACCCCGAGAGGTCGAGCCGGCCGAGTTCCTCGGCGGAGACCGCCGCGGTGACGCCCCCGCCCTCGAGGAACCCCTCGAGGATCGCGACCCGGGCCTCGGGGGAGGGCAGCGGGAACTCGACGGCGTCGAACCGGCTGAAGATCGCCGGATCACACACCGCCCGCCGATTGGTCGCCCCGATCAGGACCACGTCGCTCACGGCGTCGGCCCCGTCGGTCAGCTGCAGGACGGTGTTGGTCATGGCGGCGGTCCCGTCGTCGCCGTCCCGGGAGGCGATCTGTTCGAACTCGTCGAGGAGGACCACCGTAGGGCCGTCGGCGTCGGCCCGCTCCAGCACCCGCCGGAGCCGCTTCTGGGACTTGCCGAAGTGGTGGTGCTTGATCAGCCCGGCGCTCAGCGGGAGGAAGTCGACGTCGTAGCCCAGCTTCCGCAGGCGCGTGGCCACCACCTCCGCCCCGAGGGTCTTGCCGGTCCCCGGCGGGCCCCAGAACAGCAGGTTCCCCAGGTTGGCGTGGTCGCCGATCTCGAGGTGTGGGTTGTCCAGGAACAGCTGGATCCGCCGGATCTCGTCCAGCAGCCGCCGCTCCAGCCGTTCGCCCTCGAACTCCGCGAACGACCTGGTCGGCGTCCGGCGCCGGTCGAGCAGCCCGTCGACGTCCACCGCCCCCTCCAGTTCGCTCGCCCCCGCTCCGGCCCCGGCCTCCCGGTCGCGCGCCCGGGGGCTACCGTCGTCGGGCTTGAACCGCTCGGGGTCGACGGTCGACAGCTGTTTCCGGCAGACGCTCGCGACGTACTCCGCGACGGGCGAGTCCCCGTCGACGTCTTCCTCGTCCAGCAGCCGCTGGAGCCTGACACACAGCAACACCCGGATCCGGTCGGCACGGGCCTCCTCGCCCGCCTCCGCCGCCGACAGCACCCGCTCGTACACCTCGTTCGCCCGGCGCTCGACCGCCTCGACCGACGGTCCGTCGTCCCCGTCGCCGCCGAAGGCGGGGAAGCTGACCGACATCACGACTCGTCCTCCCCGCCGGGCGCACGGTCCCCGGGCGGACTCTCCGTCTCGCCGTCCGACGGACCGAAGTCCGGTCCCTCGACGGTCTCACCGGACTCGACGACCGGGAGACCGTCCTCGACGGCGAGACCCAGGTCGTCCGTGTCGACCCCGAGAGCCTCGTCGTCCGCCCCGAGCGCGGACTCCACGTCCGCCCCGGTCGAGAGACCGTCGCCGACTCCGAGCCCCCCGTCGGCGGCGTCGCCCGCGAGGCTCTCCTCGCTCGCGTCGGCCGCCGAGCCGTCCGCGTCCTCGTCGTCCGCCCCGAGCGCGGACTCCTCGTCCGCCCCGGCGTCGGGAGCGCCGCCGACGGCGTCGATCAGCGCGGAGAGCTCCTCGCCGTCCCCGATCTCGGGGTGGAGGTGGCGGTCCGGAGCCCCCGCGTCGAGGCGCTCGGCCGCCCCGTCCAGCACGTCGACCAGGGCCTTCACCTCCTCGAAGGAGACCGTCTCGCCGTCCTCCGGGAGACGGACCACGACGTCCTCCAGCCAGTCGTCGAGCCGCACGTCCTCGACGGTCCGGAGCCGCTCGACCAGCAGCTGTCCGTGCCGGACGGTCCGGCCCTTCTCCCGACACGTCTCGATGCGCCGTTCGATCAGTTCCCGCCGGCTCTGCCGGATCTCGTACTCCCGGGCGAGGGGCTCCGGCGGCGGTCCGTCCCGCAGTTCGACGCGGTCCTCGATCCGGCGGAGCCGTCGCTCCTGGTCGGCCAGCCGCCCCCGCAGCCGCCGGCCGGCGTCGTCCAGCCGGGAGAGCGTGGTCGTGAACAGTCGGTCGATCCGGTCCAGCTTCGAGTCGTCCGTGTCGTTCGACAGGAAACGGTCTAACATGGTCACTCCAGCCGGAACGGCTCGTCGGCCTCCCGGTCGTCGGTCTCGATGTCGGTGATCAGGTCCTCGAGGTCCCGTTGCATCTCGGCCAGCTCCTCGGTCTCGCCCTCGGCCGCGGTCTCGCTCTCGGTCTCGGCCTCCGTCTCGAAGGCCGCGGCGGTCCGCTCCTGGATCCGCTCGTAGGTGCCCTTCCCGAGCAGCGCCAGACACTCGTCGGTGGACAGCTCGATCAGCTCGTTCACCGACTCGAGCAGCCGCCGGAGCTCGTGTTCGACGGCGGGCGTCCGGCCACGCTCCCGGGCACGCTTGATCTGGACGGAGGCGTCCCGGATCCAGACGATCAGCCGGCCGCGCAGCCGCTCGGCGGTGTCGAGCCAGTCGCGTGCGTCCACGTACAGCTGTTCGATGCTCCGGGCGACCGCCTCCGAGGTGGCGTCGTCGTGGCGCCGTTCGAGGTCGTCGATCCAGTCGCGGGTCTCGTCGACGGCGGTCTCGGCGAAGGCGCGGAGCCACTCCAGCCGGCGGGCGAGCCGTCGGCCCTCGCTGGGCGGGTCGCCGCCGGCACCCGCGACCGCGCCGCCGCCGTCCCCCGGGTCGCCGCCGGCCCCGGTCGCCGAGTCGCCGCCGTCGTCGGTGGTCCAGCGCATGGTCACCGCCGGAGCAGCGCCAGGACGAACCCGGCCGCCAGCAGCAACACCCAGTCGGACCGGACCGCCATCACGAGCGCGGCCGCGGCCCGGCGGATCGCCCGGACGACCGCCACCTCGACGGCCGCCTCCACGGCCGGCAGCGGTCCGGGGTGGATCCCGGCGAGGTCGACCGCCAGCGACGCCCCCGAGAGCAGCGCCGCCACGGCGGCCACGCCGACCACCACCACCGCGCCACGGTCCCGCCAGTCGTAGCCGACGCCCCGCCAGTTGCCGGTCACCAGGATCGACAGCGCCCGTCCACAGCGCTCCCGGACGGAGAGGTCGTCGTCGGTCTCGAACCCCGCGGTCGGTGGACCGTGGCCCCCGACGTCGCCGTCGAGGTTCAACAGTTCGCCGGTCAGTTCCCGCGTGTCGGATCGGTCGTCGTCCATCGTCCAGCACCCCCTACGGGGTCCCGGTATCGAACCCTTCGTTGGGGGGGCGGCGGAGCCGGGTTCTTATACCCCGCCGCGGCCGAGCCCGGTCCCGTCGTCGCATATAAATCGTCGTTTCGGGCCCGACGGTCCCACAGCGAGATACCGGCGGACGGTACGGCCGGGCGGCGACATGACGGGACTGCCCGACTTCGATCCGGAGGCGTTGCTTGACGCGTTGCGGGCCCGACCGCGGCCGGACGGCTTCCCGCCGGCCGGCGTCCAGCAACTCGCGACGGTCCGTGACGGCGACAGCCTGCGCGTGGGACTGCGGGGCCGGACACTCGACCAGCCGGGGGTGGTGAAGGGGGGCCGACTCCACTGGGGGATCGACCGGGACCGCGAGTGGTTCGTCGCGGCAACCGACGCCGAGGCGCTGGCGAAGGCGGTGTCCTCCGGTCCGGACCGCCGACCCGACGACGGCCGCGTGGAGGCGACGACGTCGCTCTCGGCCGACCGGAACGGCGGGCTCAAGACCACGGTCCCGTCGGCGCTGGACCACGGCTCCGTCCCGGTGCCCGACGGCGCGGTCGACGTGGACCTCGAGGCGGTCCGCGAGCGGATGGGGATCGCCGGCCCCGTCGTCGACCCGCCGGCGCCGGGACGGTGTTACCTGCTCGTCGCCGAGCGGTTCCGCGCCGACGGCCGACGGGCCGTGGCCCTCTCCTTTCTCACGCCCGTCCGGGTGGCCGAGTCGCTCACCCCCGCGACCGTCGCCGACGGCGGCGGGACGTTCGCCGGCCCGCTGCTCACCGCGGACGACCGCCAGGCGGAGGTGTTGATCGACCTGCCCCGGAGCCGCCGGCTCGGTGATCGCCTGGACCGGATCGCCGAGCCCACCGGCGACGACGCCCGGGCGGCGGTCGCCGGCGACCCGGACGCCGACCCGTCGGTGATCGCCGCCGCCGTGGAACGGCTGGCCCGGGCCGGCGCGACCGCCCGGCTCGCGCGCCCGTGACCTGTTCGGTACGGTGCCGGGACGACGAGCACGGACGTTCTGCGGGTTCCGGTACTTGTGTCTTGTCCACGGCCGGCACGGGCTCGCCGCGACGGCGCCCCCGGTTCATACCGGCGGCCCGTCGGTCCGGGTGGAATGTTCGATAGCATTCTCGGCAGGGAGGAGCCGACCTCCGGCTTCGGACGGCTGGTCGAACGGCACAGCGCGGTCGACGCGCGCAAGAAACGCAACATCGCGAGCCGCCGCCACCGCAAGTTCGACGCGGAGGCGGAGAAACACCAGCAGCAGGTGTACGAGTACATCAAGGAGGGGTCGGACCGGCCGCAGAACGAGCGGCTGCCGCTGGCGATGGAAGCGAAGATCGCGCAGTTCAACGCCGTGGTGGCTCGCCTGCGCTCGTTCAAGGGGCTGAAGAACCAGCTGATCTGGCGGCTCGTGGAGGTCCGCAACGAGATGCCCGACCCGGACAGCTTCTCCGACGACGACGTCGACGTGGACCTGGCGGCCCTGGACGGTGAGATGAGTCAGATCACCGACGAGTTCCACCACTGGCACGCCTCCGTCGAGTCGGAGCTGTCGGAGCTGATGGGCGTGCTCGACGCCTTCGACATGCAGGACGGCGCCCTGGAGATCGAGGCCGACGACATGCTCCAGCAGATGGCCGACTTCGACGAGGAGACCTCTCCCCAGGAGGTGGGCGACGACATGGGACTCCAGATCACCGAGGGCGTCGGCGGCGCGGTCGGGACGGCCGACGTCGGCGGCGCCGGCGACGTCGACGTGGACGTCTCCATGTCCGAGGGGATGAGCATCGACTCGGCGCTCGACCGGATGTCCGAGGTGTCGGCACAGGTCGACGCCACGGCGGCCGACGACGGGAACTGAGATGGGAGCCGCCGGCACCTCCCGGTACCGGTACCGCCACTACCGGGAGAAACGGTCCGAGGAGCGCGAGCGGGTCGGTGCCGCGATCGACGCCCGCAGCGTCCACGAGGCGTACGTGGGCTACGTGCAGTTGGCCCACATCGAGCGGGGGCTCGCGGCGGCCTCCGAGGGTGCCGACCGGCGCCAGCACCGCCGCCACCAGGAGCGCTACCGCGAGGCGGCGGCCGTCCTGAAGCGGCTGCTGGGCGCCGACCGACCCCCGGTGGACCCCGAACGGCTGTTCGCCTCCGCCGCGGAGGTCGCCCGCGAGGTGGGCGACCGGGCCAGCGCCACCGACCGGCTGGCGAAGATGCTGATCGCCTACCACGAGTCGCTGAACGACGCCCCGGCCCCGGGAGCGGACGGCCGGGACCGGCCGACGACCGGCGACGCCGGTCCCCGCCGCTCCACGGCGGACGGTTCCTCGGCGACCGGCTCTCCGGCGGACACCGACTCCGGGAGCGCCGACGCCGGAACCGCCCGCTCGGAGGGCCGTGACGGCTCCGGGGGCGACGACGCCGCCGGGATCGACGACGTCGACGACGAGATCGTCGAGTTCGAGGACGACGTCCCGGTCACCTTCGACGACGTCGGCGGCTACGCGGACGTGAAGGCCGAACTCCGGGAGCAGGTCGTCGAGCGGGTGGAGAAGCGCCACCTGTACGAGGCGGGCGACTTCAGCGTCGGCGGGGGCGTGATGCTGGTCGGCCCGCCGGGTACCGGCAAGACGCTGATGGCGAGGGCCGTCTGTGGCGAGGCGGACTGGTCGCTGGGATACGTCGGCTGTTCGGACGCCACGAGCGCCCTGTTCGGCAAGTCCGCCAAGCGGATCGGCTCGATCTTCGACCAGGCCAAGCGTCGGGCCCGGGACCGGCCGGTGTTGCTGTTCTTCGACGAGATCGACACCCTGGCGCCCGACCGGTCGGGCGACGTCGGCACCGCCGCCGGCAACGACCAGATGGTGACGGCCTTCCTCACCGAGATGAACGACCTCGCCGAGGAGGACCACGACCTCATCGTGGTCGGCGCCTCGAACACGCCCGACGCCGTCGACGCCGCGGTGATCGACAACGCCCAGCGGATGCGGACCGTGATCGAGATGGGGCTGCCCGACCGGGCCGCCAGAGAGGAGATCTTCAGGGTCCACCTCCAGGCCCCGGGGACGGCGCCCGACGTCGATCCGGCCGCGCTGGCGGACCACACCGAGGGGTTCTCCGGCAGCGAGATAGAGAGCGTCGTCGCCGCCGCCTACGCCACCGTGGTCGGCGACACGCCCGCCGACGCCGCCCCCGACGCCGTCGAGCCGATCACCCAGGACCACCTGCTGGCGGCCGTCGACGACGTCGCCGACGGCGCGGACGGCCACCGGAGCTACCTCTGAGCGACTCCCCGAGCCCCCGGCTCGGGTCCCGACGACCGAACTCTCGTGCCACTCAACAACTCGTTCACGACGTACGATCCGCCCGAGACCGCCGGTCCCGACCGCGTCGGGGTGTACGAACTCGGCTGGCCCGGCGACACCGACTCCGGATACGTCGTCGTCTACATCGGCAGCGGCGACGTCCGCCGGCGGCTCCGCCGTCACCGGCGCGGCGAGAAGACCTGGGCGGTCTACCGCTGTCGGTTGACCGGGTCACGACGCCGGGCGCGCCAGGTCGAGCGGAAACACCAGCGGCTGTTCCGGTCCAGACACGGCCGTCTCCCCCGGTTCAACTCCCGAGTCGGCTAGCCTGGCGGGCTCTCCCACCGTCCGGTGACGGAAACCGACGAGGACGTGGCGTCACCTGTTCCGACGCCGTCGTGGTTCCCCTGCTTCGATCGACTCCGGGGGGAGTCCCCGGCGTTCAGCCCCCCAGCGCGCCGAGACACTCGCGAGCGTAGTGTCTGACGTTGGGGTCGCCGTCGCCGGCCAGCGTCCGCAGGGTCTCCCGGACCGGCTCGACCGCGGCCGGGTCGACGGTCGCGACCTCGATCAGCGCCGCCGCCGCGGCCCGCCGGCTCGTCCCGTCGTCGGTCCCGGTGGCGAGCGTCGTCAGCCGGTCGACGACGTCGGCCCGGATCGCCAGATACCGGGTCCCCAGCGAGGCGACGAGTCGACAGGCCCACCGCGGGTGGTCGTCGCGCCGTGCCCGGCCGAGGGCCAGGTCCACGAGCCCCGCCGGCGTGGTGTCGCCCCGGCCACAGAGCTCGAGCAGGGCGTCGTGTGCGGTCTCGGCGACCTGCTCGTTGGCGTCGGTCAGCCGCGGGACGAGCTGTCCCACGGCCTCGTCGGGGCCGACCGTCCCGCCGGTCCCCAGCTCCCGGACGGCCGCGACGGCTAGCCGGCGGGCGATCCAGTCCTCGGCGGTGAGACCGTCGCTGACGGCGCCGACGCCGGCGATCTCGATCGACCGGTCCTCCACCCCCGGGAGCAACTCCGCCAGCGCCTCCAGCCGGGCGCGCTCGCCACGCTCCCCGGGCGACAGCGACACCAGCTCCTCCACGACGGCCTCGTGGACGGGCCGGCCGAACTCGGTCGCGACGGTGGAAAGCGCCGTCTCGCGGTCGGCCTCGGCGGCACGGACCAGGAACCGCGCGACGGCGGTCGGCTCGGGCGCCGGAAGCCGGTCGGCGTCGGGGAACTCCGCGAGGACGTCGAGGAAGCTCTCGTGGCCGGCGGTGCCGGCGGCCGTCGCGGCCACGCGTCGGACGGTCCGGGGGGCGACGTCGGGCTGTCCCCCCTCACGTGTGTTCGTCCCGCTGCCCAGGCTCAGCGACCGCGTGGCCCGGTCGATCACTTTCTCGAACCCGTCGGCCGCCGCCTCCAGGGCCGCCGGCTCGCCCCGTTCGGCGAGCGCGACCGCGGTCCGGTAGAGGGCGTACTCCGCCCGGGCCTGGCGGATCTCGTCGTCCCTGATCGACCCGGTCGCGTCGGCGACGGGGCCGACCGCGACCGTGGGGCGCCGGCGGGCCAGCCGCTCCAACAGCGCCCCCGCCAGCTGTGCGCCCAGCTCCTCCGTGGTCGCGGTGAGATAACCCACGAGCTGGCCGAGAAAGGCCTCGTCGGCCGCGAGCGGCTCCGGCGGGGCCGACGACAACACCAGCAGCGTCCGGTAGCTCAGCGCCGCCGGCTCGCCGCCGACCGCGGGCAGTCCCGCCACGGCCGCCCGCAACTCCGGGACGTGCTTGACGAGGTGGACGAACGCCTGGAGCGCGTGCTCGCGGCGCTCGTCGTCGACCTCGACCAGCCGGTCCAGCGCCGGCGCGTGCCGTAACACGGTCTCGGGGGTCGACGCCGCCAGCCCCGAGAGCGCGTCGGTCGCCGCCTCCGCGACCGGCTCGAGGTCGTCGGTCAGCGCCGACAGCGCCGCGACCAGCCACGGCGGCTCCTCGAACAGCGTGTTGTGCCGGTCGATCAGGTCGGCGGCCAGTCGCCGGACCACCGGGTCGGGGTCGCCCAGCAGAACGAACAGGTCCGCCCTGAGGTCCGGCCCGGCGGTCTCCGGGACCACCCGGTCGAACACCGCCGCCAGCGCCCGGACCGCGGCCCGCCGAACCTCGGGCTCGGGCTCGTAGAGATACCGCCGCACCAGCCGATCGCCGTCGCCCTCGAGCGTGGTCGGCGTACGGCCGACGGTCGCGAGGGCGTCGGCGGTCGCCTCGATCCGCGTCTCGGACTCCAGCGCCCCCAGACGCGCCAGCAGGTGGACCGCGATCCGGTCGCGCAGCGCCGGCCGTTCCCGTGTGGCGGCGACCAGCCGCTCGCGCACCGCCGCCTCGCGGGCCGGCGACGCCGTCGCCAGCCCCCTCGCCAGCGCGTCGACGGTCGCCGCGTCGGTCACCGCTCCGGTCGGCGGCAGGTCCCCGACCACGACCCTCCCGTCGAGGCCGTCGTCGGCGTCGGCGTCCGCGTCGACTCCGCCGACGTCTACCGTCCCGTCCGGATCCGGCTCGCCGTCCACACGCCCGCCGACCTCGCCGTCCTCCCGTGTCGCGGGCGCCTCACCGTCCTCCCGTGTCGTGGCCGTCCCGTGGTCTTCCGGTGTCGCGGGCGCCTCACCGTCCGATCGGTCGTCGCCGGCGGGCTCGACGTCGCCGGGCAGGCCGGAGAGTCGGTCGACGGTGGTGCCCGCGGCCTCCCGGACCGCCGGCGACGGGTGGACCTCGAAGCGGGTGAGCTGTTCGTGCCGGGCGCTGCCCCGGCCGGCGGAGAGCGAGAGCCAGTCGACGGCCGTGTCGGCCTCGCCGTAGACCAGCAGTCTGAGCGGGAACCCGAACTCGTCGGTGAGCGCGTGTGGGGCGACGTCGCCGACGGTCTCGGCGGCGCCCACGGCGGTCACGTCCCCGAACTGGGCGACCAACCCCTCGATCGCGGCGGCGTAGCGAGCGACCAGCCGGGCGCCCGACGTCGGGTGACCCGCGGCCGCCCGGGCCGTGGCGTCGTCCAGCGCCGACGAGAATCGCTCGACCGCGCCGGCGGCCGTCGCCGCGAGGGCGGCGTCCTCGGCGACGGTCTCCGCCATCCCGTCCAGGACCGTCGGTTCGTACTCGCCGACGGCGAACAGTTCCCGACGGGCGAGGGCGTCGACGCGCCGGTTGGTGTCCGCACACCGCAGCGCCGCGGCCACGTGCCCGCGGACCGCCTCGGGGACGTCGTCATCGCCGAGCAGCTCCGCCGCGAGTCGACGCTGTCGCCGGCGGGACAGCCGCAGTTCGTCCGCCGCCACCCCGCGTTTCAGCGCGACGCCGGGCCCGACGGCCGTGTCCCAGACCAGCGCGAGCGCGCCCAGTTCCTCCCCGACCGGCCCGGCCGCTGACGGCACGGCGCGGACGATCCCGGCGATGGCCCGAGACACCGCCGACGGGGGCGGGACCGTCTCGTCGTCGGACCCGTCTCCGTCGGCCTCGTCGTCCTCCTCACCCCCGGAGTCGCCGTCGTCTCCCTCTCCGCTCGCCGCGTCGGTCCCGTCGGCGTCGGCCTCGTCGTCCGCCGCCGGCTCTCCCTCGTCACCGTCACCGTCGTCGGACCCGTCGTCGACCAGTTCGGAGGCCGCCGACCCGACGAGCACCCGGAGGGTGTCCGTGGCTCGCTCCCGCAGCGCCGGCGAGGGCTCCTCGACCGCCGCCAGCACCGACAGCGCGTCCGACCAGTCCCCGTGTTCGTCCGGGTCGGCGAGCAGTTCCAGCGCGATCCGGGCCGGGCGGTCCTCGTGGCCCTCGCCCTCCCGCTGGAGCCGCTCGAGCCCGGCCAGGGCGTACTCCCTGACCTCGTCGCGGACGACGGCGTCCCTGAGGTGTCGCCCGGCCACCAGCGACGCGAGCCCCGGTCGCTCGACGCCGACCTGCGTGAGGAGCGCTACCCTGGCCCGCCGGGGACGGGAGTCGAGACGCTGGTTGTACTCGCGGTCCTCCCCGACGAGGTCGTCGAACGCCACCAGGGCCGTCCCGGCCGCCCCGGCGGCCAGCAGCGCGTCGGCGACGGCGGTCACCACCGGTCCGTCCATCTCGTTCGTGCTCCCCATCCGGTGTGTGTTCGACAGCAGCGACCACGCGGCCAGAGTGGCGTCCCGGTGGTCGCGACCACGGCCGCGCTTCTCGCCCGCCGCGTCGTCGACGGTCGCCGCCAGGACGCGGACGGCGGCGTCGCGCACGTCGGTGTCGTCGGCGAGCGCGTCGAGCACGGCCTCGCGGTCGACGGGGACGGTCACGCCGGCCTCGAGGACGTCCGCGAGCGTCCGGAAGGCCAGCTCTCGAACCGTCGCGTCCGTGTCACGCGTCGCCGCCCGGAGGGTGTCGCCGTGGCGGCGCGCGACCGACGGTTCGGCGGTCACGAGCCGCGAGAGCGCCCGGAGCGTCGCCGCTCGGACGGCCGCCACGGGATCGGCCCCGGCCCGCGCCATCGCCCCGTGGACCGCGTCGGGGACGCTCCGGACGTCGGGAACCCCCACGGGATCGCCGTCGAGCCGCTGGACGCCGTACCGGCGGCCGACGGTCCGGACGGCGGCCTCCCGGACCCCCTCCGTCGGGTGCGAGAGCAGCCCCTCGAGCCCGTCGACCGTGGGGACCAGCCAGGGGAGGACCAGTCCCACCCGACCGAGGTTGTCGAGCGACCGCGCCACCACGGCCGGGCTGTCGGACTCCAGTCCCCACACCTGCCGGGCGACGAACGGCCGGACGACGGCCGGCTCGGTGGCCCCGATCCTGGCCAGCGCCGAGAGGATCTCCGTCACGGCCCGGTCCGTGCGGACGTCGGAGTCGAACAGGCCGTCGCGCTCGCGGTTGGCGTCGACCCCCGCACAGAGCGCGGGGACCAGCCGCCGGGCGACCCCTGGCGCCCGTTCCCCGAGGTCGCCGGCACAGGCCGCCACCAGCAGCGGGAGGGTGCCGGCGCGGGCACCGTCCCGGCGGAGGACCGCCTCGAAGTGGTCCAGCAGCGGCTCGATCGCCGTGGGCTCGCCGTGGTAGAGTCGCCGCAGCGACCGGCTCTGCTGGAGCACCAGCCGGTTCCTCCCGGCGACCCCCTCGGCGAGCGCGCTCCCGATCCGGACGAGTCGCTCCCGTTCGCCGCCGGCGATCGCGACCGCCCGCCCGAGCGCGCGGTCCCTGACGACCGGGTCGGCCGCCCCGAGGTACGGTCGCAGCTCCGTCAGGGCGGTGTCCGCGTCGATCCGGTCGCGGGCGTACCGGGAGACCACATCGTCGATCCCGGCCGTGCTCCGCGGCGGTCCGTCGGCGGTCACGTTGCCTCCCGGAAGAGGTTCCGCACGAGGTCACGCAGCGCCGGTCCGACGCCGTCGGCCCCGGTGTAGACGACGCGGTCGAAGTAGGTGTCGTGGTCGGCGCCGTCGTCGAGGTAGACGCCGTAGACCGGGCAGTGACAGCGGTCGACCTCGCGCCTGTAGGCGTCCCCGTCCTCGTCGTCGACGCCGCCGTCGGTCACCACCACGACGAACGGCACCCGCCCCTCGCCGTGTCCGACGCGGCGGCGAGCGACGGTCACGGCGTCCGAGAGGGGCGTTCCGCCGTCGGCGCGGCCGGTGAGCAGCCGGTCGGCACAGGAGGCGGGGTCGACCCCGAAGGGCAACTCCAGGGTCACCAGCCCCTCGTACAGCGACAGCACCGAGACGTCGACGCCGACGCCGTGGAGCGCGGCCGCGAGCCGGGCGACGGCGTCCTCGGCCGGCCGGATCTGCCCGGCCCCGGAGTCGAGCAGCGACCCCATCGACCCCGAGCGGTCGAGCACGAGCTGACAGGCGTAGTCCTTCTCCTTGCCGGGCACGAGCCGGGAGAACACCCGCTCCGAGCCACGCACCGCGTCGACCAGCCGTCGGCCGTCGAGCCCGCCCCGCCGCGACCGCGGTCGCTCGCGGGGCCGGCGCTCCTTGCGCAGCCGGGTCCGGAGCTGACTCTCCAGGCGACGGGCCGACTCGCGCAGCTCCGGCCACCGGTCGGAGTCGCCGCCCTCGTCGGGCTCGACGACCCGGAGCCGGTCGATCGACGTCTCGTCGTCGGCGACCAGGTCGACGAGCCGGCGCAGCTCCCCCCGGAACGCCGACTCCGGGCCGCCGGTCCCCCGGCCGACGTGGCGGCGCCGGAGCCGGCTCGTGTCGATCCCCGACAGCACCGACCCGGGGGCGGTCGGATCGACTGTGGCCGCTCCCACCTCGACCGACTCCGGGGTGGCGTTCCCGCCCCCGCCCCCGCCCCCGGCCGCGAGCCGCCGAGCCCGCCGCGGCGACCACCCCGCCGCCGCCAGCACGTCGGCGGGGCGGACCCGCGTCGTCTGGACCCGGCGGCGCTGCAGGGGCGGTAGCTCCTCGAAGGTCGGACGGACGGTCTCGAAGAACTCCCGCGCGCGGTCGACCCGCGCGCCCGGGTCCGGCTCCGACAGCATGTCCTCGACGTAGTCGGCCGCCAGATCGTCGAGCGCCCGGACCACGTCAGTCCGGTCGCCCTTGACCCGTCTGCCCGGATCGGACGGATCCAGCAGCGCCGCCCGCCGCCCGCTGTCGACCGTCCCGCGGTCCAGCAGCGACAGCCGCACCGCCTCGTAGACGGTGTACCGCAGGACCGGCCCCTCGCCGGACGCCGTCCCGGCGCCGCCGCTCGCGCCGTCCGACCGGCCTCCCGCCCCCGTTCCCGCTCCCGTCGTCGGCGCCGCCGCCCGGCCGCCCACACCGTCGTCGCCCGCGTCGGCGCCGACCGCCCGCGCCCGGTCTTCCGGAACGATCGCCTCGGCGTCCGAGACCGACGCGACGGACGCGGGCAGTTCCGTCCGGTCGAACAGTTCGACGAACTCCCGGTGGCGCCGGTCGGCGACGGTCGAGAGGGTGGCCGACTTCAGCACGAAGTCGGCGTGGACCCGGAAGGCGTCGGCGACCTGGCGCTCGATCGCGGCGTCCTCGGCCGCGTTGTACACGTGCTTGAACAGCGACCGCCACCGCGGCTCGACCGCCTCGAGGTGGTCGGCGAACCGGTCGAACCCGGAGTAGAGCACGTGGCCCAGCTCGTGAAAGAGGAAGGCGACCTGGATCAGCCGGTCCCAGACGGGCCCCGCCAGGTCGGTGTAGGGCTGCTCGTAGCGCCGGGTCGGGATCCGGATCACGTACGCGTCCCGGTCGTCGCCGTCCTCGTGTCCGTCGGCCGGTCGACAGGCCGCGCCCGACTCGACTAACCGCACGTGGACGGAGACGTCGCGGGGCGAACAGAGGCCGGCGATACGCTCCAGTTCCCGGCGGCGGGCCTGCGAGGAGCGGCCCGGCGTCAGGGCGTCGGCCACCGTGTCGAGGTCCGAGTCGCTCGTCAGATACATCTCAGAGCTGTCTGTCGATGAGCGTCCGGACCAGCGACTCGTCGTACTCGTCGACGCGGGCGACTAGTTCGCTGCGGGCCGCCTCCTGCAGCGTCATGAACTCGCCCTCCATGAAGCGGGCGATCCGGATCACCTCGCGGCTGGTGATCGGCGTCCCGAGTTCCCCGTCGGCGTGGGCCTCGCGGAGCCGGTCGGCGAACGAGACCAGCCGCTCGACGGCCGCCTCGCGCTCCCGCGACAGCGCCGTCCGCTCGAAGACCAGGTCCACCTCCACCGACTGTGGCAGGTAGTCCAGCTTGACGTGTCGGAACCGGTCCTCGAAGGCATCGTTCAGCTCGTAGGTGCCCTGATAGCCCGGGTTCGAGGTCCCGACGACGCGGAACTGCTCGTGGGGCTGGATCCGCTCGCCGGTCTGTGGGATCGTCAGCGAGCGTGTCCCCTGGTGTTCCATGACCGCGTTCAGCGCGGCCGCGGTGTTGGCGTCCGCGGCGTTCAGTTCGTCCAGCAACAGGACGCCCCCGACGCGGGCGGCCCTGGTCAGGGGCCCGTCCACCCACTCGGTGACGGTCTCGCCGCCGTCGCCGCTCACCAGGTGCAACGACCCCAGCAGGTCCTCGCGGAAGGTGGTCTCGGACAGCGTGATCCGGTAGAGCGGCCGGTTGGTCCGGGCACACAGATACCGGACCAGGAAGCTCTTGCCCACGCCGGGCTGGCCTTTCAACACCACGTTCATCCCCAGTTCGAGCGCCCGCGTGACCACCTCCACGTCGGTCCTGTCGCTCTCGCCCGCCCGCTCGTGGTAGGTCTCCTGTGTCAGCGTCGGCACCTCCCCGTGGCCGACGTCCTCGAGGACGGTGAGTTCGCGGAACGTCTCGTCGGTCGGCTCGCCGGCCGGTTCGAGCGCCGACCGCGAACCCGACGACCGGTCCCCGTTCATCGCCCGTCACCCCGGCGGCGGAACCGCCTTTCGGACGCTCCGGCGCCCGTCCGCGAGCCCTGGGCCCGACCTGTAACGGAAAGCACACCGACCCCAGCAGGGGTCCGCAAATAAGTCTTGCTCACCGGACACCCCCTCCGTCGGGGTCCTCACGACCGTCGACGGCCCGCTCGGCGTCGTCCGCGTCGGGGCCCGCCGGGGTGGCGACCGACAGGAGCAGCCGCCAGCAGGAGAGCGCCACCACCCCGACCGGCGGGTTCCGGTCGGCGGCGACGTCGGCGACCTCCCGGAGCAGGTCGGCGACCGATCCGGGGTCGCTCGGGCCGTCGCTCCGGAGTACCGCCTCCCTGGCGCTCTCGACGGTCCGGGCGACCGACGAGACGGTCGCCTCGTCGACCGCGGTCGGCGCCCGACCGTCCGTCTCGTCGCCCGAGGCGTCCGGGGTCGCCCCGGAACCGGCCGGGGCCGGCGGCTCCTCACACCGGTGGAGACCGAGCAGCAGTTCCCAGCAGCACAGCACCAGCGCCTCGTCGTCCCGACCCGCCGGGTCGAGGACCTCCTCCCGGAGCGTCTCGGCGAACGTCGCGCTCCGCCGGCGCACCGACGACCGATCGACCGTCGGGTGGGCCCGGACGGCCGCCCGGCACGCCTCGACGACCGCCACAACCCGGTCCGTCTCGACCGGTCGCTCCCGCCCGACACCGTCGTCCGCCTCGGATCCGTCGTGCACGGTGTGTCACTCGCCGTTCCGGGTGAGACACCCCTCGAAGCCGGGCGCCAACGACGGTTCAAATAAGGGCGTGCCCCGACCCGCGGGCCGGGGCGCCGGCTCGCCCCTGGCTCTCACCCGCTCGAACCGGCCGCGTCGCGCCCGCCGTTCCGGCCCGTCGGGCGACCGTCGGGTCCGTCGAGCGCCGGCGATCAGTTCCTGCTATTTAAAACCTGGTTCGCGGGCGGGCAACGAGCCCACACGTACCGTAACGTTCAACTTCCGGACAGTAGAGTGAGCCACGAAACAGTGACGGGGCGCGGCGAACGCACGCTCGCCGGGGAGGACCCGCCGTGGACGGTCAGCGACGCCTCGCTCGGGGAGGCGGCCGGCGACGCGGCCGAGGGGGCCGACCCGCTCACCGACTACTCCGTCCGGTTCTACCACGCGCTGGCGGACGACGAGACCCACCTGTCGGTGGCGGACGAACTGGTCCGGATGGACGCGCCGGCCACGATCCAGTCCGAGATCGGGAGCGAGGTGGCGGTCGCCGAGAGCACCCTCTCCGAGCACGGGGTCCTCCCGACGGTGGGGTTGTTCGGCCCGGTCGCCGCGGTGCCGAAGCTACAGCGGGTCGACGAGGCGGTGTGGCGCCGGCGGGTGTGGAACTGCGACTGGCTCCGGGACAACTGGCGCGACCTCACCCGACCGGTCGGCGTCCCGGACCCGCCGCCACAGTTCGAGCGGCTCCCGGTGTTGTACGCGCTGTACGGCGACGACCGGTCGGAGCCGGTCGACCTGCGCGTGTTGCCCTTCATCGACGCCGTCGCCCGGTTCGCCGGGTTCACCGAGTCGGTCGCCGTCGACGTCGACGCCTTCGGTCCCGTCCCCGAGGGGCACGCCGACGTCGGCGGCCAGGACCCCGACCGGTTCCACTGCTACGATGTGGCGGTGACGATCACGGCCGACGCCTTCGACTACGGGTTCCGGGCCTTCGGCGCCGACGGCCCGTCGCCCGACCGGGCGCGGGCCCGTCTCGAGTCGTTTCTCGAACTCGTGGTCCTCGAGTCGATCGCGTTCGCCCTCTACCACCGCGTCGTGCGGTCGACGCCCGAGGGGGTCGAGTTCGATCCCTCGGTCACCATCGCCGAACTCGCCCGACTGATCCCCGGCGGACTCGACCTCGACCGGACGGGCGGGGGTGACGTCGACCGGACCCCGAGCGGGGTGGCGCTCCCGGAGGAGGCCCCGGACCCGGCCGAGAAACTCCGGTGGGGTCAGGAGCGACTCCTGCTCGACGCGACGGCGTCGGGAGATCGTATCGAGATCACGGGCGAACTCCGGATCAAGCACAAGACGGTGGACTCGATCGCCAGAACGAACGCGGAACAGAACAGATGACGCCCGACCCACGCTCCGACCCCGACGCGCCCGACCGCACCGTCGCCGACCGGTGGGTCGAGATCCTCGGGACGGAGTACGAGATCGACGAACCGCTCGCCCACCGCCTCGCCACGGCCGCGATGGCCGCGCCGGACGCCGACGCCGCCGACGACCCCCGGGTCGCGCTACGGGACCACGCCGAGACCGTCCTCGGATCGTTCGACTTCGCCGCGCTCGGGGTCCAGGACGCCGAGGTGTCACACCTGCGGCGACGGCTCCTGATGGCGCTGGACCGCGGTCTCCACGGGCAGTTGGCGCTCCCGGGGCGTCTCGACGCCGCCGGGCCGCCCGGCGACTGGGCGAGCACGGTCGCGGCGTTCCGCAGCGACGACCAGTCGGCCTACGAGGCGGCCGCCGGCGAGGCCGGCGAGAACGGAGAGGACGGCGCCTCGCCCGGAGCGACCGACGCCGTCGACACCGCCGGCGGACACGCGCTGGGCGACCCCATGACCGGCGACCACCGGGAGACGCTGACCGACGGGTTCGACGGACCGACCGACGAGGACGACGGCGACCCCTGACCACCGGGGGACGACGCGCTCGACACGAGACGTCAGTCGTCGGCTCCGAGACTGTCCTCGACGGCCGAGGCCACCGCACGGACCGCCCGCTTCCTGTACTTGTAGCCGACGATCGGTTGCATCTCCACCTGCAGGCCGCCCGGTCCCGCACAGAGCCGGTTGACCAGGTTGCCGTCGGACCGTCCCGCCCACCGCATCTCTCCGTGGTCGTGTCTGAACTCGTAGCGGTCCCTGATCCGGTCGTCCATCTCCGCGGCGACGGCCGCCCTGAGCGACTCCTCGGCGCCGCCCCCGACGGCCGTGTAGCTCTCGTCCTGAACGTGAAAGGAGACCACGAGGTCGTAGTTCCGGGTCCGGACCCGTTCGAGGCCGGGGTAGCTGCCGGCGGTCAGTCCCGGTTTGCTGGCGTGCCACCGGCCGAAGCTGTCCGCCCCGAACCCGTGGAGACACCAGAGGCTCGCTCCGTACCCCCGCTCCTCGAGCGCGTGGTACAGCCGGATCGCCGCGTCGTCGGTCCCGAACTCGACGTCGCCGCCGTGGGGGGCGTACACCAGGACCTCGTCCCGTCGCCCGTCGTCCCAGACCGTCTCGGCCAGGCCGCCGACCCGGCGCGCCTCGACGTACTCCTCCCGCGGGACCACCCCCGAGAGCGCCACCCGCTCGTGGTGGTCCAGGCCGGCCGACTCGCGGGTCCGCTCCGGGACCCTGAACGGATACTTTTCCTTCGAGTGGATCGCCCGCACCCGGGCGTGACAGGGCGGATCGCCGTCGCGGTCGATCCGGACGTGGTCGTCGACGGCCACGCCCAGCCGGTCGGAGAGGCCGGGCGAGACGCTGCAACTCCACCGCTTGCCCGTCACGTCGGTGTGCTCGGACCGCGACCTGTAGACTCGCTCTGAGACCACTGTCCTCTGTCGGTGTCGCCCCGCCGGATTGAAACTGACGGCCGGGCCCCCGCGTCGGGACCGTCTCCGCGAACACGCGGACCGGCGACGCCACGGACGGAAAGTCGGCCCGGTCCCTCGTCCGCGGAGGCGACCTCCGGAGTCGTCGGGCGACCGCCGCCGCCGGACTACTCCCGGCCGAGGCGCTCGAACAGTCCGTAGTACCCCTCCCGGTCCGCGGCCCGGAAGAAGAGCGGCTCCACGGAGAGCGCGTCGCAGTGATACAGGTAGAGGACCCGGCCGATCCGGCCGTTGCCGTCCTCGAAGGGGTGGATCCGCTCGAACTCGACGTGCCAGCGCAGGGCGTCGACGGCGTCCTCGACGGTCCGCTCCTCGATCAGTTCCCGCATCTCGTACCGGACCCGTGCCGGCGCCGGCGGCACCCGGTCGCCGACCCGGACGGGTCCGTCCCGGTAGCCGCCGGTCGCCGCCGGGTCGGTCGAGGACAGCAGCAGTTCGTGCGCCCGGACGATCCGCTCGGGGCTCAGTCCCTCGCCCGACCGGAGGTAGTCGAACGCCGC
>CAZMWG010000034.1:0-22349 GCA_964569925.1 uncultured Halobacteriales archaeon | reverse complement strand
CCCAGGACATCGCCGAGCCGGTGTTCAAGCAGATCAACACGACGATCGTGCTCAACCTCGGCGACGAGGACGCCATCTCGGCGGTGAACATCCCCGCCACCCTGGAGTCGAAGGTGCCCTACATGGAGAAGGGGCGGATGGTGGTGTACTCGCCGGACAACTCCGAGCCGGTCGAGGTGACCGGCCTGCCGGTGTGTGTGACGAAACACGGGCGGTGACCTCGGACCGGTCCGGACGCGAGACCCGGACGTGACCCCCCACCCGGGTCTCCGTCCGTGGCGGCGGACGCGACTTCGGACTCGGACGGTAGACCGTTCGGGTCGAACGACGGTGGCCGGACGAGAGAACCCGTCACCGGGCAGCGAAAGCCCTCGCGGGGTTGCGGTCCCGCGGCTCGCTGCGCTCCTCGGCCGTCGACCTGCGGTGTCCGGCATGTGCCGAGGCGGCCTCTCCGAGGCCGCCTCGCGCCTTGCGTCGCCGGACTTGTGCAACCCCGCTCGCCCTTTCAGTCCGCCAGGAGTCGGCTGTCGAACCCCGTGGACTGAGAGGGCGAGGCTCTCTGCGGTTCCGCGGTGGCGCTATCCGAACGGAGAGAATATCCGGTATGGAACCCCTGAGCGTGCCGAGGGCTTTCGATGCCGCAGTCTCCCAGCACGTGGTTACGTATCCGAACACCGCCGCTCGAAACCGTGGGAAGATTCAAGCCGCGGGTCGGCGAACCGCCGCGCATGGACAAGCGCGTGCTGGTGCCGGTCGACGGCTCCGAGCGGGCCCACCGGGCCTGCGAGTTCGTCCGCGAGGAGTACCCCGGGGCGACGCTGGTGCTCCTGCACGTCGTCAACCCGGCCGGGACGGGCTACAACCCCGGGGCGTCGCTGCCCTCCTTCTCCGAGGAGTGGTACGAGCGCGAGAAGGAGGCGGCCGAGGAACTGTTCGACGAGGTCGAGGCGGCGGCCGGGTCGGCGACCGTCGAACGGGTGCTGGAGGTCGGGAAGCCGTCCCGCGTGATCGTGGAGTACGCCGACGAGGAGGGGGTCGACCAGATCGTGATGGGCAGTCACGGCCGGTCGGGCGTCTCGCGGGTGTTGCTCGGGAGCGTCGCGGAGGCCGTCGTCAGGCGCTCCCCGGTGCCGGTGACCGTCGTCCGGTGACGCCGGTCCGGTGACCCCCCGAAACGACACCGATCAGGGGTGGCGGACGATGTGGACGTCGTAGTCGGGGTCCTCGGAGACGGGGGCGCCGACGCTACAGACGGGCGTGGAGACGCGGCCGGCGTTCTCGCTGCCGACGAAGACGATCGACGCGCCGATCTCGTGGGCGACCTGCCGGATCGTCCGGACGACGTCGGTGGTCACGGAGGCCATCGAACTGACGTCCTCGGGGGTCTCGAACCGGAACTCGGCCGCCGGAGCGATCTCGTGGACCCGCTCGGCCAGTCGGTCGGCGACGCGGTCGGGGTCGAACGGCTCGTCGGCGGCCACCCACCCGCGGTCGACGGCGTACTCGACCTCCTCGGGGACGACCGTCAGCGCGAGGATGTCCTCGCCGGTGTAGTCGGCGAACTCGGTCGCCCGGCGGAGCGCGGCGGTCGAGAGGTCAGATCCGTCGAACGGGACCAGGAACGTCATACCCGGCCGGTCTCCCGGCTGGGGGTTAAGCGTTCGCCGGACCGCCCGATCCCGGCGACGGGAGCCGACCCGGCCGCCACGGACGCCGCCGGGCCGCCCGGGGAGGTAAAGCCTTATACGGGCCGCGACCCCCGGGCGTCCTATGGGACTGATGAGCAAGATCCTCGGGGAGACGGGGTCGTCGCGGCGGACGGAGGACTACGTCGAACTGGAAGCCGACGGCTCGGCGGCGGCGTCGGCCGACGCACAGCGGCGGGTGCGGATCGCCCGGATCGGCGAGAAACAGGACGTGATCGACATCAAGGACGCCGTCTACGACGGCGACGTCGTGATCGCGGACATCACCCGTCACAGCACCCAGGACCGGACGATGGAGCACATAAGCGACGAGCTGAAACAGGTCGCCAACGAGGTCGGCGGCGACATCGTCCAGAAGGACGACGACCAGCTCATCATCACCCCCTCCGGCGTGGCGATCAGCCGCGAACGGCTCGGCCGGTAGACGGTCCGGTCGGCGGAGACGGGCGGGTGGCCCTACCCATGGTGGCCGCCCGACAGCAACCGCGACCCGACACGCGGTTGCCTTTGCCTCTAGGACGACTGATGATTTGAGCCTGTTGACCGTTTCGGGCGGACGGCGCTCACACCGGCGGGCTCAGACGTCGCTCGCGGCGTCGGGCTCGTCCTCGACCGAGCGCTTCATCGAGTCGCGTCGTGCCTTGGCGTCCCGACCGGTCGCCTCCTCCAGGAAGTCGTTCTTCGCGTCGACGGCGTCCTCGGCGGCGTCGACGTGTCCCTCCGCGATGACCTCCTCGGCGGGGCGCTCCTCGATCGCCAGCGCCAGCTTGTCCTTCTTGCTGCCGTAGGAGATCGTCCCCGCGACCACCCGCGAGAACACCGGGTTGTCGGGGTCCTCGACGACGTGGAGGTCGTTGCCCTCGTACTCCTCGGTGCCGGTGATCTCGCCGAAGTAGTCCTCGACGAACGCCTCCATGTCGGGCACCCGCTCCTCCAGGTACTCACCCCGCCGCATCTTGTACTCCCGCATGCACCCCGGTAGCGCCGGCCGGCCTTTACCCTTTTCGCGTCGCCCCTGACCGTCAGTCGACCCGGTGTTCGAGGGTGCCGGTCCGACACTCGGGGCAGAAGTCCCCGGCCCGCAGCGACGACGAGTCGACGTCCGTGCCGAACCCACAGTCCGGACACCGGAACTCCCCCTCGGGCACCGTCACGCCGCCGCCGGTCGTCGGCTCGATCTCCGTCTCCGCCGGGCTGGTGTCTGGGGTCCAGGCCGGCCCGTCGTCCTCGGGCTCCTCGGGCCACTCGCCGGGCGCCCGCCCCGCCTCCTCGTCGCCGTCGTCGTCCGCGTCGAGGATGACGGCGTCCTCGCCCGGCTCCACGACGTCGCCGCCCCCGTCCGCGCCCGCCGGTTCGTCGGCCACGTCGACCGCCGGACCGTCGGCGTCGGCGTCGACCTCTGACTCGGTCCCGACCGTCGCCTCCGCCTCGGCGATCGACGGCGCCGCGAGTTCGTCGTCGGCCGACTCGTCGGGGCCCGCGTCGATGATCTCCGCGTCGTCGGCGCCCCCGTCGGCGTCGACGCCGGCCTCGGCGCCCGCACCCCCGGCGTCGACCTCCGTCTCCGGGCTCGCCCCGCCCGCGACGCCCGCCGCGGCCGGCTCCGGCTCGGCGTCGGCGTCGTCGTCGTCCGACCCGTCGTCGAGGTCGACGCCGTCGGGCGTCTCGACGGTCGTCACCTCCTTGTTCTCGGAGACCACGCGCTCGCGGCCACAGCGGCGACACCGCTCGGTCTCGCGGACCGTGATGACGACCTCGCTGCCCTGTTGCTCGCGGTCGCGCTCGACCTCGGTCTCCCCGTACTCGTGGCCGAGGAGTGAACACTTGAAGCCCATTGTGACGACGTGGGTCGCCACGAATCATTAAGCCTGCCCCCTGTCGGACGCGCGTCAGACGAGCAGCGTCGCGATCCCCGCCCGGTCGACGACGCGACGGGCGACGCCGCCCAGCCCCCGCCGGCGGTCCGGGCCGCGGTAGCCGACGACGAGCAGGTCCGCGCCGACCGACCGGGCGCAGTCGAGGATCTCCCGCGCGGGGTCGCCGTCGCGCTCGTGGCCCGTCGCCTCGACGCCCGCCTCGGCGGCCGTCTCCGCGGCGGCGGCGAGCACCGCCCCGGAGCCGCGGGTCACCACCGCCCCGCCGCCGGACAGGCCCGGTCGCCGCCCCGGCCGGACGACGTGGACGGTGTGGAGGGTGGCGCCGTGGGCGTCCGCGAGACCGGCGGCGTGGGCGACGGTCTCGTCCGATCGGTCGTCGCCGGCCGTCGGGACCAGGATCGTCTCGAACATGACAGCCGGTTGGCGGCCGCCGCTCATGACTGTTGTTACCAATTAACTTACGGGTGCCGGCGGCCGGGAGCGCCGTCGTCGAACGGTGGGAGGGGACGGCTCAGTCGTCGTCGGCGGGCCGGGTGCGACCGCGCCGGGGCACCAGCCCCAGGAGTCCCGACGGCCGGGTGTCGTTGATCAGTGCGTCCCAGACCACGAGCGTCGAGGGGAGCACGAGTATCGACGCCAGGAAGGCGTACAGCACGGTGAGCCCGGTGAGGATACCGAACTGGCCGATGGCGGGGAACACCGCCAGCGCGAGCACGCCGATGCCGAAGACGGTGGTGAGCATGCTGCCCAGCAGCGCCCCGCCGGTGCCCCGGACGGTGCGGTCGAGCGCCGTCGAGAGGTCGTAGGCCTTGCGCTCGTCGGCGAAGCGGTGGGTGACGTGGACGGAGTAGTCGACCCCCAGACCGATCGTGATCGCCAGCAACGAGGCGTTGAACGCGTTGAACGAGATGCCGAACAGGCGCATGGAGGCGACGATGGCGACGACGGTGATCGCCACCGGGACGAGGTTGACCAGCCCGAGCGTCCCGTACCCCTCGAGGACCCGGTAGAGGATCACGAGGAAGACGGCGGCGCCGCCCAGCGCCACCACGAGGCTGACGGTCGCGGACTCGAAGATGACGTCGGAGACGGCCTGGAAGACGATCGTCTGACCGGTCGCGATGGCGTCCATCCGGAAGCGGTCGGCGACGACCTGGGCGTCGTCGGTCACCGCGGACTGCTCGGCGTCGGCGGTCGTGGTGTAGACGACCTGTGCCGCGCGCCGGTCCTCCGTCATGTAGTCCAGCGCCCGGTCCCGGGACGAGGAGTCGAGCAGGTAGTCGTAGATCGCCCGGAGGTCGTCGTCGGGGACGCCGTTGTCGTTGCGGTCGTTCCGATCGACCAGCGCACGGAACTCCGGATCGCGCGCCGCCAGGTCGTCGATCACGGTGACGATCGAGGTGCTCTCGGCGCGGCCGTCCGTCCGGACGAACGAGTCCGGCGGGTCGTCGCCCGCGCGGTGGATCTCCTCGAGAGCGGTGTCCCGCTGTAAGGATCCCTCGAGGTAGACGATCGCCTGGCTGCTCTGTGTCTGGTCGAAGGTGTCCTCCAGGTAGTTGAGCGTCTCCGTGGCGGTGTAGTCCCCGGGCTTGAACGGCTCGGGCAGTTGCATGAGAAAGTCGGGGTTGTCCTCGGGCGGGAGGAAGTCCTCCTGGGTGAAGCTGTCGTCGACGCCGGTGGCGTAGACGCCGGCGCCGGCCGACACCGCCAGCACCGTCAGCAGGAAGACCACCGGCGCCCGCTCGCCGATCACCACGCCCACCCGCAGGACGGAACTCAGCGCCGACCCCTCCGAGCCCAGCGGACTCGTCGAGAACGTGGGGATCGGGTAGCGCTCGCGCAGCCGGTCGATCTCCACCTTCGCGGCCGGGAGGAAGATCCCGAACACGAGGAACGTGAACACGATGCCGACGCCGGCGACGATACCGAACTCCCGCAGGGGCGGGAGCGCGCTGGTGAGGTTCGCGAGGAAGCCGATGGTGGTGGTGCCGGTGACGATGAAGAAGGCCACGAGCAGCTGGTCGGTGGCGGTGCGCATCCCGTCGCTGGGGGAGGCGCCGGCGGCCTGCTCCTCGCGGTAACGGTTGACGGCGTGGATGCCGAAGTCGATCCCGACCGCCAGCAACAGCGGCGGGACGGAGATGAGAACCTGCGAGAAGGGGATCCCGACCAGCCCGGTGAAGCCGAAGGTCCAGACGATCGCCATGAACAGCGAGGTCATCCCCAACAGGAGATCGATCAGGTCGCGGTAGGCGATCGTCAGGAAGAGGACGATGAAGATCAGGGCGGCGGGGACGACGATCAGCAGCGAGTCGCCGACCACCGAGGAGAACTCGGCGGAGACGATCCCGGAGCCGAAGACGGTGATCGAGCCGTCCGAGACGGGCGTGATCGAGTGGTCGACGCGCTGCTGGATCGCGGTCAGCGGGCTCGACCCGCCCTGACCGGCCGACTGGCTGATCCCCGCCGGCACCTCGTGGGTGACGACGCCGATGGTCGCCGAGGCGGCGGCGCTGCCGGCGTTGAAGTCGCTGCTCAGCAGGCTCGTGAACCCGCCCCGGTCGGCGGCCGCCCGCACCGCCGCGTCGATCTCGCCGGCGGTGGCGTGCTCGACCGCGTCGACCCGCTCCTCGGGGGTCGACGCCGACGGATCGAGCTGTGTGGCGACGACGCTCGCGGCGGAACTGGTCGAGACCACCCGCAGTTCGGGGTGGTCGCTGACCCGCTCCTGGGAGCGCAACATTCGCAACAGGCTCTCCCGCGAGAGGACGTTCTCGCCGCGCTGGATCAACTGCGTGCTCCCGGTGTCGACCCCGAACGTCGGCGAGAACTTCTCGTTGACGTCGGTGAACGCCTCCTCGGCGGGGACGCCGGTGGTGAACGAGGCCGTCCCGGAGCTGGTGCCGATGCTACCCAGCCCGGCCCCGAACACCAGCGTCAGGACCAGGAAGACGAGGATCACCTTCCGGGAGTCCTCGACGATGCGGTCGTCCGCCCAGTCGATGAGGCGCTGGTAGTCCATTATCGCAGGTATCGGAAGCCGACGACGCCGAGACCGACCGCCAGCGCCGCGGCGCCGACGAGCACGATCGGGAAGCCGCCGCCCGAGCCCGAGTCGTCGGCGACCGACACCGGCAGCCGGTAGGTGTCGGAGGTGGGGGTGTCACCGTCGGGCTCCTCGTACTGGAAGTCCAGCGACACGGGGTAGTCCTTGGCGAGCGCGGAGCCGCCGGCGCTGATGCCGAACGCCAGCGTCCGGGTCTCGCCGGGTTCGAGCGAGCCGACGAACGCCTCGCTGTCGGTCGTCGAGATGGGCGACTCGGCGAACAGCTTCGCCGAGATGTCGGTCAGGGTCTGGTCGCCGGCGTTGGTCACCTCCAGTTCGATCGTCCGCCCGTCGCCGGCGGTCACGGTCGTGTTCACCGCCCGCACGTCGAAGACGTCCCGGGCGGCCGAGACCGTCTCACGGACGTCCAACTGGTCGCTCTCCCGGAGGTCGCCCTGCCGGTCGCGGTACTCCGCGACCAGCGCGAACTGCCGGGGCCCGGGATCGGCCCCCTCGCTGATCTCCACGCCGAACGAGAAGTTCGCCGCCTCGCCCGCTCCGATCCGGCCGACGGCGTACTCGGTCTCGGTCGGCGAGACGTTCTGGCTCTCGCTGGCCCACTCCAGGACGACGTTCTCGACGGCCGTGTCGCCCTCGTTGACCAGCCGACCGGTCAGCTGTCCCTCGTCGCCGACCCGCAGCGTCGACTCGACGTCGCTCACGCCGAAGGCCTGCTCGGGTGCGGGCCGCAGCCCCACGGACAGCCCCTCGTCGGCGCCGGGGTCGCCCTCGCCGTCCTCGTAGCTCACCGACGCGGTCAGCGCGTAGTCGCGACGCTCGGCGCTCTCGCTCGCCTGTGCGTCGTAGACCACCGTCCGGGTCTCGCCGGGCGCCCAGCTCCCGACGTACATCGTCGCGGCGTTCGACCCGCCGAAGGTCAGGTCCGCGCTCTGTGACCGCAGGCGCACGGTCGCGTCCGACACCGCCACCGGCCCCTCGTTGCGCAGCGTCAGCTCGTAGGCCCCCTCGCCGTCGATGGGCACGGTGCCCTCCGCCCCGACGACGGTGAACGTCTGCTCGGGGTCGGGTCTGATCTCGAACGAGAGCGTCTCGGAGTTACGGTCGCGCCCCTCGGCGTCCTCGAAGGCCGCCGACAGCCGCAGCGCGTACTGCTGGGAGTCACCGGTTCCGGCCGTCCGTGCCCGGAACTCGAAGGTGCGTCGCTCGCCCTCCTCCCAGGCGCCGGCGTAGCGGGTCGCGGTCGGGGCCCCGCCGAAGCTGACGTCGCCGCTGGTCGACTCCAGGGTCAGCGTCGTGTCGTTCGCGACCTCCGTGCCGACGTTCTCGACCGTGACGTCGACGGTCCCGGTCGCCCCGACGCGGGTCGTCGACTCGACGTCACGGACGGCGAAGCGGGCCTGGTCCTCCACTTTCACCCGCAGACTGAACGTCCGCTCGGTGGTGTTGGTGTCCCGGGCGCCGCTGCCCTCGGAGATGTAGCTCGTGTAGCTGTAGTCGACGGTCACCGGCACGGTGTAGGTGCCGGGCTCGGCGTCCTCGTCGACGGAGACCGAGAACGGCAGCGGGCCGCTGGTGCCGGTCGGGAGCGTCCCGACGCCCTTCTGGGGCGTCTCGACCGTGATCGGCGCCGACCCCGAACGGAGCTTCACCGTCAGGCCGCGGGCCGTGGTCACCTGGCTGTCGAGCTGTGGGTCCTTACTCGAGCCGGAGTCGACGTCGCCCTCGTTGAGCAGGACGACGTCGAGGGTCGTCTGTTCGCCCGGGACGAGCGTGTCGTCCTGCAGGGTCGCGTCCAGACTCGGGCTCCCGGTGACCGCCCCCAGCGCGACCGCCGGGACCGCGAGCAGCGCGGCGACGACCAGCGCGGCGGCCGCCCGGTGGTTCACGACGGACCACCACCGTCGCTCGGGCCCGTCTGGCGGCGAGTGCGGGTACGGTCGGTTCCGTGCAGTGCGATGGGAATGGGGCGACCGCTCTCCGGGCGGCCGGTCGGTCGGACGTCCATCTTGTCCCGAACGAACGTTCGACATCACATCAATCTATCGTCTCCGTCTCCGGACCGGAGACGCTGTGATACGTCCTCTCACGACCGGAGAGCGGTGACGTGCTCTCCGATCGAAAACCCTTATACCGATCGAACGAATGTTCGGACGGTATGCACGACGACGGCCCCTTCGTCGGGCCCCCGGCTGACACCCGGGAGGCGATCATGCGGGCGACCTACGTCGCGCTCCAGGAGCACGGCTACGCGGGGCTGTCGATCGGGCGGATCGCCGACGAGGCCGACCTCAGCAAGTCGACCTTCTACCACCACTACGACGACCGGGAGGACCTGCTGCTGTCCTTTCTGGAGTACATGCTCGAGGAGTTCATGCGGCTGTTCTCCGCCGGTGCCGGCTCCACGCCGCGCGAGCGCCTGGAGACGTTCCTGGACCTGCTGATGGGGACGGAGTTCCCGCCCGACGGCTCCGGCGGCGTCCCGCCCAAGGACAACGTCCTCCGGACGTACGTCCAGTTGCGGGGACAGGCCGCCGGGCAGAGCGCCTTCCGCGAGAAGTTCACCGAGACGGACCTCCGACTCCGCGAACAGTTGGCGTACATCCTCCGGTCGGGGATCGAGGAGGGGGCGTTCCGCGACGTCGACCCGGAGGCCACCGCCGAGTTCGTCCTGACGCTGGCCGCCGGCAACATCATGCGTCGGGCCACCCGGGACGAGACCCCCTCCGGGGCCGTCCGGGAGACCCTCGACGACTACCTGGCCGCCTGCGTCTACCGGGAGGAGTAGGTCGGTCGGCGACGAGGCCGACGTCGGGGCGGCGCCGCGCGACGACTACTGCGAGGGGGGCGGCGACCACCCGCGAGACGGGCAGCGACCGCTCGCGGGACGGACGGCGGACACCGCCGGCTCCGGTCGCCTCAGGGTTGGCGGCTGATCTCCTCGAAGGCGATTCGGATGTCGTCGAACGCGGCGAGGGACTCGTCCATCTCGGCCTTGAGCCGCTCGGCCCGCCGGCGGAGCTCGTCGACCTCGCCGCTGTCCTCGAGGGTGCCGATCCCCTTCTCGGCCTCCAGCAGCGCCAGCTTCGCGGTCACCTCCAGGTAGTCCGAGAGCTGGTCGTCGTAGCGACGGGCCGCGAGCTGCTGGTCGATGGCCGCCACGAGGTCGTCCTTCTCGACGGGCTTGCAGATGTAGTCGTCGAACGGCATGTCGATGATGTCGAAGTCCGGGTCCACCGCGGTCAGCATGATCACCCGGGTGTCGACCCCCCGCTCGCGGAGCCGCTCCAGCACCTCGTCGCCGGAGGTGCCGGGCATCCGCCGGTCGAGCAACACGACGTCGATGTCGTCGTCGACCGTCGACAACGCCTCCTCGCCCCCGTACGCCGTCTCCGTCTCGTACCGGTCCCGGAGCCGGAGCGCGTAGATGTCCGCGACCTCCTGCTCGTCGTCGACAACCAGGACGGTCGCCCCTTCCGAGTCTGGCACACGACTACTTGGCATGGGGTGGCATATAATTTCCACGCACGTCGGAGCGTGGCGGTAACGGAAGTTTAAAGAACGCCACCGGGCGAGGTTCGCAACAGGAATGTTCGGGGCTGTACTCCAGGTGGTCGACAGCTTCCTCCTCAACTACAACGTGGGGGACGCCCTGGTGGCGGGCGTGGTGTTGGGCGTGGTGCCGATCCTGCCACAGCGGTCGCTGAAGCTGCTCGGCCTCCACACGATTACCTTCGGCCTGCTCTTCCTGTTGCTCCCGGCCAGCATGTTCCAGCCGGCCACCGGCAGCGTGCTCGGCTCCGCGATCCAGTACAAGTTCGTCGGTCTCGGTCTGCTCGTGGTCGCCCCCGTGCTGTACACGGTCGGCCGGGACTGATCGGCTCCCGGTCGTCGCCGTCGCCGTCTCCTCCCCCTCTCTCCCCGTCCACGGTCACCGCCTCTCGCCGACGGTCGCGCCTCTCGTCGATCCTTCTCGCTCGCGACGGCCGTCGGTTTCGGGTCGTCGACCGTTCAGTCGAGCTTCCCGAGCGCGGCGAAGAAGTCCCGCGGCGGGCCGGCCACCCGGACCGGCACGTCCCCGCGGGTGATCCGGACCTCGGCGGGCGGGTCCAGCCGCCGTCGCGCGCGGCCGTCGCTGACGGCGACCCCGCGTTCGGCGTCCTCGATCAGGACCGTCACCTCGCTGTCGACGTCGACGGCCAGCGGCGGCATGGCGTCCTCGGGGGCCATCTCGTCGATCACCAGCGCGTCGACCGAGGGGTGGACCAGCGGCCCCCCCTCGCTGAGGTTGTACGCCGTCGAGCCGGTCGAGGTGGCCACGAGCACGCCGTCGGCGTGACCCCGGGCGTACGTCGAGCCGTCGACGCGCACCTCGACGGTCGCGCCGCCGCCGTGACCGCGCCGGGGCCCGTGGACGACGACCTCGTTGAGCGCCGGCGGCAGTTCCCAGTCGGAGCCGGTCGCCCGGAGCCGGGGCATCGACCGGGTCGGCGGCGCGCCGGCCTCGTCGATCCGGTCGACGGCCGCCAGCACGGTCTCGACGGCGTCCTCGGGGGCGACGGCGTTGAGAAACCCCACCTCGCCGAGGTTGACGCCCATGATCGGCGCCGAGCCGACCCCCCGGGCGGCGTAGAGGAAGGTGCCGTCCCCGCCGATGGAGACGACCAGCGCGCAGTCCGCGAACGTGTCGACCGGCCGGGCGACGACGTCCTCGCGCTCCTCGGCGAGCGCCGCGCCGGTGGTCTCGTCGAAGACGACCGCCCGGCCCCGCTCCCGGACCCGCTCGGCGATCCGGACCCCGAGCGCCCGCGCCCGACTGTTCCCGCGCTGGGCGACGATCCCCACGGTCATCGGTCGGTGGTTCCCGCCGCCCACACATAAGCCCGTCCACCGTCGGCGTGACCGGCGACGAACCACAAGAGTTTGGACCGTCACCGACCAGCACTCGTCCATGTACGACTTCGTCGTGGCGGGCTGTGGGCCGGCGGGCGCGCGGTTCGCCCGGCGGGCGGCCGAGCGGGGCCACGAGGTCGTGGTCTTCGAGCAGGGGACCGTCGGGGAGCCCCTGGCCTGCTCGGGGCACGTCTCGACGGACCTCTGGGAGTACACGCCCGAGGGCGCCCGCGACCGACTGCTCCAGAACGTCGTCCGGGGCGCCCGCTTTCACCTCGACGACGAGGGGACGGACGGCTACCGCTTCCACAAGGACGAGCCGGTCTCGAACGTGATCGACCGAGTCGGCCTCGACCGCGAACTGGCCGACGCCGCCCGCGAGGCCGGCGCCGACGTCCGCGAGAACCACACCGTGCTGGACGTCGCCGAGGACCCCGACGGCGTCACGGTCGAGGTGCGCGGCCCGGACGGCGTCGAGACGGTCCGCAGCCGGATGGTGGCGGGCTGTGACGGTCCCCGGTCCCGGGTCCGGGACGCGCTCGGAATCCCGGAGCCCGAGGAACTGCTCCACGGCGTGCTCGGGTTCGTCGAGGGCCGGACGGACGGGGACGGGGCGACCGGGGCCGCCGACCACGGCGACTTCGTCGACGTCCACCTGACGGTGCCCCGTTTCTTCGCCTGGCGGATCCCGCGGGGGGCGGCCGGCGTCGAGTACGGCCTCGCCGTGCCGCCGGGCGACGACGTCCGCGAGCGGTTCGAGACGTTCGCCGACGCCTACGGCGTCGCGGTCGACCGGCGCTGTTCGGGACTGATCCCGATCGGCCCCCCCGACCGGGTCACCGGCCGACGGTCGCTGCTGATCGGCGACGCCGCCGCACAGACCAAGCCGTTCACCGGCGGCGGGATCCTCTATGGGATGACTGCGGCCGACCACGCCGCCCGCGAGGTCGACCCGACCGACCCGGGGACCCTCGAGGACTACGAGGACGCCTGGCGCGGGGACCTCCGGCGGGAGATCAGGCTGGGCGCGCTCGTCCGCCGGGGGTACTCGCTGCCCGAACCGCTCCAGCGGGCGGGCATGCGGACCTTCGAGGGCGAGATCGGCGTCCACATGGACCGCCCCACGTCGCTGTTCTCCCGCGAGCAACTGCGCGCGCTGTTCTGAGCGCGGGCCGGTCCTCGCGCGGCCGACGGACTCGCCCGCGCGCCGGTTTGACAGCGTTGAAGGCCATCGAGTACCGAGTTCGGGTGTGGACAGGGAGCGACTCGAGACGGAACTCGCCGAACGCTACGACGCCCCGGACGTGGTGGTCCGCTCGATCGGCCGCCAGGCGCGGGACCTGGCCGACGCCGGACTGATCGAGGACGACCTCGACCACGAACTGACCGTCGAGGCCGTGCTCGACAACGTCGCCGACGCCCCGGAGGACCGCTCGCTCGTCGAGCGGTGGAACTGGTGGCTGGGCTCGCTGGAGCTGTCACACGGCGGCTACGACCGCTTTCTCGTCCGGTCGGACCTCGCCGAGGACGCGACGTAGCCCCGCCTCCGAGCGAGGACGCGACGCGGGTGGCGACGCCGTGGCTCGACGGGCGAGGACGCGAGACCGCGGGAGAGAGGTTCGAGAGCGACGCGTCGACGCGGGCCGCCAGTCAGAATACCGAGAGTCCGTGTTCCTCTCGTGCGTGCGCGAGCAGTCCCTCCGTCGTCTCGAACTGCTCGCCACATGTACACGTGTGGTACGACGTTGTGGTCGACTGGCGTGTCGCCATACACGATCACCTTCGGGACCATCCATAATAATTGTTTATGGCTATTCGTGAACAACCCACAACCGTGGGGGAGTGTCTCACCCTCCCCGGGCGTTCGTCCGGACGACGGGTTCGACGGGGTCGTGACGGTCCGCCCGCGCCCGGCCGGGTGCCGGGTCACGACGCGGCGGGTCCACGCTCCGTCGTCGGTCAGGAGAGCCGTGCGAGGTCCTCGTCGGTCAGTTCCAGCTCCGCGGCGGCGACGTTCTCCGCCAGGTGGTCGAGGCTCGACGTGCCGGGGATCGGGAGGACGACCTCGGAGCGGGTGAGCAGCCACGCCAGCGCCACCTGGTACACCGTGGCGTCGTGGGCGTCCGCGACGGCGGCCAGGTCCTCGCCGAGCCCACCCAGATCGCCCGCGCCCAGCGGGAACCACGGGATGAAGCCGATCCCGTACTCCGCACACGCCTCGAGGACGGGCTCGTGCTCGCGGCCGGCGACGTTGTACTCGTTCTGGACGGTCGCGACCTCGACGATATCGCGGGCGGTCTCCAGTTGCTCGACGGAGACGTTCGAGAGCCCGACGTGGCGGATCCGCCCGCGGTCTCTCATCTCGGCGAGCGCCGCCACGGAGTCCTCGAACGGCGTGTCCGGGTCCGGCCGGTGGAGCTGGTAGAGGTCGATCTCGTCGGTCCGCAGTCGATCGAGGCTCGCGAGCACCGCGTTCCGCAGGTACGCCGGGTCGCCGTGGGCCGGCCACGCGCCCTCCGGGTGGCGCAACAGGCCGCCCTTCGTCGCCACGACGAGGTCCTCGCGGTCGGCGTCGAGGGTCTCGCCGATCAGCCGCTCGCTGACCCCGGGGCCGTAGGCGTCGGCCGTGTCGATCAGGTCGACGCCCAGGTCGACCGCCCGCCGGAGCACGTCCCGGGCGGCCGCCTCGTCGTCGGGCGGACCGAGGACGTCCTCGCCGGTGAGCCGCATGGCGCCGAAGCCCAGCCGGTGGACCTCCAGGTCGCCGCCGATCGCGAACGTGTCGCTGTGGTTCACGGTCGGGCGTCGGTCGCTCCGCCCTTAGTCGTTGCCGCGCCCCGTCCGCCGCGGGACCGGGCGCCGACCGCGGCCCGTGATTCGGCCGCGCACGGACCGAACATATTTCTCACCCTCCGTGTATTTCTTCACGATGAGACGAGGGCGCGGGAGCGACGACGAGCGGGACTCCGGCGGCGCCCGCCTCCCGGATCGGCTCGACCCGCGCCGGTCGGCGGATCCCCTCGTCGGGATCACCCGCCGGATCAGACCCGCCGGGCTCGTCGTCGCCGTCGTTGGCTTCCTGCTGTCGCGGTTCGCGGTGACGCGGGCGGCCTCCGAGACGGCGGTCGTCTTCCTGCTGGCCGGTCTCGTCCCGCTGGCCGGCGGGCTGGGGCTGTCGACGTTCGGCGTCGCGCTCGCGGTCGGCCCCTTCGACCGCGACTACGTCCGACGGACGGCGGTCTGGTGTCTGGCCGGCACCGCCGGGATGGCGCTCCTGATCGGGCTCTCGACGGCCGGTCGGATCGCCGAGGGCGGGATGTGGGCGGCGATGGTCGGCGACACCCGCTCGGCCGACGTGGTCCTCGGGGGCGCGATCGGCGGGACGCTCACGGGGATCTACGCCGCCCGGTCGCGGCGCCGGCGGGAGCGGCTCCGCCGGCAGGCCGACCGGCTCGGACTGCTCAACCACGTCGTCCGGGACGAGGTGCTCAACGCCGTCACCGTCATCCGGGGGCGGGCGGGGACCCTCGACGGCGACGGTGCCGAGCGAGCGGCCGAGACGATCCGCGAGCGGGCCGACGGGATGGAGGCGGCCGTCGAGGACCTGAAGTTCCTGACCCGGTCGAGGGAGGACGGCCCCCGGGCGACGTCGCTGGCGGCGGCGGTCGACGCGGCCGCCGACCGCTTTCGCGAACGCCACCCCGACGGCGCCGTCGACGTCGACATGACGGACGCGGCGGTGTGGGCCGACGGACTGCTCGAACACGCGCTCGGCACGCTGTTCGAGCACGCCGCCGGGCCGGCGGCGAGGGTCTCGGTGACGGCCGCCGTCGGAGAGGCCGGGGTCGAACTGACCGTCCGGGGCGACGGCGACGGCCCGACGGCGGCCGAGCGGGCGCTGCTGCGCGACGAGGGTGACTACGCCGACCCCCGGACCGCCGTCGAACTCGACGTCGCCCGACTGCTGGTCGAACCCTACGGCGGCGTCCTGGAGGTCGACGACGACGGCGACGACGCGGGGCTGGTCCTCCGGTTGAACCCCGCCGGTCGCGGCCGGGGACCGTTCGACGCCGGCGACCCCGAGGACCGCGGGGTCTCCGTCCGGGGGCTGCTGACCGCCGTCGGCGCCTCGCTGGTCGCCGGGGCCGCCATGGGCGCGGTGCTGGCCGTCGCCGCCGACACCGTCCCGGTCGTGGGCGCGCTGTACGGC
This sequence comes from uncultured Halobacteriales archaeon, assembly GCA_964569925.1. GTDB lineage: Archaea > Halobacteriota > Halobacteria > Halobacteriales > Haloarculaceae > CAZMWG01. Next base: position 6,599 of record CAZMWG010000034.1, on the reverse strand, counting down.
GTCGCCGACCCGACGGTGGGCTGGATCACACACGAATTCCACAGCGTCGTGTTCGGGCTGTCCTACGCCGGCACGCTCGCCGCGCTCCCGCGCCGGTACACGGCTGGGCTCCGGGGGTCGGTGGGTGTCGGGCTCGCCTGGGGCGTCTGGCTGTGGCTCGTCGCCGCCGGCGTCGTGATGCCCCTGTGGCTCCGTCTGATCGGCGTCCCGACCCCCCTGCCGAACCTGACTGTTCCGTCGCTGACCGGCCACCTCGTCTGGGGGCTCGCGCTGGGAACGCTGTACCACCTCGGGGAACGTCGGCTGGCCGGCCCGGGCGACCGCCCGGAGTGAGAGACGGGGTCGCGGAGCCGACCGTCCGAGCACCACCGTTTTGCTCCCGGGGGGCGAGGAGGGGTCATGAGCGAACGCGAGCGGGAGCGCGCCAAGCGCGCGGCCGCCGAGTCGGCCGTCGGGACCGTCGCCGACGGGACCGTCGTGGGGCTGGGGTCGGGCAGTACCGCCGCCCACGCGATCCGGGCGCTGGGCGAGCGTGTCGAGGAGGGGCTGAGCGTCGCGGGGATCCCCACCTCCTTCCAGTCCCGGGAGGTGGCCGTCGAGGCCGGGATCCCGCTGCTGGAACTGGACGAGGCCGGCGTCGACGTCGCGATCGACGGCGCCGACCAGGTGGCCGGCGCCGACCTCGTGAAGGGTGGCGGCGGCGCCCACGCCCGCGAGAAGCTGGTCGACGCCGACGCCGACCGTCTGCTAGTCGTGGTCGATCCCGGCAAGGAGAGCGACGTCCTCGATCACCCCGTGCCGGTGGAGGTGCTGCCGGCCGCCCGCCGGACCGTCGCCGAGCGGGTCGCCGACCTGGGCGGGGAGCCCCGACTCCGCCGGGCCGACCGCAAGAGCGGGCCCGTCGTCACGGACAACGGCAACCTGCTGCTGGACTGTGCGTTCGGCGAGATCGACGACCCCGAGGGGCTGGCGGCGAGGCTGTCGGCGCTGCCGGGCACCCTCGAACACGGGCTGTTCGTCGGGATGGCCGACGCCGTCCACGTCGGCACCGACGACGGCGCGACGGTCCGGGAGCCCTGACCGGTGGCTCCCGACGCGGGACGGACGACGCCGCCGCTCTCCGGTCGGCGTCGAAAGAAGCGGGGGATCGCCGGTCTACAGGTCGCGCGGCTGGACCGTCTTCCGGTCGTTCGCCTCGGCGCGTCGCGCGGCGTCCTCGAGCAGCTCCTCGACCTCGTCGTCGAGGGCATCGTAGAAGTCCGAGGCGACGTTCATGTCATCGAGCGCTTCCTTGACGGCGGCTTTGACGATCAGGTCTGCCATACGGGCCGAGATTCCAGGGGACGACTTAAATACTTTCCTGAAGCCGAGCCCTCTCGCCGGTACTCGCGGGGGTCTGAGACGCTCCCGCGCACGCGAGGGGATATAAAGACGCGGATCGGCGTCGGCGGAGCGACGACCTCAAGAGGTGTCGGAGCGGGGACGGGGACATGGACGACGTCCTCGAGGAGCTGTTCGCCGTCGTCGAGCGACGGAAGGCCGAGCTACCCGACGACTCCTACACCGCGTCGCTGCTGACCCACGAGAAGGGAGACGACGCGGTGCTGGAGAAGCTCGGCGAGGAGACGACGGAGCTGCTCCTGGCCGCGAAGAACGACGACCCCGACCGGATCGCGGCCGAGAGCGCCGACCTGGTGTATCACCTGCTCGTCCTGCTGGCCGCCAAGGACCTGGACCTCGACGACCTGTGCGCGGAGCTGCGCGAGCGGCGCTGAACCCGTCCTCGTCGGCGACCGCTCAGACCGGCTCGAACCGGTGGCGGACGACCTCGCTGTCGTCGTCCCACTCGAACTCGCCGTGGACCCGCTCCAGGCGCTCGCGGTAGGCCTCGAGGTCGGCGGAGCCCTCGCGGCGGGCGTCCTCGTCGGTCAGGTCGCCCAGCGTCCGCTCGGTCACCTCGACCACCTCGAACCGTTCGCTGTCGATCTCGAAGGTGTCGCCCTCCTCGGCGTAGGCGTGCCCGCGGTGGAGCTGGCTCACCTCGCCCGCGGCGACCTGGCCGCGGACGTGCTCGTTGGGGAGTACCTCGCTGGCGTCGATCTGTGCCATACCGGTCGTTCGGACGCGACGATCAAAAGCGAGGCGGCCACGCTCCCGGCGCCCGCACACGAGATCCGGGGAGGCCGGCGGTCGCCGAACGGACGCCTTTTGTCCGCGGGCGGTGTACGGCCGTCGATGAGCCACCCCTTCGAGGCGCTGCCCACGACGCCCACCGCCGAGGAGCTGACGGACAAGGCGTTCTCCCGGGCGACGCGGGCGGGGCGCGCCAAGCAGGGCGTGGAGGGCCAGCGGTCGATGCTACAGACCGCGGCCAACATCGTCTCGGACAACCTGGAGAACGTCGTCACGTCCTGGCCGGACATCGGGACGCTCCACCCGTTCCACGTCGCCTTCGCCGACGCCGTGCTCGCGGGGACGACGGTCGGGGGCATCGACCCGCTCCGGGAACACCTCGCCTCGATCACCTGGGCCTCCCGGAAGGCCGACGACATCCGCGACGAGTACCAGGGCCGGCTCGCCGGCGACGCCGAGACGGCGAGCAAGTTCCGCAAGCAGGCGTTCGCCCGGCTGGCCGACGTCCTCGAACAGGTCGAGGGCGACCTCGCCGCGGCCTCGACCGCCCGCGACGCGCTGCGTGACCTGCCGGACCTGCGCCCCGACGAGCCGGCCATCGTCGTCGCCGGCTACCCCAACGTCGGGAAGTCCTCCTTCGTCAACCGGGTGACCCGCGCCGACAACGAGACGGCGAGCTACCCGTTCACGACGACGGAGACCCGCGTGGGCCACGTCGAGCGCGACCACGTCACCTACCAGCTCGTCGACACCCCCGGCCTGCTCGACCGGCCGCCCGAGGAGCGCAACGACATCGAGAGCCAGGCCGTCGCGGCGCTCGAACACCTCGCCGACGCGGTGCTCGTGTTCGTCGACGCCAGCGGGGAGTGTGGCTACCCCGTCGACGTGCAACTGGAACTGCGCGACGCCCTGGCCGAGGAGTTCGACGTCCCGCTGCTGACGGTCTGCAACAAGAGCGACCGGTCGCGGGATGTCGAGGCCGACCACTACGTGAGCGTCACGGAGGGCGAGGGCGTCGAGACGGTGCTCGACGCCGCCGTCGCGGCCGTCGACCACGAGCCCGAACTCCCCTACGAGGGATAGGCGTCGGCCCCCGGACGGCCGTGGCCGGACCGGCGGCGGTGTCGAGTCCCTACGCCGCCTCGTAGGTGACGACCACGTGCGCGGAGACCGTGACCGGACCGCTGTCGATGCTGGTGCCGCCGCCGTCGCCGGCCGCCAGCGAGGCCTCGACGTAGTAGCCGCCGCCGGACCGCTCGACGCTCTCGATCGAGGCCGCGCCGGTCACCGAGAGGTCCGCCCGCGCGGCCAGGGTCCCGGCCTTGCGCTCCGCGTTGTCCATCGCGGCCTCCAGGGCCCGCTGTTTCAGGTCGTCGCGGCGGTCCTCGGAGAGCGTGAACCGGACGCCGTCGACCTCGGTGGCGCCGCTGTCGATGGCGGCGTCGATCACGGAGCCGGCGGCGTCCGTGTCGGTCACCGTCACCTCGAAGGACTGCCGGGCGACGTAGCGCCGCTCGGGCCGGTCGCCCTCGACCGGCCGGACGCGGTCGCGGCCGATGTCGTAGCCGCTGGTCGTGATCCGCTCCTCGTCGACGCCCGCGGCCGACAGCCCCTCGCGCAGCGAGGAGACGTTCTCGGCGAGGCGGGTGCGCGCGGCCTCGGCGTCGGCGCCCCGTGTCCGGACCCCGACACGGACGACCGCCTGGTCGGGCTGGGCGTCGACCTGACCGGTGGCGTCGACGGTGATCGTGCGGTTCGTCCCGTCGGCGGCGTCGGCGGCGTTCGCCCCGGTACAGCCCGCGAGGGCCACCAGCACGGCGAACGCGCCGACGGCGAGCAGCGATCTGGTTCGCATACGGGTCGACGGACGCGAGGAGCGGGGTTATAGCTCGCGGACGCTCAAACGGCGGCTGAGCGACGCTCGGCCGGTCCTGCGGGAGCGGCGCTCCGGAGCGGCGGGGCCGGCGGGTCGACGGCCGGGGCGGTCTGGACGGTGACGTAGCGCACCTCGGTGGCGACGTCGCGGCCGGCGGCCCGGTCGGCGGCGGCGTCGAGGCGCTCGGCGAGGTCCGGACGGCCGTCGCCGGGTGGGATCCCGACCGTGACGACCACCCGCTCGGGGTGGCCGAAGACGACGGCGTTCGTGCTGTGGACCGCGACCGAGAGCAGCCGCTCGTCGCCGCCGGCGCCGGCCACCGCGTCGGCGACGTCCGCGCGGATCCGCTCCTCGGTGACCGCGCCGGTGTAGGAGTCGTAGGTGACCCCGCCGAGGAACAGCGAGAGGACGACGATGGCGGCGGCGAGGGCGCCGGCGAGCCTGAGCGTGGTCGCGCGGGCCTCGTCGGTGCGGAACCACCGCTTGGGGCTGTACCCCTCGAGCGACAGCACGACCAGCGCGGCGAGGTTGATCGAGAGGACGTTGACCAACACCAGCACGCCCGAGCCCAGACTCACGAGCGGCGCGCTCCAGGCGATCCCGATGCCGACGACGGCGGCCGGCGGGATCAGGGCGACGGCGATCATCACGCCCACGAGCGCGGTGGAGACGCCGGAGGCGAGGCTGACGACGCCCGCGACGCCGGCGCCCAGCGCGACGACCAGCGAGAGGAAGTCCGGCGACACCCGCTCGGCGATCTCCGGGACGGCCGTCACGTCGGCCAGCGGCGGGATCAGGTTGACCGAGCGGACGGCGAAGGCGAAGACGGCGGCGCTGGTCACCGCCAGGACCAGCCCCAGCACCTGCAGGCGCACGCCCCGGGCGAACAGGTCGCGGTCGCCGACGACGGCGCCGACGGCGGTGCCCATCGCCGGCCCCACCAGCGGCGCGATCACCATCGAGCCGACGACCACCGCCGGGGAGTCGAGCAACAGACCGGCGGTCGCGATGACCGCGCTGACGACCGTCAGCAGGACGTAGTTCGACAGCGACGGGGCCAGCTCCCGGGCCCGCGCCGTGAGCTCCTCCCGGGCGATCCTGTCCTCCCCTTCCTCCTCGGCGTACCGCTCCTGGAGCTCCTCGAAGCGCCGGGAGACGACCGTGCTGGCCTCGAGCACCACGGTGTAGGCGTTCTCGCCGACGCCGGCCTCCCGGAGCCGGTCGAGGGTCGGCTCCAGGGCCTCGGTCGGCACCGGGAAGTACGCCACGTCCGAGTACTCCTCGCCGCCAGTCTCCTCGGTGACGACGTAGTCGATCCCCTCCTCGTCGAGCGCCGCGAGCACCGTCTCGCGTTTCCCCGCGGGGATGGTGACCTGGACGAGTCGCACGTCGGTCGCTCGACTCCGCCGGGGATATAGGTGGCGTCCCCGCCGCTCGGCGAGAAGCCCCCGCCGCCGCTCCTGCCCGGCACCCCGCCGTCCGGGGCCCGACACGCCTAACTGCGCGGTGGCCGAAGACGGGGACATGTCTGAACAGGACGCACAGGCCCAGGCCGGCACGCCGGAGGGCCAGGGACCCGTCGAGATCGACCCCGAACTCGCCCGGCACCTGGAGAACAAACGGGAGGAGCTGTTCGAGAAGTTCGACCTCCACGACGAGTTCCCGCCCGAGGTGCTGGCGGAGGCAGAAGCCCGCACGGAGGAGGTGGGCTCCGAGATCGAGAGCGAGGTCGACGAGCGGGCTGACCTCCGGGGGATGACCACCTGGACGACCGACCCCATCGACGCCCAGGACTTCGACGACGCCCTCTCGATCGAGGAGCGGGACGACGAGTACGTCCTCTGGGTCCACATCGCGGACGTGACCCACTACGTCCACCCCGAGTCGGCGATGTGGACCGAGGCCGTCGAGCGGGGCAACACGATCTATCTCCCGGGCTACACCGTCCACATGCTCCCGCCGATCCTCGCCGAGACCGTCTGCTCGCTGGTCCCCGACGAGGACCGCCTGGCCCACACCGTCGAGATGCACCTCGACAAGGAGGACCTGGGCTACGAGGAGATCGACATCTACAAGTCCGTCGTCCGATCGGACGCCCGGCTCACCTACACCGAGGCCGAGCGGCTGCTCGACGAGCCCGAGTCGGCCGCCGACCACCTGGAGGACGAGTCGGTCGACCTCGCCGAGAAGTGTGACCTCGTCTGGGAGCTGGCCGACCGGATGCACGAGCAGCGCAAGGAGGACGGCTCGCTCGTGCTCAACCCCCGCCGGGACCGCGCCCACACGATCATCGAGGAGTGTATGCTCACCGCCAACAAGGCCGTCACCCACGAACTGATGTGGGACCGCGGGGTCGAGGCGATGTACCGCGTCCACCCCCAGCCCTCGCCCCAGGAGTGGGACGACGCGCTCCGGGAGATCCAGGAACTGGACGGCGTCTCCATCCCCGGAGAGGCCTGGGACGACCCGCGGAAGGCGGTCAACGCCACCCTCGAACAGGCCCCCGAGCGCCAACTCGACCAGATCCAGTGGGCCGTGATGAAGGTGATGCCCCGCGCGAAGTACATGAACGACCCCTTCGGCGGCCACC
>CAZMWG010000033.1:6524-22361 GCA_964569925.1 uncultured Halobacteriales archaeon | reverse complement strand
CCACCTCGCCGTCGTCGCCGCCCAGCCGCTCGACGCGGGCCAGTTCGGCCTCGCCGCCGACGGGGTCGCCGTCGCTGGCGAGCACCACGTCGCCCTCGCGGATCTTCGAGACCGCGCCGGTCCCCCGGGCGCGGAGCTCCCAGCGGCCGTCGTCGATCCGCCGCCGGTCGACGGGTTCGAGCCCGATCAGCGCGCGGTCGTCCTCGGCGCGCTCCTCGGGGCTCTGCTCCCAGAGCTTGGCGTACTCCCGGTGGACCGACCGGCGCTCGGCCTCGATCGCACGGTAGTAGCGATCGAAGTACGCCCGCTCGTGTTCGGGGATCGGCGAGCCGACGCCGCCGGCCTTGGACTCCTGGTCGAGCCGGCCCGACACCGCCATGCAGGTGTCGCGCTCGAAGCAGTACTCACAGTTCGCGTCGGCCTCGTAGCCCGTCGGGATCGACGCGTCGGCCTCCATCGCCGCGACCGCGTTGCGCGCCCGCAGGACGAACGCGAGCAGTCCCGACCCGATCGAGAACTCCTTGGCCGGCGAGAGGTCGCCCGACTCCTCGGTGCGCTCGACGGCCGCGTTCTTGGTGTACAGCAGCGTGCCGGTGTCGGGCGCCTCGCCGCGGCGCTCCTCCAGGAGCAACGCGTAGCAGGCCGCCTGGACCTTGTCCTCGAAGCGGGGCTCCCGGCGGGTGTTCTTGCCCGTCTTCAGTTCCACCGGCATCCCTCGCCGGACCGCGTCGGCCCGCCCCTTCAGCCCGTAGCGCTCCGAGAACAGCGTCATCTCGGAGCGCCACTCGCCGGCGTCGGGCTCGAACGCTCCCGTGTCGGTCCCCCCGCCGTCGCCGGCGAGCCGACCCTGCCGGAGCCACCCCTCGATCGCCTGCGCGTGCTCGCGGACCTCCCCGCGGACCTCCTCGGCGTCCCGGTCGAGCAGCCCCAGATCCAGTCCCGCCTCGGCGACCGCCTCGTCGACGGCCGCCTCGACGTCCCGGCCCCGCAGCAGGTCGCCGAACACCTCGTGGACGATGGTCCCCTTCACGACCGGGTAGGCGTGGTCGGTCCCCCCGAGCTTGTTCAGGTAGTACATCCGTGGACACCCGACCCACGAGCGCACGTCGGTGACGTCGACGAGAAACTCCGGCTCCACGACCAGCCGGGCCTCGGAGCCGACCGAGTACTGTGTCTCGCCGCGGTACTCCTCCTCGTCCCCGTCGTACAGCGCCACCTCCATCCCCGGCTCGACGTACTCCGCGGACTCGGTCCACTTCCCCCACAGCGTCACCGTCACGGGGTCCGCGCGGCCGCGGTCGGGTCGCACCGTCAGCTCCACTAGCTCGCTCTCCCCGTACTGGGTGCTGACGGTGCGGACGTCGCTCACCCCGACGACCGGTCCGCGCACGTCGGCGTCGTTCACGCTCCCTCCGAGGTCCCCCCGCGACTAAAGGGTCGCGCCCCGGGCACTCACGCCGCCCCCTCGTCGCCCTCGGTCTCACCGTCCTCGTGGGCGTGCTCGCGCAGCGTCGACGGTTCCACGGCGTCGAGGACGTCCTCGCTCGTCGCCGCGAGCACCACGGGGGGCGCCGCGTCGGCCGCCAGCGCCTCGGTCCAGCGGGGGACACAGACACACCAGCGGTCGCCCGGCTCCAGCCCCGGGAAGCCGTACTCCGGGCGCGGGGTCACCAGGTCGTTGCCCTGCTCGGCGGAGTAGGTCAGGAACTCGTCGGTCATCACCGCACAGACCTCGTGGCGGCCGGGGTCCCGCGGCGACGGGCGACACCGTCCGTCCCGGAAGAAGCCGGTCTCCGGGTCCGCCGAGCACGTCGCCAGCGGCTCGCCGAGCACGTTCAGTTCGCCCGCTCCGTCCTCGGCGTCGTCGGTCCGCCCGTCGGAGCCGGATCCGTCGTCCATGCCGGCTTCCGGGTCGCGCCGAGCAAAAGGCCGTCGGACCGACGAATTGATCCTCCGCGAACCCCGACGAGCGGGTATGCGCGTTCGCGACTGGCAGGACATCCTCGAGGACGTGGTCGAATCGAACGCCGATCCCGCGGGGTGGCGGGCCGTCGGCGGCGACCGCGCGAGCGGGATCGGGGAGGACCTCTACGTGGCCCACCCGGGCGTGGGCGTGTTCCAGCTCAAGACCTACGCGAGAAACCCCTACGAGGTTCAGGGGGTCGGCTCTCGGGTCGCCCGGAGCGTCGACGACGCCATCGACCCGCTGTTCCCCGAGGACGGCACCGGCGGGTTCGGCGTCCAGCAGCCCGTCGAGGACGAGGAGGAGGCCGAGGACCGGGTGAAGAGCCTGCAGACGGTGATCGAGACCCACGCCGACGCCCCCACCTCGCCCGACGCGCTGTTCGAGGACGTGATGGACGCGATGGACTCGCCGGCCTACGGGCCCATGGAGTTCGACCACCACGACCGGCCCGAGCCGATGGACGACCTCACCGACACCTTCGAGGAGGCCGAGGAACTGCTCGACAAGGAGTTCGAGGACGTGATCGACGAGGGCGTCGAGCGCGGGTTCCACTGATGGCCGACGACGCCGCGGGCGAGGCCCCCCGCGACCGCGACGGCGGAACGGACGACGGGCCGGCCGCGTTCGTCCGGTCGTACTACGAGACCCTCCGGGCCGGCGAGCCGCTCTCACCGTACTTCGCCGACGACCCGGGGGTCGTGAAGTTCGGACTCTCGGAGGAACTCTCCGGCGGCGCGGCCGTCGCCGAGGGGCTGGCCGAACAGAGCCGGCGGACCGTCGACTGGGCAGTCGAGAGCCGGGACCTGCGGGCGACGGACAGGGACGGCTTCGCGACGTTCGCCGATCGGGTCGAGATGGGGTGGACGGACACCGAGCGGGAGATCCGCTTCGAGTTCGACACCCGCTGGAGCGGCACCCTCGAACGGGTCCGTGATGTCGACGCGGGTCCCGGCTGGCGGTTCGTCGGGATGCATGTCTCCACGACGGAGGCGTTCTGATGGTCGGCCCCTCCGTCTCGGAGGAGGACCGGCTCTCCTTCGCCCGGAAGGTGAAGGTCGGCTTCGCGGTGCTGGTCGGGCTGTCCATGGCGACCGTGGCGGTGCGGTTCGACGCCGGCCTCCCGGCCGTGGCCGGAGCGCTGCTCCTCGGGACGGCGATCGGCGGCGCGCTCGCCTGGCTGGTGATCCCCGGCGGGATCGGCACGGCCGGGACCGGGAGTCGCCGCCGCCGGTGAGCGACTACCACCCTGGGTCAGTGACCGTCGTCGTGTTCTCGACGAACGCCTCGTAGGTGATCTCGTCGTCGGCGTACCGCCGAGCGTCGTCCGTGTCGACGACGATCCCCAGCGGCGGTCCGGTCTGTCCGAGCGGCAGGACCCGCAACTCGGTCGGGCTGTACCCCGTCGACAGGTCGAGCACGATCGCGTAGAGTTGTGCCGTCCGCCGGAGACTCCCGACCGCCTCCGAGGAGTTTCTCGTCGCGAGGTGATAGCGGAGTTCCAGGCTGTCGTTCTCGTAGCTCAGGGACTCGACGTCGTAGCCCTCCTCCTCGAGGACCGCTCGCAGCGCCGAGCGGAACGACTCACGGTCCACCGGCACGGGCGTGTCCGTCGCGGTCAGGGTTGGCGTCGGGGTGGGAGACGCCGTCGCGGTCGGAGTGAGCGTCGGCGTCGGGGTGGGGGACGCCGTCGCGGTCTGCGTGACCGCCGTGGCCGGAGTCGACGTCCCGGTGACTCCGGACGTCGCGGTCGCGGTGGCCGTCGGGTCCGACGCGGTCGAGGCCCCGCCACAGCCCGCCAGGGCCACGGCGAGAGCCAGGAGCGTGGTGCGTCTCACGTGAGCCGCTGGCCCCGTCATCGCACTTGAGTTCGAGGGCCGACTCGAACTCCCGTTCGGTGCGGTTACCTGTCGTAGGTCGCGGAGACGTTCCGCAGGTACGCGTCGAAGGTGATCTCGCCGGTTCCGTATGACAGCGCGAGGTCCGTGTCGACGGTGTAGGTCACGGCTTTCCGTCCGTCGTAGACGACCCACACCCGCAGTTCCGGCGGCCGGTATCGCTCGGAGTCCGTGACGAGGTCGGCGTAGTGGGTCACCACGTGGGCGACCTCGGTCCAGTGTTCGGTCGCGTTCGAGGCGTCGCTGCCGTACCGGACCTCCAGCGCGCCGCGCCGGAACTGGACCGTCCGGCGGTCGACCAGCGGCCCGTCGAGCCGGCGGACCATCGCCTCCCGGAACGCCTCGCCGTCCATCGCCGGCGTGGGCGTGGCGGTCGGCGTCGGCGAGGGGGTCGCGGTCGGCGTGGACGTCGCGGTCGGGGTCGCCGTCGGAGAGCCGGTCGGCGTGACCGTCGGGGTCGCGGTCGGTGTCGCCGACGGCGTGACGGTCGCCGTCGGATCCGGTGCGGTCGAGGTCCCGCCACAGCCCGCGAGGACCACGGCGAGAGCCAGGAGCGCGGTCCGTCTCACGGGGACCGCTGGTCCCGTCCTCCTACTTGAACCTCAGGGGTCGACGCGGGCGAGCCACGCCGCCGGGTCGTCGAGTTCCTCGTCGGTGGGCAACATCGCGGGTTCCTCCCAGACGCGGGCGGCGCCAGCGACACCCCGAGCGTCCGCGACGGTCTCGAAGAACTGCTTGCCCCGCTCGTACTGGCGGCGCTTCATCCCCAAGCCCAGCGCCCGACGGACGAGCGCGGCGACCGGACCGCGACCCTGCCGGCGGGCGTCGAGTTTCTCCCTGAGGTCGTCGTAGTCGTCGTCGAACGCCCGGTCCATCACCAGTTCGGCGAACCCCTCGACTGCGGTCATGGTGGTGTCGAGTTCGCCCAGCGACTCCCGGTCGACGCGGCCGTCGGTCAGCGCGCCGACGGCCTCCTCCATCGCCGACTCCAGGTGGCCAGGCAGCCACGGCGCGGCGCCGAACTCGGCGGCGTGGGCCACCTCGTGGAACGCGATCCAGCGCCGGAAGCGGTCGCCGTCGACCGCGAGCGAGCGGGCGGCGCGCTCGATGTTCGGGTGGACGAAGTACAGCGCGTGGTCGTCGCCCTCCGCGAGCAGGAGGGGGTCGTACTGGCCGAGCACGTTGCGTCCCAGAAAGGAGAGGGCGAAAGCCATCGAGCCGGTGTTGGCGATCCGGGCGATCCCCGGGACCACCTCGGCCTGACGCTCGACCGGCGCCATCACCCGGCGGAAGGTCTCGACGTTGGCGTCGATCCAGTGGTGACGGTGCTGGATCTCGACGGTCGTCGGCAGGTCGAAGTCGACGCCGGCGACCTCCCGGACCCGGTCGCGGGCCGCGCGGACGTCCGCCGCGTACGCCGACCGCTCGGCCGCCGTCAGGTCGATCGAGCCCGGATCGGTGCTCTCCTTGGCCGCGTCGGCGACGGCGGCCCAGTCGATCGGCCCGTCGCCCGAGGCCCCGGCGACGCTCCGGACGCTGCGATACAGTCCCATACGTGTGGATCGGCCCGGAGCGGCAAAGCCCTTCTCCCCGCGGGAGCCGCCCCGACACTGCCGTCGTCGCGCGGCCCGCCGCCGTCCGCCGGCTACTCCGTCCCGACCTCGGTGGTCGTCTCGTCCCCGGCCACCGGCTCGATCCCCTCGACCTCCGGGACGTCGTCACCGCTCAGGAACCGCCGGAGGGCGACCGCGACGACCACGAGCCCGATCAGACCGAGGATCGGGACCACCGGTGGGCCGCCCTCGTCGCGCTCCGTCTCCCCGTCCTCCGTGACGGCCTCCTCCTCCTCGCCGCTGAACGGCGCGTTGGCGGTCAGCGTCGCGTCGTCCAGGTGGAGTTCGATCAGCGTGAACTTCGCCATGGCGGCGTTTCGCGGAGTCGACACTTAGCGGTTCCGCCGGCCGCGCCCGGACGGGAGCCACGGCGGTCGTAGCGGCGGGTCGCCCCCTTCTTGTGTCCGGCTCGCCTACCCGGGGGCATGTCGAACACGTCCCCGACGGACCGCAACCGGCTGGACGGGGAGGAGAGCCCCTACCTGCGCCAGCACGCCGACAACCCGGTCGACTGGCAGCCCTGGGACGACGCGGCGTTCGAGGCCGCCCGCGAGCGCGATGTCCCCGTGTTCCTCTCGATCGGCTACTCCTCCTGTCACTGGTGTCACGTCATGGCCGAGGAGAGCTTCGAGGACGAGTCGATCGCGGCGCTGCTCAACGAGTCGTTCGTCCCGATCAAGGTCGACCGCGAGGAGCGCCCCGACGTCGACTCCGTCTACATGAGCATCTGCCAGCAGGTGACCGGGGGCGGCGGATGGCCGCTGTCGGCGTGGCTCACCCCCGACGGCGACCCCTTCTACGTGGGCACCTACTTCCCGCCCGAGCCCCGGCGGGGGTCGCCGGGGTTCGAGCAGTTGCTCCGGGACATCGCGGACTCTTGGTCGGACCCCGAACAGCGCGAGGAGATGGTCGAGCGAGCGCGACAGTGGAGCGCGGCCATCGAGGACGACCTCGCCGACGTGCCCGACCAGCCCGGCGAGCCCGCCGAGGACCTCCTCTCGACGGCCGCCGACGTCGCCCTCCGGGGGGCCGACGGTCAGCACGGCGGCTGGGGTCGGGGACAGAAGTTCCCCCAGCCCGCCCGCCTGGCGCTGCTCCTGCGGGCCCGCGAGCGGTCCGACGACGAGGAGCTCCGGGCGGCCTGTCGCGAGGTCGTCACGGACACGCTCGACGCGATGGGCGACGGCGGGCTGTACGACCACGTCGGCGGCGGCTTCCACCGCTACTGCACCGACCGGGAGTGGGTCGTCCCCCACTTCGAGAAGATGCTGTACGACAACGGGACCATCCCCGAGGCGTTCCTGGCCGGACTGCGGATCGCCGGCGAAGCGGAGGACGACCGGGAGGGCGACGACGGCGGAGACCGACCGGCCCGGCGCGACCGCTACGCCCGCCTCGTCGAGGAGACCGCGGACTTCCTCGACCGGGAGCTGTCCCACCCCGACGGCGGGTTCTACAGCGCGCTCGACGCCCGCAGCGAGGGCGGGGACGGTGACCAGGAGGAGGGGGTCTTCTACGTCTGGACGCCCGACGAGGTCGACGCGGCAGTCGACGACGACCTGTCGGCGACACTGTTCCGCGAGCAGTACGGGGTCACGCCGGGGGGCAACTTCGAGGGGGCGACCGTGCTGACGCTGTCGGCCGGGATCGAGGAGCTGGCCGACGAGCACGACCTGTCCGCCGAGGTGGTCGACGAGCGGATCGAGGCGGCCCGCGAGGCGGTCTTCGCGGCCCGCGCCGAGCGGCCCCGGCCCGCGCGCGACGAGAAGGTGTTGGCGGGGTGGAACGGGCTGGCGATCGCGGCGCTGGCCGAGGCCGGGATCGCGCTGGACCCGTCCCACGCGGACCGGGCGGCCGAGGCGCTCTCGTTCGTCCGCGAGCACCTCTGGGACGAGGCGGACGGGCGGCTCTCCCGGCGGTACAAGGACGGCGACGTCCGCGTCGACGGCTACCTGGAGGACTACGCCTTCCTCGGGCGGGGCGCGCTGGCGCTGTTCGAGGCGACCGGGGACGTCGAGCACCTGGCGTTCGCGCTGGACCTGGCCCGGGCGATCGAGGCTGAGTTCTGGGACGAAGCGGCCGGGACGCTGTACTTCACGCCCGAGAGCGGCGAGGAACTGGTCGCCCGACCGCAGGAGCTGACCGACCGGTCGACCCCCTCCAGCGCGGGCGCGGCGGCGACGCTCCTGTTCTCGCTCGACCACTTCGCGCCCCACGACCGCTTCGGGCGGATCGCCGAGCGGGTCGTCGAGACCCACGCCGACCGGATCGAGGCCCGTCCGATGGAGCACGCCTCGCTCGTGCTGGCGGCCGACCGCTACCGCGACGGGGCCCTGGAGCTGACCCTCGTCGCCGACGACCCGCCGGCGGAGTGGCGCGAAACCCTGGCCGACCGCCACCTCCCCGACCGACTGCTGGCCTGGCGGCCGGCCGACCCCGACGAGTTCGAGGCGTGGCTGGAGACGCTCGGACTGGACGAGGCGCCGCCGATCTGGGCCGACCGCGGCGCCCGCGACGGCGAACCGACGGTGTACGCCTGCCGGAACTTCGCGTGTTCGCCGCCCCAGCGGGACCTGACGGCGGCGATCGACTGGGCGGAGTAGTCCCCGCCGGAGTCGACAGTCGGACCCCGTCTACGCCTCCCGGATCTGTGTGGCCAGCGAGACGGCGACCGGCACGGGGGCGTCCTCGACGAACCGGGCGATCTCCTCGCCGTCGCGCTCGACGACCACGGTCGGGATCAGTTCGATCCCGTAGTCGGCGACCTCGGGGCCGGCCTTCTCGCCGTCGGGCCCCTTCTCGACGGGGAACTGTTCGATCCGTTCGTCGGGGACGCCGGCGGCCTCCAGCGCGGCGCCGAAGTCCGGGAGCTGAGCCCGACAGTCGCCACACCAGTCGCCGCCCCACACCTTGTACACGAGTTCGTCGGCGTGTGCCGCGAGCGTCTCGACGGTGTCCGTGTAGGCGTCCTCGACCCAGACGGGGTTTGGCTCCATCGTCTCCAGTGACATGGCCACCCTTTCAGCGGGCACCGGCTTAACGTTCGTGGCCGGGGTCGCCACGCGTAAGAGCCGGCGTGGCCTACGGCGGGACATGCACGACACCGTCCTCGACGCCATCGGCTCGCCGCTGGTGCGGGTCGACTCCCCGCCCGGCACGACCGTCGCGGCGAAGGTCGAGTCGTTCAACCCGGGCGGCTCCGCAAAGGACCGGCCCGCCGTCGCCATGATCGAACGCGCCGAGCGGGGGGGGACGCTGACCGAGGGGGACACCCTGGTCGAGCCGACGAGCGGCAACACGGGGATCGGGCTGGCGATGGTCGGCGCGGTGAAGGGGTACGATGTCCGCCTGATCATGCCGGGTTCGCGGTCGGCCGAGCGCCGGCAGGTCATGCGGGCCTACGGCGCCGAGATCGAACTGGTCGAGGGAGACATCTCCGCGGCCCGCGAGCGGGCCGACGAACTGGAGGCGACCGGCGAGTTCGTCCAGTTGCGCCAGTTCGAGAACCCGGCCAACCCCCGTGCCCACTACGAGACCACCGGCGCGGAGGTGATCGAGCAGGTCGGCGACCGGACGGTCGACGCCCTGGTGGCGGGCGTGGGCACCGGCGGGACGATCACCGGCGTCGGCCGGCGGCTCCGCGAGGCGTTCCCGGACCTGGAGATCGTCGCGGTGGAGCCGGCCGACAACGCGGTGCTGTCCGGCCGCGACCCGGTCCCGGACGCCGAGCCGTTCCAGGGGATGGGGCCCGGCTTCGTCAGCGAGAACACCGACGTCGACCTGCTGGACGGCGTGGAGACCGTCGAGCTGGCGGCCGCCGAGGCGGAGTGCCGCCGGCTGGCCCGCGAGGAGGGACTGCTGGTGGGACAGTCCTCCGGGGCCTCGAACCTGGCGGCCAGGCGGGTGGCCGAGCGGCTCGCCGACGACCGCGACGACCCGCTGGTCGTCACGGTCTACTGGGACAGCGGCGAGCGCTACATGTCCACGGGGATGTTCGGCTGAGCCGGCTCCGGAGACCGGGCGCCCCGCGGACGGGACGGCTCCGTCACACGGACTCGGAGGTGGCCGAGCCCGAACGGGTCCCCTCGACGCGGGCCGCCCGGTCGCGGTACCGGCGGAACGTCGAGCGCGCCCAGTCGGTCATCGCCCGGGCGTCGTTGACCAGCACCCCCCCGACGCCGGTGTCGGTGTAGACGACGAGTTCCGTCTCGGTGCCCTCGGCGGTCTCGCCGGTGAGGACGGCGTAGCGCATCGCGCTGTCGGTCCGGTACAGCGTGGCGCCCTCGCTGTCCAGCAGGGCGCGCAGCGCCTCGGCTTGGGTCCGCTCGGCGCGCTCCCAGGCGTCGGCCGTGACGACGAGTTCCACGGTGGCGCCCCGGTCGACGACGGCTTCGGCGAGCGCCTCCACCCGCTGGGGCGGGATCGGCCCGACCCCGCTGATCCGGGAGGCGGTCCCCAGCAGCTCGAACCCCCGCTCCAGGGGGTACTCCGGCGCGAACGGCTCGGGCTCGTACACCTCGACGCCGTCGATGGCGTCCGGGTCGAGGTCGACGCCCAGGTCGAACGCGTCGAGCACCTCCCGGGCCCGTTCGATGTCGGCCAGCCGTCCGCGGTAGTCCCCGAACGCCCGGTGGACGCACTTTCCGGTGAACGTCGGCAGGTACCGGCTGCCGTCCTGTTCGACGAGCCCGTGATCGCTCAGCTCCGAGATCGCGCGGTCGACCGTCGACCGCGAGGTGTCGATCTCCGCCACGAGTTCGGGTTTGGTCGCGCCGCCCTCGAGCAGCCGCGCCAGGAACTCGTGGCGCTTGGCGACCACGTCGGCGAGTTCGTTTCGAGTCATTTTCCGTTGAACGGAGTGTGAAGCGGTCGATATTTATACTCTGTGGAGCCTCTCTCCCGCTCGCCGGCGCTTCGACCGCACCTCCGGTAGAATAACGCCGTACGGCCCGAATCTTCGGTTCTCGGGAACTCTGCCGACCGATTACTATTAGTTCCGAGCCCGCATCAACTCCGGTCGTGCCCCGCCGGGCCCGGAACCGCACCATCCGTCCCGGTCTCCGGCCCGGCGGCCCGTCGGCGTGAGGGGGGCGCCGTCGGGCCGCCGGTCCCGGTCACGAACCCATCTCCGCCGGGAGACAGCAGCGGGACGTCAGTCCCGTCCCGGCCGGGCACACCTTCTCTCTCAGGCCCCGAACTCCGACTCGGCGAGCCGCACGACCGCCGTCCGGTCGACGGGCCGCAGGTCGTACTCCGGGATCGAGTCGCCGGTCCGCGCGACCAGCATCGGCTCGACCAGCCGCGGACCGTCGGCGGGCGGGTCGCCCCCGTCGTCGCCCGCCCCCCCGTCGGACTCCTCGACGCCGTACACCCGGAGGTACCGTCCGGTCTCCTCCGGAGCGACCTCGTCGTCGCGGACGGCGGTCGCGAGCTCCCGGGAGAGCCACTCCTCCTCGCTGATCGACGGCTCCAGCACGAACGCCGCGTCGGCGTACCGGACCAGATACCAGTTCAGGTCGTTCAACAGCGCGACGGCGGCGCCGAGGCTCACGGTCTCGACGCCGACCGCGTTGGCGAACGGCTCCCCGAGGTCGTAGGTCGCGAGGGCGTTCCGGGCGGTCTCGTGGGAGAGCAGCTCGTACCGCAGGTTCGCGTCGTCGTCCCCGAGGATGCACACCCGCG
This sequence comes from uncultured Halobacteriales archaeon, assembly GCA_964569925.1. Lineage (GTDB taxonomy): Archaea > Halobacteriota > Halobacteria > Halobacteriales > Haloarculaceae > CAZMWG01. Next base: position 11,205 of record CAZMWG010000033.1, on the reverse strand, counting down.
CCATCGGGCGACGGGAGGCGTGCCCGGCCCAAAGCCGTTTCGCCTATCGCGGGGCTCAGAAGGTCGCGAGGTCGCCCTCGATGACACGCTCCGTGAGGTCCGTGACGCCGGCGAGCTCGCGGTCGATCGCCGCCTCCACCGCCGGCCGGATCTCGGCGACCGAGACGCCGTCCTCGGTGATCAGTTGCGCGTCGGCCACGTGGGGGTCGTCGATCGGCGCGCCGATCTGGGAGAGCAGGCGCATCTGGAGCTGACGGACCCCGTCGACGTCGTCGACGACGGACTGTGCGATCTCCGTCGACAGCAGGTTGTAGATCTTCCCGATGTGGTTGACCGGGTTCTTGCCGCTCGTGGCCTCCATGCTCATCGGCCTGTCGGGCGTGATCAGCCCGTTGGCACGGTTCCCCCGACCCACCGAGCCGTCGTCGCCCTGCTCGGCGCTGGTGCCGGTCGTGGTCAGGTAGATCGCGCCCTCGTCGTAGTCGTCGGCCGTGTTGACGTGGACCGCCACCTCGCGGTCGGTGTGCTCGCGGGCCACGTCGGTCGCGAACTCCCGGACGCCCGCGACCGCGTCGCGGTAGGCCGCCATGTCCGGGACGTGCCGGTCGACCGTGGCGGCGGCCACGGTGACGTCGATCCGGCCCCGCTCGCGCTTGCCCATCACCTTCACGTCCTCGCCGACGACGGGGTTGTCGGCGGCGTACTCCCCGACCAGCCGGCGCTCGGTCTCCAGGACGATCCGCTCGGTCTCCGACAGGGGGGCGTGTCCCACCCCGTAGCTGGTGTCGTTGGCCATCGGCACCGCGCCGTCCTCGCCGAACACCTGCTGGAGGTCGCCGCTGCCCTCGCCGAGCTGGACGTCGACGATCACGTCCGAGCCGACGTCGAGGTGGGGGAACTGCTCGTCGAGGTACTCGCGCGCGGCCTCCAGGGCGACGGTCTCGGTGGGGACCCGCTCGCCGTCGTACTCCTTCGTGGCCCGGCCGACGATCAGCAGGTAGATCGGCTCCAGGACCTCGCCGCCGCCGAAGGCGGGCGCGGCGGTCCCGGCGACCAGCTGTGTCTCGTCGGTGTTGTAGTGAAGCACCCGCCCGAAGCGATCGAGATACGTCCGCGCGAGCGCGCGAGAGACGCGCTCGGCGACGCCGTCACAGATCGAGTCGGGATGACCCAGCCCCTTGCGCTCGACGATCTCGACGGCCCGATCCTCCACGGCCTCGCCCGCCGCGCGCCCGACGCGGATGTTCCGCTCGGTCATGGACCGTCGTAGTCCGCGCCGCGTTCTATAACTTCCGGAAACCTTTCGGATCTGTTTGATAACTACTGCGCATCAAGGAGCATGCCGAGGTAGGAGGTGCGGATCCCCGCGTCCGGGTCCAGCCCGAGGTCGGTCAACAGCGACTCGGCGCCCTCGCGGGCGTCGTCGACCCCCTCGGCCTCGGCTTCCGTCTCCACCTCCACGAACTCGCCCGCACCCTCGACGCGGTCGAGGGTCACCGTGTACTCCCCGACGGCGAACCGCTCGCGCTCCTTGTGGACGGTCGCGGCGGGCTGGAAGTCGACGCCCTCCAGCACCGTCGCCGCGGCGTCGCCGTCCGCGACGACGGTCTCTACCTCCCGTCGGGTCTTCGAGCGCTCGTCGACCAGCGGCCCCTTGTAGGTCATCGTCGTCGTCGTCTCCCCCTCGGCGGTCTCCCGGCGGAGCCGCAGCGCCTGGTCGGTCTCCGCGAAGTCGACGTGCGGGGCGTCGTAGTAGGTGTCGACCTGCTCGACGGTCCCCAGCGACTCGGCCCCGCGCTCCGCCAGCCGTCGGCGGACCGCCGCGAGGTCGGCTCGCACCTTCAGTTCCACCTCGTACATACCGCGAGGTGGGCGGGCCGCGTCAAACCGTTTCCGGGGGGAAGCGTTGTCCTTATGAACGGAACGGCTCACCGTAGGTGTATGAGCAACGAGAGCGACGACGAGCAGGACGTCGAAGCCGAGTCGGCAGAGGACGTCGAAACCGAGACCGAACCGGACGAGGAGACCGAGGCCGACGAGGCGGCCGAGACCGACGAGGAGACGAAAGAGGAGGGCGGCCTGGAGCAGGGCGACTTCGTCGAGGTGGCCTACACCGCCCGCACCGTCGAGGGCGGCCAGCTCGTCGACACCACCGACCCCGAGGTCGCGGAGGAGGAGGGCGTCGGCGAGGACCAGGAGTTCGGCCCACGGATCGTGGTGCTGGGGCAGGGCCACCTGTTCGGGGCCGTCGAGGACGGAATCGTCGGCGGCGAGCCCGGCGACGAGGGCAGCGTCGTGGTGTCGGCCGCCGAGGCGTTCGGCGAGTACGACGAGGGCGAGGTCCGGACGGTGTCGGCCGACCGGATCCCCGAGGACGACCGCTACCCCGGCGCCCACGTCGACGTCGACGGGGAGCACGGTCACGTGGAGACGATCATCGGCGGGCGCGCGCGTGTGGACTTCAACCACCCGCTGGCCGGCGAGGACGTCGAGTACGACTACGAGATCCTCCGCGAGGTCGAGGACCGCGAGGAGCGCGCCCAGGGCGTCATCTCGATGATGCTCGACATGGAACTGGACCTCTGGTTCGAGACCGACACGGTCGAGGAGGAACAGATGGTCGAGCCCGACGAGGACGACGAGGACGCAGAGCCGGAGTTCGAGACCGTCGAGGTCGAGAAGGAGACGCTGTACATCGAGGCCACGCCCCAGTTGACGATGAACCAGCAGTGGATGATGGGCAAACAACAGATCGCCCAGCAGCTCACCCAGCTGCTCGACGTCGACCGTATCATCGTCCAGGAGGAGCTGGGCGGCGGCATGGGGATGGGCGGCATGATGGGCGGCATGGGGATGGGCGGCGCCGGCGGCGGCGACATCGAGGAGGCCCTGGAGGACGCCGACGTCGACGCCGAGGAGATCGTCGACGAGATCGAGGGCGCCGACGAGTAACCCCGAGCGGTCCGCGACCGGCGTCGGCTCCGATCCCGGCGTGAACGCTTCTCCCGACGCGACGCCGACGAGCGGCCGGACAGCCCGTTCGTGGCCGCACTGACCGCCCGTGGCCGACTCGTCCACGGGCTTCACCGCCGGCCGGGGACGAGACCCGGCGTCACGGCCCGTTCGGAGGTCGAAGCGGTCCAGGTCGGCGCCCAGTTCACAGCCCGCCCCGGCGGCGCGGGCTTCGAGTTCTTCGGTCGTCGCCCCGTAGACGGACTCGTTGACGTGGACGAGGACGGTCCGACCGGGGTCGAGCCGTTCCGGAGCGGCCTCGCCCCCGGCCGGCCCGTCGGCCAAGTCGGGGTCGAGGAACGGGGCGGCGCCGGCGACGAAAAGGTCCGTGCCCTCGGGGGCCGCGGCGTCGGGTCGGTCCGGGAGCAGCCGCCCCCAGTCGGGCGCGTACGCGAGGCTCCCGTCGCCGTCCGAGACCGCGAAGCCCAGGGTGTCGAAGCCGGGTCGGGCGTGTGCCACCGGGAACGGGACCACCCGGAGGTCACCCACCGTCTCGGCGACGCCGTGACCGAGGAGGGTCCGGTCGAACGCCCCCTCGTGGTGGCCGACCTCGTCGAGAAAGCGATCGCGGGCGGTGGGCGTGAGGCACAGTTCGAGGTCGAGCAGCGGGGCGACGCGGGCTACGTCGGCGACGCCGCCGGCGTGGTCGCGGTGGAAGTGCGTGAGGAAGACGGCGTCGAGCCGGTCGACGCCGGCCGCCCGGAGCTTGTCGGGGAGGTCGGGACTCGCGTCGAACAGGACGGTCGCGTCGTCGGTCTCGACGAGCAGACCCGGTCGGCGGCGCCGGTCCGCGGCCCGGACGTCGTCGAGGCCGAGCAGGAGCGGCGGGACGCCGGCCGAATCGGCCGTCCCGAGGAGGGTGACGCGTACCCCCATACCCGACGGTCGGCGGGAATAAAACGGTGACGGCCACCCGGGGACCGACGGGGCGGCCGCGCCGATCGGCCGAGCGGTCAGGCCGATGGGATGTGGTCGGCGATCGCCTCGCGGACGATGGTGTCACAGTACTCACAGCGGACGCCGTCCTCGAGGACGGCGAACGCGGAGTCGACGGGCTCGTCGGCGGTGGTGATACAGTGGCGGTTGGGACACTCGAGGACGCCGACGACGCGGTCGGGACGTTCGACGCGGTGTTTCTCCACGACCTCGAACGAGCGGACGATGTTGATCGTCGCGGCGGGGGCGATCAGCGAGAGGACGTCGAGTTCGTCCTGGGAGAGCTCCCGGCCCTCCACCTTCACGATGTCCTTGCGGCCCAGCCGACCGGAAGGGATGTTCAGCACGACGGAGACGGTCTCGCCGCCGGTGCCGTCGATCCCCATGATCGCGAGGACGTTCAGCGCCTGGCCGGCGGCGATGTGGTCGACGACGGTGCCCGATTCGATCTTGCTGACGCGGAGTTCCTTCTCGCTCATGAGTCGTCCCCGAGTAGCAGGTCGAGCAGGGCCATCCGGACCGGGACCCCGTTGTGGGCCTGCTCGAAGTAGGTCGCGGCGTCGGTGTCGTCGACGCCGTGGTCGATCTCGTCGACGCGGGGCAGCGGGTGTAACACCGAGAGGTCGTCGCGGGCGTCGGCGAGGGTGGCCTCGTCGATCCGGTACTCGCCGGCGACGGCGCGGTACTCGTCCTCGTCGGGGAACCGTTCCTCCTGGATCCGCGTGACGTACAG
>CAZMWG010000033.1:0-6514 GCA_964569925.1 uncultured Halobacteriales archaeon | reverse complement strand
GTTCCGGGAGGACGGGTTCGAGGTCCGTGTGCTCGCGCACGTCGGCGCCGGCCTCGTGGAGGTCGTAGCGCACCGAGCGGGGGAGTCGCAGGCTCTCCGGGCTGACGAAGTGTTGGCGGGTGTCGAAGTTCGTCAGCGCGTGGGCCAGCGAGTGGACGGTGCGGCCGTACTTCAGGTCGCCCATGATCCCGATCGTCAGGTCGTCCAGGCCGGCGTTCTCCCGGACCGTGTACAGGTCCAGCAGCGTCTGCGTGGGGTGTTGGCCGGCGCCGTCGCCGCCGTTTATCAGCGGCACGTCCACGAAGTCCCCGGCCATCCGGGCCGACCCCTCGCTGGGGTGGCGAAGCACCAGCGCGTCGGCGTACCCCTCGACCACGCGGACGGTGTCGGCCAGCGACTCCCCCTTCGTGACCGACGAGGACTCGACGGTGCCCATGTCGACGACGTCCCCGCCCAGGCGCTTGATCGCCGCGGTGAAGCTCATCTTCGTCCGCGTCGACGGCTCGAAGAAACAGAGCCCCAGCAGCGACCCCTCGTGGCGCCCGGCGGCGGCCGCCGGGTCGGCCGCGATCCCGGCGGCCCGGTCCAGCACCTCCTCGACGTCCCCTCGGGAGAGCTGTTTGGCGCTGACGATGTGGTCGTGGCGCATCGGGTAGAGTCGTGCCCCGGACGCTCTTGAATCGACCGGTCCGAGGGTTCAACCGTCGGGACGAGCCACCGTCGCCATGCTCGCGATCGCCGGCGGGAAGGGGGGATGCGGGAAGACGACCACCGCGTGGCGTCTGGCCCGTGCGCTCGCCGATCGGGGCGCCCGCCCCCTCGTCGCCGACGCGGACGTCGCGATGCCCGACCTCCACGTCCTCGCGGGCGTCCCGCGCCGGCCGGGACTCGACGCCGTGGACGTGCGCCGCCGGACTCCGCCCGCTCCCCCCGCCGGCACGGGAACGGGGGCCGACGGTCCCGCGAGCCCACAGGATCCGGTCCACCACGCCGCTGGCGTTCGGGTGATCCCGGCCGGCGACGCCGACGAGGCGAGGGCACGGACCCTGTCGGCGATATCGGCACGCGGGGAGCCGACGCTTCTGGACACGCCGGCGGGCGCCGGACGGGACGTCGCGGCGCCGCTGCGGGCGGCCGACGCGACGCTGCTGGTGACGACGCCGACCCGGGAGAGCCTCGCCGACGCGGCCAAGACCGCGGCCGTGGCCCGACGGCTCGACGCCCCGCCGGTCGGGACCTTCGTCGTCCGCTCGGCCGGCGGCGTCGACCCGCGTCCGCTGCTCGACTGTGTGACCCTCGCTCACGTCCCGGAACTCCCCGAACCCGCCGCTCCGGGGACGGCAGCGGGCGCGTACGACCGAATGATTCGTCAGCTGTCCCGTCGAAATATTTAATCGCGTGCGTGGTCAAGCTCGCCTACCGAATGTCGAGTCGGCTCAGGACCGGGATCGACGTCCTCGATCGGAAGCTCGACGGCGGGATCCCGGCGGGCAGCATCGTGGCGATGTGCGCCGAGCCCGCGAGCCAGGCCGAACTCTTCCTCTACGAACTCACCGCCACCCGCGGGACGCTGTGGCTGTCGCTCGATCGCACGGCGGACGCGGTCCGGGCCAGCCTGGAGAACACGCCCACCCGGACCGGGGACCCGACGATCCGCCACATCTCCGGCGAGGCGCCGCTGGACAACGCCGGCAAACTCGTCGGCGCGCTGCCCGAGTCCTCGAACCTGATCGTCGACCCGCTGGACGTGCTGGAGGCCCAGGAACCCCCCTCCCGGTTCCGCGCGTTCATGAACGACCTCCAGAACCACATCGTCAACACCGGTAGCCTCGCCGTCCTCCACTGTCTCGACGGCCGGTCGGTGTCGCCGCTGCGGGACACCACCGAACACTTCGCCGACGCCGTCTTCGAACTCGACACCTACGTCGAGGGCGACGAGGTGACCAACAAGCTCGCCATCCTCAAGTTCCGCGGCGGGCGCGCGCCCACCGACGTGATCAAGTTGGACCTCGTCGAGGAGGTCAGCATCGACACCTCCCGGGACATCGCCTGATCGTTCCGACGGCGTGGTACCGTCGCCCGCCCGCTCTCACACCCCGAGCGCGACCCTCTTGTCCGCCCGACCCGAGACTCCCGGCATGACGGTCGTGTTCGCGGGCGTCGGCGCCGACGACACCAACGTCGGTGCCCACGCCCCGCTGTACGACGACGGCCGGTTCGAGTACGTCCCGATCCCGGAGAAGACCGCCGACACCGACGAGACGGTCACCCTCGGCGACCGCGACTTCCGCTACGACGACCGGACGGCCGCGGACCTCACCGACCGGATCGACCCGTACCCGGAGGACGACGACGTCCCGGTGGTCCGGGACGAGGCGGTCGCCGACTGGCCGCTCCACCGCGACCCGAACCTGGAGGCGCTCACCTACGGCGAGCACCGCGCCGGCTTCGGCGCGTACGTCCAGCGGCTCCGCCGCCTGGAACCCGGCGACGTCGTCGCCTTCTACACCTCGCTCGTCCCCGAGTCCGGCGGTCGGAAACACCGCTATCTCGTGGGATACTTTACGGTCGACCGGCTGGACGTGCTGGACCCCGAGGACCCTCCCGAGCGTCGGCGCCGGACCCTCGCCGCCCATCCGGACAACGCCCACGCCAAGCGCGCGACCGACGGGGCCCCCTTCTACGACGACCGACCGGTGGTGCTGATCGACGGACGCGAGCCCGGCGGCCTCCTCGAGCGGGACCCGATCCGGCTGAGCGAGTACCGCGAGCGGCCCGACGGCCGCGGCGGCTACTACCTCCGGACGGCGGCCACAGACCGGTTCCGGATCGTCGAGGGCTCGGAGTACATGACCCGCAAGCCCGCCCTGGTCTCGGACCTGGACCGCGAGGCGTTCGTCGCCGACGTAGGCCGACCGGGCCAGCGCTGAGGACTCCGGACGCCGGGCGGGGACGAGGGACGACCCGAGACGGTGACCGACGGACGGCAAACGGGAGAGAGACCGGTGGGCGACGGGCGGCGGACGGGAGACGGCAGTGACGGCCGACGGTCAGCGGCGACGGTCGGGGGGCGGCCGGCGGCCACGGACCTCGGGCGATCGGATCGGAGCACGGGAGCGCGGGCGAGTCAAACCGGCCGCCGGCCCGCGGTCTCCCCGAAAGGCTTTGACCCGGGCCGTCGTAGATAATGTCGATGTCGAAGAAAGCACTCGTCGTCCTGGCCGTCGTCGCGCTCGCGCTGGCCTACGTACTCCGGGACTGACAGCCGAGCCGACCCTGAATCGCCCGTCGACCGACCTTCTCCGAACGACTTACCCCGTCGACGCCGTACCCGACCGTATGTACGGCGTCGTCACGCGCAACGAGGAGGAACTCGAGTGGCCGGAGTTCGACCGGGGGTTCTACGAGGTGAAAGACGTCACCGGCCGGGCCGCCGAACCCGTCGCCGAGGGGGTGAACACGCTCTCCTGTTTCGGCGACAACGCCGTCGAGGGGGAACCGGACCTGTTGCCCGTCGACGACGAGGGCCGGACGGCCACCCGCGACCGGAAGTACTTCGACTGGACGTACGTCTGCCCGACCCACGACCGCTACCGCGAGGGATTGCTGGAGATCATCGAGGAGGCCGCCGCCGCGAGCGACGACGTCAGGCTCGACGACGTCGGCTTCCCCCGCGAGGAGTACTGTCGCTGCGACCGGTGTGAGCGCCGGTTCGCCGAGAGTCCCCACGACGACCGCGGCGAGTGGCGCAACGCCGTCATCACCGACTTCGTCGCCGCGGCCCGCGAGCGGGTCCCCGGCCGGCTCTCCCTCGCGGTGTACCCCGACCCGTACCCGGGCCACCTGGAGGCCCGGTCGGGCGTCGCCGTCGACGACCTCGCGGAGCACGTCGACGAGTTCGTCGTCCCGCTGTACGACATGGCCTACTCGACGACCTACTGGCTGGAGATCCTCGCGACGGGCTTTCGCGACCGCCTGTCGACGCCGTTCAGCGTCGAACTGTACGCCGTGAACGTCGCCGTCGACGACCTCGTGACGGCGGCGGAGGTCGCCGGCGAGTACGGCCGGTCGGTCCTGTTCGGCTACGACGCCGGCAACGCCCGAGCGGCGATCCGGCGGCTGGACGCCGAGTCTCGCGAGGGGGAGTCGTTCGGCCCCGAGTGAGCCGGCGGGTCAGAGCCGGTCGAGCCAGTCGACGAGCACGTCGCGGTCGCGGGTGTCCTCGGGGAGCCGGTCGGCGTCGAACCAGCGGGCGTCGGATATCTCGCCGTCCGGGTCGGTGCCGTCCGGCTCGCCGTCGGTCCTGACGGCGTACAGCGGGAGCACGCCCCACGCGGAGTGGCCGGCGCCGCGGAACTCGACCCGACCCAGCAGTCCCAGTCCCTCGAACTCGCCGGCGACGCCGGCCTCCTCGCGCAGTTCGCGGCGGGCCGCCGCCCGGGGGGACTCGCCGTCCTCGACGCCGCCGCCGGGGACCACCCACATGTCGACCCCCTCGTGGCGGACCAGGAGGAGTTCGCCCCCGGGCCGGTAGGGGAGCGTGTGGGCGCCGTACGGGAGCCCGTCCTCCCGGGTCCGGTCGGCGACCGTCCGGAACCGCTCCCGGGAGAGCGACCGCCGGCGGGTGAACTCGACGAACCCCTCGTGGCGGTCGGCCAGCCGGTGGTACCGCCGTTCGGCCCGACGGGCGGCCTCGTCGGCGAGATACCAGAGCCCGTCGACGGCGGTCATCTGTCCGGGCGGCGGGGGCGACGGTCGGGTGGTGTGCCACTGTACGGCGTGGACGAGAGTCGTGTCATGGTCCGGCGTACGGGCGAGAGGAGTATAAGTGTTCGACCCGCGGAGGACCCGCGGTAGGAACCCCTTACCGCCGTCGTCGGCGCGTCGACGGCCGGAACCCCGGCGCCGCCGGTCGGTCGGAGCCGGAGCGAATCAGTCCCTTTTTGCCGACCGGTCCGGTAGCCGGCGGTATGAGCTTCGAGGAGGACGACGCGGTCATCCTGCACGACGAGCACAGCGAGTACGACGGCCAGGAGGGGACGGTGACACAGGTCATGGAGACGATGTTCGGCGACGCCAACTACACCGTCTCGTTCGAGGACGGCCAGGAGCAGGGGGTCCCCGAGGACAGCCTCGAAGCCGTCGACGGCGACACGGACGGCGCCGAGGACGACACGGAGTGACCGCTCGATGCCGTCGGTCCCGTTTCACTACGTCGATCTGCGCGCGTTCTCCTACGCCACGGAGGACCAGAAGCGGGTCGCGGCGGCACTGCGGACCTTCCTGCCCGAGGCGGTCGAACTCGAGCGCTCGGTGAGCGAGGGTCACTACGGCGACCGGATCGTCGTGCTGTCGGCCCGCGTCGAGAACGCCGACGACGTCCGTCACGTCCTGGGTCGGGTGGCCGACGTCGACGACCTCGACGCGGTGCTCGCCGAGATCGACGACCGGGTCGACGACAACTGTTCGTTCTTCCTGACATTCGACAAGCAGGCGGCGTTCCGCGGCGCGGCCCGGCGCGGCGACGGGATCACGCTCCGGGCGAAGGTCGAGGCCTACCCCGCCGACCGGGACAACGCCGTCGAGAACGCGCGGGCGGCCCTGGAGTCGCTGTGAGCGACGGCGCCGGATCGGAAGGTGCCGGTTCCGGGCCGGAAGCCGGCGGTCCGACGGCGCGCGACGCCGACGACGGGGACGAGAACGCCGGGAGCGGACCCGACGAACCGTCGGGGAGTTACGCCGCGGTCCACGCGCGCCCGGACGGTGGCGGCACGGTCGCGCGCCACGCCCTGACCGCGGCGACGTACGGCTTCGACGGGATCGTCGTCCGCAACCACGGCGACGCGCCGGCCGACTACGACCCGGCGGCGATCCGGGACCGCTACGGGGTCGACGTCGTCCGGGGGGTCGAGGTCCGCGCCGAGGAGCCCTCGCGGGCCGGCGGCTACGTCGGGAACCACCGCCCGGAGGCGACGGTGCTCGCCGTCCACGGCGGGACGGCCGCGATCGACCGCTTCGCCGTCGAACAGCCGGCGGTGGACGTGCTGGCCCACCCGGCCGCGGGCGAGTTCGACGACGCCCTCGCGAAGGCCGCCGCGCGGAACGGGGTCCACGTCGAGGTGAACCTCCGGTCCGCCCTCCGCGAGGACGGCGGGACGCGGGTGCGCGCGCTGCGTGATCTCCGGAGGCTCGTCCGGGTGCTCGACCACTACGACGCGCCGTTCGTGGTGAGCGGCGACCCCCGGTCACACCTCGAACTCCGTGCGCCCCGGGAGCTGGTCGCCGTCGCGGGACTGGTCGGGCTCGACCCCCCGGCGGCCCGGGCGGGGCTGGCCGCCTGGGGCGAGATCGCACGGCGCAACCGCGATCGGGGCTCCGACGCGTTCGTCGAACCCGGGGTTCGGATCGTCGACGACGAGGACGCCTGAGCGACTCGGGAACGCGTGGCCCGGTCGCGTCGGTCCGGCTCCCGACGACACGATCCCGTCCCCGCCGGAACGGGGCCGATCACGTC
>CAZMWG010000032.1:5198-22503 GCA_964569925.1 uncultured Halobacteriales archaeon | reverse complement strand
CGAGCCGTCGCCGTAGACGGTCAGCGACCGGCCAGTCAGCGCCCGGAAGACGAAGTAGTTCACCACGAGGTTGAACCTGACCCCGGGGGCGTCCCCGTAGACGGTGCTCATCCGCAGCGCCGTCCCGTCCATGCCGTACTCCTCGCAGTAGTCGGCGAGCAGCTCCTCCGACGCGAGCTTCGACTCGGCGTAGGGGTTGATCGGGTCGGGTTCGACGGTCTCGTCGATGTCCGTGCTCGTCGCGCGGCCGTATACGTTACAGGAGGAGGCGAACACGACCGACTCGACGCCGAGTTTGCCGGCCGCCCGGAGGACGTTCTCCGTCCCGTCGTGGTTGACGGCGAACGTCTCCTCGCGGCGGTCGTGGGTGCTGGCGGCGCCGGTGATCGCAGCCGGGTGGAGCACCCGGTCGGCCCCCCGGACGGCACGCTCGACGGCGCCGTACTCGCGGACGTCGCCCCGCCGGAAGTCGACGTCGCCGTCCAGCGACCCCGCGAGCGCCCGCGGGGAGCCCGTGTCCAGGCTGTCGAACACCCTCACGCGGTCGACCGCGTCGGCGGCCCGCAGTCGGGGCACCAGCGCCGAGCCGATGTAGCCACAGCCGCCCGTGACCAGGACGTCCATCGGTCAGTTCTCGTCCTCGAGCACGCCCGGCAGGAAGCGGTCCTCGTGGGCCGCGATGGTGTCGTCGTACCGGACCAGCGACTCGAAGACGTCCCGCACGCCCTGCTCGAAGGAGACCCTCTGCCCGCCGATCAGGTCGGCGTAACGGTCGTTCTCGATCTCCATCCGGTGGGTCTCGTCCTCGTCGCGGGGGTTCTCGAAGTGCTCGACCGCCACGTCCAGGTCGAACTCCTCGCCGACGCCCGCGACGGTCTCGGCGACCTCCACGATGCTGATCGCGCGGGTCACCTGGTTGTAGACGGTCAGCCCGTCGGGTCGGTCGTCGGGGTCGCCCAGCGCCAGCCGCGCAAGCCCCTCGACGGCGTCCTCCAGCGCGACGAACGGCTTGCGCTGCTCTCCCTTCCCGTACACCGTCACGGGGTAGCCCGCCACCGCCTGCGCACAGAAGCGGTGTGCGACCGTCCCGAAGTAGTAGTCGAAGTCGAAGCGGGTCTTCAGCCGGTCGTCCGCGCGGGTCTCCTCGGTCTCGGTCCCGTAGACGATCGAGGTCCGCACGTCCGAGACCGGGATCCCGAACTGGTCGTGGGCCAGACGGAGGTTGCCCGCGTCGTGGCTCTTGGACATGTGATACCAGCTCCCGCCCAGCGCCGGGAACGGCACCTCGTCGCGCTCGCCGCCGTGCTCCATGACGGCCCCGCCCTCGGGGATCGGGAACTCCGGCGCGCCGTACTGGCCGGTGGTGGTCGTCTCCACGAAGTGGGTGTCCGTGAGCCCCTGCTCCTCCAGGCCGAAGAGGAGGTTCCGGGTGGTCTGGAGGTTGTTGTGCTGGGTGAAGTTCGCCCGCTCGCCGTCGATCTGGGAGTACGGCGCCGACGGCTGGGCCGCGGTGTGGACGACGACGTCGGGCTCGTGGACCGCGAGCAACTCGTCGACGAACTCCTTCTCGACGAGGTCCCCCTCTAAGTACGAGAGGTTGCCGAGGTCGTGGACCTCGCGGGCCGCGGCCGTCCGCTCCTCCGGTTCGGGGATCGGGACGGCGCTGGTCGAGCCGACGCGCTCGACCCACTCGCGGCGGCCGCCGTCGTCGACGGCGATCACGCGGTCGTCGGTGCGGTTCGCGATCCGGAGCGCGGTCGGCCACCCGAGGTAGCCGTCGCCGCCGGTGACGATGACGGTCATAGTTACTCGTTTTCTGAGTAAACGTGTGTCCTGAAGTATCTTGTGTGTCGGGACGGCCGGTCCGTCGGCGTCGGCTCCCGTGACCGGCCCCGACGGACGTTCGACGGTCATCGTCCGCCACGTGGTCGACCCGGGAGACGACGACGGTCCCGGGGCTCGTCTCGACGACGCCGGCCGACGCGACGGGGCTCGCGCCGTGACCGGGCCGCGTGTCGAGTAACGGATCCCTACCCGACCTGTCGGTCGTGTGTCGGACGGATACGCAGGGCTTATATCCGTGCTGGCGGAGATTGCCGTCGATGGAGACCGGCTGGCGGTACCGGGCGCTCGCGATCGGCGGCGCCGCGACCCTCACCGCGGCGGCCACGCTGACCGTCAACGCTCCCCAGACACAGGCCGTGCTGGCCGCGCTGCCGGTTCTGAACAACCTCCGGCCGCGGTCGGTGACCGGCGGAATCCTCGTCACGAAGGTCGCCATGACGCTGGCGGTGGTGCTGGGCGTGCTGTGGCCGCTGTTCAAACCTCGTCCCAGACGGATCCTCGACACCGTCTCGCTGACCGAACGGCGACTCTTCCTGGCCGCGACGGCGCTGGCGACGGTCGGCTACTTCGACTGGTCGAGCCGTCTCCCGCGGCTGACGCTGATCGGCACGGTCGCCCTGTTGTCGGTCGGCCTGCCGGCGTGGTTCGTCGCGATCCGCCGTCGCCCGCGGACGGTCTCGCGGGCGGTCATCGTGGGCGACGACCCGGCGGCCGTGGCGCGACTCCGGACGGCGGCCGACGTGCCGGTCCTCGGGTACGTGGCGCCGCCGGCCGTCGAACCCGCTCCGGGCGGGACCGGGACCGGGACGGCCGCCGCTCGGACCACGGACGGGGGCGTCCCCGCCTCCCTCCCCGCCGCCGGAGACGGAGCGGCCGACCTGTCCCGACTGGGCGGTCTCTCCCGGCTGGAGACGGTGCTCGTCGATCACGACGTCGACACCGTTCTGCTGGGGTTCGAGCGGCCCGACCGCGAGGAGTTCTTCGGCGTGCTGTCGACCTGTCACGAACACGGCGTCCGCGTCCAGGTCCACCGCGACGACGCCGACGGCGTGCTCGTCGACGACGCCGTGGGGGCCGAGCTGGTCGACACCGCGGTCGAGCCCTGGGACTGGCAGGACCGTGCCCTCAAGCGGCTGTTCGACGTCGGCTTCGCCGCGACGGCCCTGCTGGCTCTCTCGCCGGCGATCGCGGTCATCGCGGCCGCGGTGAAGCTCGACTCCGAGGGGCCGGTCCTGTACGGCCAGCGACGGACCGCGGCCTTCGGCGACACGTTCCGGATCTACAAGTTCCGGAGCATGGTCGCCGACGCCGAGTCGGCCACCGGCGCCCGGCTCAGCGAGGAGGACCGCGGCGGCAGGGATTCCCGGGTGACCCGTGTCGGACGGGTGCTCCGGGCGACACACCTCGACGAGATCCCGCAGCTGTGGTCCGTCCTGGTCGGCGACATGAGCGTCGTCGGCCCTCGGCCGGAACGGCCGGAGCTCGACGCCGACATCGAGACGGACCTCAGCGGGTGGCCGAGCCGCTGGTTCGTCCGGCCGGGACTGACCGGACTGGCCCAGATCAACGACGTCACGGGCCACGACCCCGAGCGGAAGCTCCGCTACGACCTCGAGTATATCCGCAACCAGTCGTTCTGGACCGACCTGAAGATCGTGGTCCGCCAGCTGTGGCTCGTCGTCGTCGACGCCTGGGCGCTGGTCGCCGGCGACGGGCGGGCGTGACACGCCGCCACCGGTGGTCGGACGTCGGCGGAGAGCGTTCGACCCGACGGACTTATCACCGCGGTGAGCACAGCCACGCCACATGAGCGACGGCCGCCGGGCCGAGGAGGTGCTCGCGGAGCGACCCGATCTGGCGGACCCGCTCTCCGCCGTCCTCGCGGTCGACGAGGACCGCGAGGCGTGGACGTTCGAGGACGTTCCAGTCGGATCGGGGTCGTTCGGCGAACTCGTCTCCCGCGGACTCGTCGAGCGGACCGACGACGATCGGTACCGGCTGGCCGACCCCCACGCCGTCCGGACGGCGCTCGACGCCGCCGGGAACGGAGACCACGCCGGGAACCGCGGAGACGGCTCCGGCGGGGCGGACGGCGTCGGCGGGGCCGCCGACCCGGTCGGTGGGCTCCGCGGCCCGCTCTCGTCGACGCTCGGTTCGGCCACCCGCGACGTCGACCGGACGACGGCGTCGCTGGTAGCCGGCGCGCTGCTCGCCGTCGTCCTCGCGCGGACGTACGTGGTCCCCTCCGTCTACCGGAACGACGACGTCGTGCTCTCCGGCAACGACCCGTACTACTACCGGTACTGGGTCGAGCGACTGCTGGCACAGGCCGGATCGCCGCTGGACCCGGGGGCGCTGGCGGCGCTCCCGGACGCGGTCCGTACCGGCGAGCCGCTGTTCGTGGCGACGCTGTGGTGGGTGACGGAACTGGTCGGGGGAACCCCGCGGGTCGCCGGACACGTGCTCGCGTGGTACCCGGTGGTCTCGGCCGTCGTCGTCGCGGGGACGGCGTACGCGCTGGCGGTCCGGGCGACGGGCGACAGACGCGTCGGGCTGGCGGCCGTCCTCGTCCTGGCGATCGTCCCGGGTCACGCGTTGCGGACGAGCCTCGGGTTCGCGGACCACCACGCCTTCGACTACGTCCCGCTGGTCGTGACGGCGCTCGCGGCGACGGCGCTTGCCGCCACGTCCGCCGGGGACCGGAGGGGGGCCGTCGACGCCCGGGCCGTGCCGATCGACCGGCGGACGGTCGGGCTCGTGGCCGTGGTCGCGGTCGGCGTCGCCGTCCAGACGCTGGCCTGGGAGGCCGGTCCGCTGCTCGTCGCGCCGCTGGTCGCGGTCGTCGCCGCCGGGGCGGCCGTCGACGTCGCGGTCGACCGGTCGCCGCTCCCGGCGGGTCTTCCGGTCGCGCTCGGACTCGGCCTCGGAGCCGCGCCGGTCTGGACGGTCCACGCGCTCGCCGGCTGGCACGACGCGACGGTCGCGGCGGCGCCTGCGCTGTCGTTCGCGGCGGCGCTCGCGGCGCTCGCGGTCGCGGTCGCCGTCCGCCGGACGACCGGCGACGCGAAACACCTCGCCGGCGGCTACCTCGCGGCGAGCGGCGTCGGCGTCGTCGCGTTTTTCCTGGCGCCCGCGGGTGTCCGGGCGGCGCTCTCGACCCGACTCGACGGCCTGTTCCGGGGTGGCTCGATCGCCGAGACGGCGAGCCTGTTCGACCCGGACTCGCTCGGCGTCGTCCTCCTGCTCGGTCTCACGCTCGTTCTGGCCGTCCCGACGATGGTCGCGGCGGTCGCTCGGTCGACCCGAAACCGCCCGCTGCTGGTCCCGACGGTCTACGCCTGGTACTTCCTCGTGCTGGCCGGGGTCCAGGTTCGGTTCGTCGGCGAACTGGCGGCGTTCGCGGCCGTCTTCGCCGGGCTCGGCTTCGTCCGTGTCGCGGCGTGGATCGACCTCGTCGAACCGGTCACGACCGCCGCGGGGGCCGCGAACGCCGGAGGCGACGGGCGGGGCCGGGGCCGGGGTCTCGCGCCGCTGCGGGTTCCCGACCGCCGGACGGTCGGGGCGTTGCTGGCGCTTTTCGTCCTGTTCGGTGCGCTCGGCGCGCTCCAGACGGGGGTCAAGAACAGTCAGGTCACCATCGACGACGCGACCTACGAGACCGCGACCGCGATCGAGGCCCACGCCGACGCGGTCGACCGCGACCCCGGGAGGCGGTACGTGCTCTCGCCGTGGGGACGCAACCGCGTGTACAACTACTTCGTGAACGGTGACTCCCGGAGCTACGGCTTCGCCCGCGGGAACTACGGGCGCTTCCTGGGATCCTCGTCGCCCGGCGAGTGGTACGACCGGCTCTCGGGAAGGGGGACCGGCTACGTCGTGGTGGGATCGCCGGACGGCGACACCCCGACGAGCGCGCTACAGAGCCGACTCCGGACGGCGTACGGGAGCCACGAGGACGGGGTCGCCGGTGTCGGCCGCTACCGGGCGGTGTACGTCCACGAGGGCGGGGACCTCGCGGCCTTCGAGCTCGTACCCGGAGCACGGCTCGTCGGACGAGCACCGCCGAACGCGACGCTGACGGTTCGCCGAACCCGGACGGTGTCGGTTCCCGGCGCCTCCTTCGACTACCGCCGCCGGGCGACCGCCGACGCCACCGGAGGGTTCGGGATCCGTGTGGCCCACCCCGGCGAGTACCGCGTCGGCGTCGTCGACGGTTCGGACTCGACCGTGTCGGCCGTCGACGTGTCGCCGGCGGCCGTTCGGAACGGCACCCGCGTCGACACGGGTACGCTCGGTCCCTGACCGCGACGGGCCGGATCGCCGGATCGACCGCCGGCTCCCGGCCCCCGGTGCCGGTCGCCGGAAGACGACCACCCACGACCGCTCCGACCGCGGCACCCGGACCCGGAGACGACGTCCGGCCGCCGGCCGAACCGGACGTCGGGCGGGTTCACCGTTTCCACGGGGGTCCAGTCGACGCCGGCGCCGACCGGTCCGCCGGGGTCGCGGACCGGCAGGTCAGCCGGTCCGCCGCGAGCGTTCGTAGACGACGAGAGCGGCCGCGAGGACGGTCCCGGCCGCCAGCGACGCGGCCAGCAGGCCGAAGGCGACACGGAAGCCCACGACCTCCGACAGCAGGCCGACGGCGGCCGGGGCCAGCGCCCCGGCGCCCATCAGCAGCGTCCGGACGGCGCCCAGCCCCCCGCCGGCGACGGCGTCGGGGAACACCCCCATCAGGTACGCTCCCCGGACCGGGCGGTAGCCGTGCGCGCCGAGGCCGAGCGCGACGACGGCGCCGCCCACGAGGAGCGGGCTGGCGGTCGGGGCGAGCGCGACGAGCGCGACCAGCCCCGCCGTGGCCAGCGCGAGCGTCGCGGCGACCAGCGGGAGCGCCCCCAGCCGGTCGCCGGCCTCGCCGGTGACCAGTTGGGCGACGCTCACGACGAACAGCAGGCCGTACAGCAGGTTCGCCGTCGCCCCGTCCAGGCCGGCCGCGACGTCGAGGTACAGCGGCAGGAAGGCGACGGCGCCGTTGTACGCGACCGCGAACAGCACGGTGACGGCGACGAAGGCGGCGAAGCGGGGCTCGCGGAACAGTTCCAGGTACGTCCGGAGGTCGAACCCGCCGGCGTCGTCGCCGGCCGGCGCGTCCGGGAGCCGCCGTGGCACCCGGAGGACGAAGGCGGCCGCGCAGGCCAGCCCGGCGACCCCCGCGGCCAGGAAGACGGTCCGCCACCCCGCGCCGAACACGCCCGCCGTGCCGACGGCGGCGACGACCGCCGCCGGGGCGGCCACGCCGCCGAACGTCCCCGCGGTGTCGAACAGTCCCAGCGCCCGCCCGGTGCGACTCGGGTAGGCCCGCGCGAGCAGGCGCACGCCGACGGTCTTCAGCGTCCCCGTCCCGGCGCCCATCAGGAGCATCGCCGCGACCAGCACCGCCAGGGGCGCGTCGACGGCCACGACCAGCGCGCCCGCCGCGGCGACGACGGCACCCGCGGTGACGACGGTCACCGATCCCAGCCGGTCGGCGACGGCGCCCGAGGGGAACTGCATCGCGGCGTAGACCAGCATGAACCCGGTGAAGGCGGTGCCCAGCACGCCCGGCGTGACGTCGTAGACGGCCGCCAGCCGGTCGAACAGCGGCGGGAAGGCGTAGCGGACGAACTTGCCGAGAAACCACAGCGCCGCGGTCAGGGCCAGGGCGTCGTAGCGCGTGACGCCCCCGATCCGGTTCTCGACACGTTCGAGACGGCTCACGGTCGTTCTCGCTCTCGCCGCGTTATCCCTCCTTCCTTTCGTGGCCGACACTCGCTCGCTAGCAGTCGTCGAAGCCGCGACCGTCGACGTGACCTCGAAAGCCCTCGGCCCGCCAGCGGCCGTTTGACCTATCGTCGTGGTCGTGATCCCTGCCGAGGTGACCTCGAAAGCCCTCGGCCCGACAGGCGGGCCTCGCCCTTTCAGTCCGCCAGGAGAGCACGCTCTCCCGAGCCCTCGCTCGCTCCGCTCGCGAGGACGCCAGGGGACCCCGCTCTCCCGCGACCGCCCCGCACCGCCTCGGGAGCGCACCTCGAACCTGCCCCAGCCGCCCGAGCGGCGACCCCGTCGCCGCTCGGGGCCCTCGCACGCGGAGCGGGCGACACGCTCGCCGGGGCGAGCGGTCGCCTGTGGACACGCGCGCCGTCGTGGCTGGTCGAGGGTGGCGGTTCTGCGGTAGGTCGACGAGCCGACGAGCCGCCGCGGATCGTCGGGAGTGCGGCGGGCGACCGTGGGGAACGGCGACGGGCGACCGTCGGGAACGCCGTGAGCGATCGTCGAAACCGCCGCCGGGAACCGTCGAGAGGCGGACCGCCGGAGCGGCGTACGACCATTTAACCCCCGTCACGCGTAAGCGGAGGGTAATGGATGTCGCGGATCTCACGGCCGTTCCGGAGTGGCTCCCCGAACACCTCGCGGCCGACGGCATCGAGGAGCTGTACCCGCCCCAGGCCGCGGCCGTCGAGGCCGGGGTGACGCGGGGCGAGAGCCTGGTGGCCAGCGTTCCCACGGCCAGCGGGAAGACCCTCGTCGCCGAGTTGGCGATGCTCTCGGCGCTGGCCCGCGAGGGCGGTACGGCGCTGTACATCGTCCCGCTGCGCGCGCTGGCCAGCGAGAAGCGCGAGGAGTTCGAGGAGTTCGAGCGGTACGGCCTGGACGTCGGCGTCTCGACGGGCAACTACGAGTCCGACGGCGGCTGGCTCGCCGACAAGGACGTCGTGGTCGCCACGAGCGAGAAGGTGGACTCGCTGGTGCGCAACGACGCCCCCTGGCTGGGGGACCTCTCCTGTGTGGTCACCGACGAGGTCCACCTGGTCGACGACGCCGAGCGCGGTCCCACCCTGGAGGTGACCCTGGCGAAACTGCGCCGGATCAACCCCGACGTGCAGACGGTCGCGCTGTCGGCGACCATCGGCAACGCCGACGCGCTGGCCGACTGGCTGGACGCCGAACTGGTCGACTCCGACTGGCGCCCCATCGAGCTCCGCAAGGGGGTCCACTACGGCCAGGCGCTGCACCTGGAGGACGGCGACCAGGCGCGGCTGTCGGTCGGGGACGGCGAGAAACAGACCGCCGCCATCGTCCGGGACACCCTCGCGGACGGCGGCTCGTCGCTAGTGTTCGTCAACTCGCGGCGCAACGCCGAGGCCGCCGCGGGCCGACTCTCCGGCGTCGTCGGCGAGACGCTCGATCCCGAGGAGCGGGCGGCGCTCGCCGAGGTGGCCGACGAGATCCGCGACGTCAGCGACACGGAGACCAACGCCGACCTGGCCGACGCCGTCGCGGGCGGGGCGGCCTTCCACCACGCAGGACTCAGCGCCGAGAGCCGCTCGCTGGTCGAGGAGGCGTTCCGCGACCGGCTGGTGAAGACCGTCTGTGCGACCCCGACGCTGGCCGCCGGGGTGAACACCCCCGCCCGACGCGTGATCGTGCGCGACTGGCGGCGCTACGACGGCACCGCCGGCGGGATGCAACCCCTGCCGGTGCTGGAGGTCCACCAGATGATGGGGCGGGCCGGGCGGCCCGGGCTCGACCCGTACGGCGAGGCAGTCCTCGTCGCCTCGGGCCACGACGAGCTCGACGAGCTGTTCGAGCGGTACGTCTGGGCGGACCCGGAGCCGGTGCAGTCGAAGCTGGCCGCCGAGCCCGCCCTGCGGACCCACCTGCTGGCGACGGTGGCCTCGGGTTTCGCCCGCTCGCGGGGCGGCCTGCTCGACTTCCTCGACCGGACGCTGTACGCGACCCAGACGACCGAGAGCGGCCGGCTGGAGCGGGTGGTCGACGACGCCCTGACCTACCTGGAGGTCAACGGCTTCCTGGAGCGATCGGGCGGGGAGCTGTCGGCGACGTCGCTGGGTCACACGGTGTCGCGGCTCTACCTCGATCCGATGAGCGCCGCCGAGATCGTCGACGGACTGCGCGACGTCGCCGACGCCGGCCGGGAGGTCACCGCGATGGGGCTGTATCACCTCGTCTCGCGCACCCCCGACATGTACGAGCTGTACCTCCGGTCGGGCGACGAGCAGGAGTACGCGATGCTGGCCAACGAACGCGAGCGGGAGTTCCTGGGTCCGATGCCCAGCGAGTTCGACCCCGACTTCGAGGACTGGCTGTCGGCGCTGAAGACCGCCCGGCTGCTGGAGGACTGGGCCGACGAGGTCGACGAGGACGTCATCACCGAGCGGTACGGCGTCGGCCCGGGCGACGTCCGCGGGAAGGTCGACACCGCCCAGTGGCTGCTGGGCGCGGCGGAGTCGCTGGCGGGTGAACTCGACCTCGGCGTCGGGCCGGCGATCCGGGAGGCTCGCACCCGCGTCGAGCACGGGGTCCGGTCGGAGCTGGTCGACCTCGCGGGCGTCCGGGGGGTCGGTCGGGTGCGGGCGCGCCGGCTGTTCGACGCCGGCATCGAGGACCGCACGCAGCTCCGGGAGGCCGACAGGTCGGTCGTGCTCGCGGCGCTGCGGGGCCGTCGGCGGACCGCCGAGACGGTGCTGGAGAACGCCGGCCACCGGAACCCCTCGATGGAGGACGTCGACCCCGCCGAGGAGGTCGAGGCCGCCGTCGGCGACGAGGGCGACGGCGGGACCGACGGCCCGGGCGCCGCCGAGACCGACGGCGGGGACGCGGAGGACCAGTCCAGCCTGGGTGACTTCTGATGGAACTGGTCGAGGGGGTCGCCGCCGTCGACGACGTCGACGGGTTCGTCGACGACCTGCGGGCGATCGGCGACGAGCACGGCGTCACCTGCCAGACGTTCGACGCCCGCCTGGTCGTCGACCGCGAACACCTCCGGCGGGCGGTGGAACTGGCCGACAGAGCCGTCGCCCGCGACGACGCCATCGCCCGCTCGCGGGGCGTGGAGATCCTGCTGTACGCCGCCGGCCGCCGGCAGATCCGCCGGGCGCTGGCCATGGGCGTCGACGAGGGCGAGACGCCCGTCGTGGTGCTCGTCGACGCTCCGCCCGATGATTCCTCGTTCGGCGGAATCGACCCTGACGGAGATACCCTCGACGGAACCGACAGCGCGGAACGGTCCGTCGACGCGGAGCGGGCGGCCGCGGCCGCGGTCGCGGACCTGCTGGCGCCGGCGGAGACGCTGGGCGACTACGACCCCGAGCGGGTGCGGGAGTTCTTCGACGTGGGCGAGACCGAACTCGAGGCGGCCGACGGCGACCTGCCGGCGCTGGTCCGCGAGCGGGTCGCGCTGCTGGTCGTCGAGAAGTGAGGGCGGGCCGACCGCGGCAAGCCTCAAGCGCCTGGGACTCTCACGGTCCGTCGATGCCGTCCCTGGAGGATCCGATCGAGATCGGGGGGTGTCGGCTCCCCAACCGGCTCTACCGGGCGCCGCTGCTCGAGTGTGCGGGCAACGGCCCCGGCACGGTGGACACGCTGATCGACGAACTGGTGCCGACCGCCGAGTCCGGCGTCGGCCTGCTGTTCCAGGGGGCCAGCATCGTCACCGCGGAGAGCGGCTGTGCCGCGCCGAACATGACGCGGGTCCACGACCCCGGCTTCGTCGCGGCGCTGGACCGGCTCACCGGCCGGGTCCACGACGCCGGCAGCCGGATCTTCGTCCAGTTGGGCCACGGCGGCCTGCGGAGCCTCGCCGTCTGGCACGCCGAGCGCCGCGCGGCGGAACCGGACCACACGGAACTGGCCGCCTCCCGGCCGCCCTGGCAGCTACGCCTGCTCGACCGGGCCGGGCTCGTCGACTTCGAGCCACACGTCCTCTCGACGGAGGAGACCTACGAACTGGCCGAGCGGTTCGGCCGGGTCGCGGGTCACCTCGTCGACGCGGGCTACGACGGGATCCACCTCTCGGCGGCCAACATGAGCCTCCTCCAGCAGTTTCTCTCGCCCTTTTACAACCGCCGGGACGACGAGTTCGCCGACGGGGTACGCTTCCTGGAGGCCATCGCCGACGCCGTCCGGGACCACGCCGGCGACGTGCCGCTGGTCACGAAGATCCCGGCCGAGACCGCCGCCCCGCCGGTGATCCGCCGACGGCTGGACCGCGACGACGCCGTCCGGACCGCCGAGCGGCTGGCCGGCGGCGAGTTCGACGCCGTGGTGCCGGTCGAGGTATCCGTCACCTGGGACATGAGCGTCGTCCGGGGGAAGTACCCCGACCGGGCCTGGGCGGCCGAGGACCTCCGGGCGGACTACGCGGCGGCGTTCGGCGGGCCGCTCCGGGCGCGGGCGGTGCAGTTGCTCAACCGGCTCCAGGCGCTCTCGTTCGACCGCGATCCGGGCTGGAACGCCCCGCTCTGTCGGCGCGTCCGCCGGCGGGTCGACGTGCCGGTGCTGTGTGAGGGCGGCCTGCGCGAGCGGGAGACCTGCGACCGGGTGCTCGGCGACCGGGTCGTCGCCACGGCCGGACCGGGGACGGCCGAGACCGGCGGAACCGGGACGGACGGGGTCACGAGCGTCGGGACCGCCGCCGACGGCGGCCGGGCGTCGGACGCGGTCGCCGGGCCCACGGACCGGGCGGGAGACGACGGCGGTCCCGAGCCGGCGGCGGACCTCGTCGGGATGGGGCGGCCGTTCTACGCCGAGCCGCGGCTGGGCGCGCGGCTGCTGGCCGGCGGCGACGCGCTGTGTGCCTCGTGTAACAACTGCACGGTCCCGCAGGCGACCGGCGAGCCCGGCCGCTGTCGGACCCCGGAGATCGTCCGCGAGCGGGCCCGGCGGGAGGCCGCGGGGGAGTACGAGCGGCCGTAGCCGGCCTCCCGCCGCGGACGCCGCCGACCCGGCCGCCGGACCGAACCGCTCATACCGGGCTCTCCCCGAGGGCGAGTCGATGGACGGGATCGACTCCGAACGGACGACGCTGACCGTCGACGGCGACGACGTGGGGATCCGCTGCCTGACCGGCGGCGAGGGGCCGCCGCTGGTCTTTCTCCACGGGATCGGGATCGACGCCGCGACGGTGGCGTGGCGCCACGCGCTGCCGGCGCTGGCGACGGAGTACAGCGTCTACGCGCCGGACCTGCCGGGCCACGGCGAGAGCGACAAGCCCCGACGGACCTACACGACCGACTACTTCGTCGAGGCGCTCGACGCCTTCCTCGCGGACCGCGGCCTGGAGGGTGCGGGACTGGTGGGGCTGTCGATGGGTGGGGCGGTGGCGCTGGGCCACGCGCTGGACGGCGGCGACCCGGAGCGACTCGTCCTGGTCGACAGCTACGGGCTGGGCGAGGACGCCCACTGGCGTTCGCCGGCGGGCGCGCTGGTCCGGTCGCCGTTCGGGGGTGGACTGCTGTGGGGGAGCGTGTCGACGCGGGCCGGCGTGCGGACGTGTCTGGCCGGACTGGCGGGCGACGGCGTCCCGGAGTCGCTGGTCGAGGACGTCCGGGGGGCGGTCTCGCGGGCGTCCGTGCGGACGTTGCGCAGCTGGCAGCGCCACGAGTTCCGTGCACGGGGACTGCGGACCGACTACAGCGACCGGCTGCGAGCGCTCGACGTCCCGACGACGCTGGTCCACGGGGAGCGAGACCCGCTGTTCCCGGTGTCGTGGTCCCGGCGGGCCGCCGAGCGACTCTCGTCGGCGGAGCTACGGGTGTTCGAGGGCTGTGGACACTGGCCGCCCAGGGAACGGCCGTCGGCGTTCGTCCGCGCGGTCGCCCGCTGACGCCCCGGTCCCCCCGCCCCCCGTCCCGGTCCGCGGGCCGACTTCGCGCTACTCGGGGATCTCGTCGATCAGCACGACCGCCTCGCCGTCGATGATGACCTCCTCCTCCTCGTCGACGACGCGGGTGGTGAGGCGGTACTGCTCGTCGCCCAGGTCCTCGACGATCTCGACCTCGGCGGTGAGCCGATCGCCGATCCGGACGGGGTTGTGAAACTCCAGGTCCTGCGAGAGATAGATCGTCAGTCCGGGGAGGCGGGCCAGCGCCGCGCTGATCAGCCCGCCGACCAGCGTCCCGTGGGCGATTCGGCCCCGGAAGCGGGTCTCGCGCGCGAACTCGTCGTCGAGGTGGAGCGGGTTCGTGTCCCCGCTGGCGGCGGCGAACTGACGCACGTCCTCCGCGGAGATCCCCTTGGTGAACTCCACCCGGTCGCCGACCCCCAGCCGACCGGGGTGGTCCTGGCTGAGCTCGACGTGCCACTCCGGGAGGCTCTCGGCGGCCTCGATCCGGTCGGCCGCGGACGGTACCCCCCCGTCCTCGTCGTCGGGACGGACGCCGAAGGCGGCGAAGGCGGCCCTGTTGGCCGCGACGACGCTGCTGAACACGTGTGAGGAAGTCTCGGTCCACGTGTCCAGCAGTGAGCTGCGTTGCGATTCGGAACTCATTGACGCGATAGCCTTGGTGACTACCGGTATTAAAACGGCGGGGTTATCTCGGCCCGGTCGTGGGGGACGCGAACGACTCTCACTGAAGGGGTATTTACCGCTACGGGGAAGCCAATACCACTCGACACCGTTCAGTGGTTCTGAGTGGTACCGAGCGCAAACGTTTTGTCGGCGGGGGGTGTAGACGGAAGTGACCGATGACTGACGACGACGGCCTGGCGTGGCCCCCGATGTTTCGGGGAGTGCAGGAGGCGGGCGAGCAGGCGATCGAACAGCAACAGCGGATGATGCAGCAGCTGTTCGAGGCCGGGACGAACGGGTTCGACATGAACCATCTGAACGCGATGCGCCAGATGGCGACGTTCAAGACCCGGGTGCAGAGCGGCGGCCGGGTGTCGATCCCGGACGCCGAGCGGGAGGCGCTGGACATCGAGGAGGGGGACATCGTGCAGACCGTCGTCCTGCCGGTCAAACGCAACAGAGAGTGACAATGGACTACACCAGCCCCATCACCACGACGTTCGAGATGCAGCGCGCCACGATCGAGCAGGGTCACCGCGCCCTCAAGCAGGGAATGGAAGCCCAGCGGAGCATGAACCGCGCGATGGTCGACAGCATGGACAGCCAGGAGTCGGCCCAGCGGCGGCTCGTCGAGCTCTCCCGGACGCTGACCGAGAGCTACCTCGACGCCGTCGAGTCGACGATGCCCGGCATGGGCGGCACCGTCGAGGAGATGCGGACGGCGCTCGACGACCAGTACGAGTTCCTGCTGGAGAACCACGCCGAGGCGTTCGACAGCATGGAGGTCGAGATGGGCGAGGGCGCCGACGCCTACGAGGAGCTCACCGACGACTACATGGGCGCCGTCGACGAGCAGATCGAGATGATCGTCGAGGCCCACGAGGAGCTGGAAGACCAGTCCGTCGAGGCCACCCGGCAGTTCGCCGAGCAGTTCGACCAGCTCCAGGAGCAGGTCGAGGAGGTTCAGGAGCAGGTCCGCGAGGTCCAGGAGCAGGCGGCCGAGGCCGTCGAGGCCTGAAACCGGAGCGGTTTTTCCGACTCCCCGACGCGTGACACCCACATGAGCGATACGAACCGGACGTACGACGAGTGGACGGAGATGGTCGAGCAGATGAACGAGGCGGTCGCCGAGTCCGTCGAGCAGAACCTGGAGGCCCAGGCCGCGTTCGCGGAGTCGTGGGCCGACGCCGTCGAGGACGCGGTCCCCGACGACGACGAGTTCGCGGAGGGGATCCAGGGGTACAACCGCGCCTACGAGGAGTGGATGGAGGCCGCCGAGCGCACCTTCGAGCGGACCACCGACGCCGCGCAGGGCGAGGACGTCGACCCCTCGGAGTTCCGGGACATCTGGCTGCGGTCGGCCAACGAGGCGTTCAAACACGTGATGTCGACCAGCGCCTTCGCGGCCGCCAACGGCCAGCTGGTCGAGACGATGATGGAGATGCGCCAGGAGACCGACGACCTCACCCAGGAGACGGTGGCCCAACTCGGGTTCGCCACCCGGGACGACGTCTCCGAGGTGGGCGAGCGGCTGGTCGAACTGGAGCGCAGACAGCACGCGGTCGAGCGGAAGCTCGACCGGATCGTCGACGCCCTCGAGTGACCATGGCCGACCCAGTCAACCCCGTCGCGGCGACGTTCGACGCCCAGCGCCGGGCCGTCGAGGCGATGACCGACGCCGTCGACTCGGCCGCCGTCGCGCCGGACCGGGCCGACCGGATGGCACAGGTCGAGGTCGGACAGACCCCCAGCGAGGTCGTCTACCGGGAGAACAAGCTCGAACTGCTCCACTACGACCCGGAGGCCGCCGGCATCGAGATCGAGGGCGAGCGCGAGGAGATCCCGATCCTGATCGTCTACGCGCTGATCAACCGGCCGTACATCCTCGACCTGCAGCCCGACCGCTCGGTCGTCCGGCGGCTGCTGGAGGCCGGCCACGACGTCTACATGATCGACTGGAACGAGCCCTCGCGGCTCGACCAGCACCTCACGCTGGCCGACTACGTCACCCGCTACGTCGACAACTGCGTCGACGTCGTCCGCGAGCGGTCGGGACGGGACGCGATCGACATCCTGGGCTACTGCATGGGCGGGACGATGTCGGTGATGTACGCCGCCCTCGAACCGGAGAAGGTCAACGCGCTCGGGCTGATGGCCGCCGGGCTCTGCTTCCAGGGGACCGGCGGCGTCCTCGAACAGTGGGGCGACGACGAGTACTACGACCCCGAACTGGTCACCGAGACGTTCGGCAACGTCCCCGCGGAGTTCCTGGACGTCGGCTTCGCGCTGATGGACCCGGTGGACAACTACGTCTCGAAGTACGTCCGCCTGGCCGAGAACCTGGAGAACGACGACTTCGTCGCCAACTTCGCCCGGATGGAGCAGTGGCTCTCCGACGGCGTCGACGTCGCCGGCGACGCCTACGACGAGTTCCTCACGCGGATCTACCAGAACAACGAGCTGTACCGCAACGAGCTGGACCTGGACGGGCGACGTGTCGACGTGCGCAACGTCGACATGCCCGTGCTCCAGATCATGGGCGAGTACGACCACCTGATCCCGCCGGGAGCGAGCCGCCCGTTCAACGACGTCGTCGGCAGCGACGACGTGACGACCATCGAGTACTCGACGGGCCACATCGGCCTGTCGGTGTCCTCCTCCTCCCACGACGAGGTCTGGCCCGAGGTGTGTGCCTGGTACTCGAAGCGCAACGCCGAGGCGCTCGGCGAGGCCGAACCCGAGGCCACAGAGGAGACCGAACCCGAGGCGGACGTCGAGAGCGGGGCCGAGACCGCCGGGACGGAGGCGGACGTCGAGACCGTCGCCGGCATCGGTCCGACCTACGCCGAGCGGCTCCGTGCCGCGGGCATCGAGACCGTGGCCGACCTGCGGGGGAGCGACGCGGCGACGGTCGCCGAGGCCGCCGAGACGTCGGTCGGCCGCGCCGAGGACTGGCTCGACCAGGTGTAGCCGGTTCGCGCCGCGTCCGAACTCCCCTCCTCGATCCGACTCCGCGACCCCGCGCCGTGCTCGCGGCGACCGTCACGTTCGGAGCCAGCGGTCCGTCCGAAACGATCGGTGACGAGCGCGGACCGATGCCGGCGAGGACGG
>CAZMWG010000032.1:0-5098 GCA_964569925.1 uncultured Halobacteriales archaeon | reverse complement strand
CGGCGAGGACGGCGGACATATACCGGCGGAGTCCTCAGTCGGGACGTGATTCCCGTCGAACTCCCGGGCGCGCTGGACGGCTGGGCGACCAGAGCGCGAGCGTCGGTCCGCGCCGAGGGGGTCGCCGGCGTCGCGGAGGCGGCCCGCACGCTCCCCAACGCCTGCGCGACGACGGCGCTCTCCGCCCTCGGCCGGACCTACGACTACGGCGAGCCGACCCACGTCTTCGAGCGCGAGTGGGACCTGTTGGTCGTCCTCGACGCCTGCCGGACGGACGCGATGGAGGCCGTCGCCGACGCCGACCGCTTCGACCGGCGTGACCGGATCCACAGCGTCGCCAGCCAGTCGGCGGGCTGGCTCGCGACCACGTTCGGCGCCGCCGCGGACGGGGCCGACTCCCACGACGACCCGGACCACGCCGCGGCCGTCGAGCGGGTCCGCCGGGAGCGGGTCGGCTACGTCACCGCGAACCCACACAGCGCCGAGGCGGACCTCTCGGCGGTCGACCACGTCGACGAGGTGTGGCGCTACGGTTGGGACGCGGACGCGGGCACCACCCCCGCCCGCGCCGTCACGGACCGGGCGGTCGCCGCCGGCAGGGAACGGGACCTCGACCGGCTGGTGGTCCACTACATGCAGCCCCACGCCCCGTACCTCCCGGACCCGGTCGGCGAGACGACGGACCTCGACACGTGGGGGGAGGGGCTGCCCCGGAGCGATCCGTTCTACCGGCTCCGGGCGGGCGACGTGAGCGCCGACCGGCTGTGGGAGGCGTACCTGGCGACGCTGCGGTACGTCCTCGAGGAGGTCGATCTCCTGCTGGACAACGCCGCCGGCGAGCGGGCGGCGATCACCGCCGACCACGGGGAGAGCTTCGGCGAGTGGGGGGTCTGTGGGCACCCGCCGAACGTCCCCACGCCGCAGCTACGCACGGTGCCGTGGTGGACCGCCGAGCCGACGGACACGGGCGAGCACGAACCCGCCGACCACGGGTACGCGGCGCGACACGACCGGGGCGGCGAGTCCGACGACGTGACCGACCGGCTGGCGTCGCTGGGCTACGTCTGAGCGACCGCCTCAGGTGTAGCCCAGGTCCTCGAGTTGGCTCCGGGTGTCGGGGTCGACCCCGCCGTCGCCGCCGTCCTCGGCCTCCGGGATCGTCCCGCGCAGCGCCGCCAGTTCGGCCTCCGGGTCGGTGACCGCGTCGGCGCCGTCGCCGACCTCGTTCCAGCCGTCGTCGGTCTCGTGGCCGTAGTAGTCGTCGGCGACCAGCCCGCGGAACTCGACGTCGACCGTGTCGATCGCCTCGGGGTCGTAGCCACGCTCCAGCAGCGTCTCGCGGCGCATCTCGGCGATCCCGTGGTACTCGGTCAGGTACCGGGGGGCGCCGGCGGGCGTCCGGAGGTCCCGACCCCGGCCGCCCAGCTCCGTCCCGCGGGCCAGCGAGAGCACGGTCCGGTGGATGTCCAGCAGCGACACCGTGTCCGAGCGGACCTCGTTCTGGAAGCCGGGCCCCGAGACGACCAGCGGGACGTGGACCAGCTCCGGGTAGAGCCCGTAGCCGTGCTCGTAGACGCCGTGACGGCCGAACAGCTCGCCGTGGTCCGAGACCGTGATCACGTAGTCGAACGCCTCCCGCAGGCGGGCGAAGGCGTCCCGGTAGACGCCCGACAGGTAGCTCAGACAGTCGTCGTAGGCCCGCGCGGCGTGCTCGCCGTCGATCTCGGGCACGTCGACGTCCGCGGGGTCGACGCCCGCCGCCAGCGCGTCGTCGGGGTCGTCGAACCGCCCGCGGAACGTCGCCTCGAACGCCCGCCCCATGTCGTAGGGTTCGACCGAGCGGTGGGGCTCGGGGACGCGGTAGGGCTGGTGGGCCTCCATCAGGTTGGCGAACAGGAACGTCGTCCCGTCGAAGTCGGCGTCCTCGACGTACCGGCGGAAGGCGGCCGCGCCGCTGTCGATCCGGCCGAGGTCGTACTCGTGGCGGAGCTGTCGCAGGCCGAGCCGCAGCGACCGCCGGGTGGCGTAGTCGCCCAGCAGCGCCCGTCGGGCGCCGTCGGCGTAGACGACTGGCGCCGGCCGCTCGTCCTCCTCTGTGTGGCGAAACCAGTTGAACACCTCGTCCTCGGGAAGCTCCAGCCGCCAGGTGCCCTCGAAGGAGTCGAACCCGCGGTCGTAGCCGTAGGCCGGCGAGACGTTGAGGTTCGCGGAGAACGCCCGGGTGTGGTAGTCGGCCTCGCTCAGCCGCTCGGCCAGGGTGGGCTCGGGCGTCGAGAGCGTCCAGTCGCGGACGGTCACCCCGGCCTCGCTGGGGTACTGGCCGGTCAACAGCGACGCGTGGGCGGCGCCGGTCCAGTGGCTCGTCGACCAGGCGCTGTCGAACCGCGTTCCCGGCAGCCAGTCGAAGTGGCGGTCGAAGGCGTCCTTGCGCACGGTGTCCAGCACGACCAGAGCGATGTCCGTCATGATCCTCGAGGGCCTCGACGGACGGAGGTGACGACCGGAGATATATCACACGCACCCCGCCGGAGCCGCGGGCGGGGCGCGTCCGGGAAGGCCGTGCGAGTCGGTCCGAGCCGCCCCCCCAAGTCCGGGAGTCCGGGGACCGGCGGGACCCGGACGGAGCCGACGGTTCCGGGGCCCGAACGTCTCGATGGACCGACGCGTAGGCTCAGGGTTTAAACGAACGCGGCCCTCACATAGGACCGCTGTGTCGAACACGTTCGAGGAGACGGTTCGGTTCTCTCTGGTGCAACTGGACGACTACGGTCCCTGGACGGTCACGCCGAGTCCCCGGCGGGAGACGGATCTACAGGCGCTCCAGGCGCGCATCTACGCCGACTTCGCCGACTTCGTCGGCCGGAGCGACGGCTACGCGTTCTACAACCGGTTCGACAACATGCTCGGGGTGGCCAACCGGCTCCCCCCCGAGGAGTTCGCCCGGTTCCAGGAGCGGGTCCGCAACCGCTACCCGGTCACCGCCAGCGTCGGGGTCGGAGAGGCCCCGACGCCGGTCGAGGCCGTCCGGCTGGCCAGCGAACAGCTCCAGGGCGCCGGCAGCGCCCAGGACCCGGACCGCCGCGAGGCACTGCGCTACGACGCGACGCCCGCCGAGAGCGGCGACCCCCACACCACGATCGCCCACTTCGACATCGTGAACGTCACCGGGACGTTCACCGACGAGCGCAACGCCGTCGACACGGGGATCGCGGTCCAGGAGTCGGCGCTGGCGCTGAAACGTCACCTCCGGGCAGAACACGACAGCGTCGCCCAGTTCGTCGGCGGCGACAACGTCATCGCGGTCTGCCCCCGGCTGGAGACCGAGACGTTCGGGGCGATCGTCGATCACGTCCGCGCGGAGGCCGGCGTCGAGTACCAGGTCGGGATCGGCCGCGGCGCCACGGCCCACGAGGCCGGCAGCGACGCGAAACACGCCCTCGAAGTGTGTCGCGAGACCGGCGCGAGCGTCCACGAGGCCGAGCCCGAGGGCCACGGCCGCGCCGACGCCGAGCCGGAGTTCGCGGGCAACTGAATGGGCGAGCCCGATCCCGCGGGCCCGGGCGTCGCCGACCGCCTCGACGGCGACGCGGACGACGCCGACGACGAGGACGACGCGGACGTCGACCGCGAACTCGTCTTCGCCGGCGTCCGGGACGTGTGCGTCAGACCGGCGCCGACGGGCGACCCGGACCCGGACGAGGTGGTCGTCGAGACGTCGGTTTCGGCGATCAGCCCCGGGACGGAGCTGCTCGTCTACCGCGGCGACGTCCCCGAGGGGATGGCGGCGGACGCCACGCTCGACGCGCTGGACGGCGACCTCTCGTACCCGACGACCTACGGCTACGCCGCCGTCGGCGAGGTCGTCGCGGCCGGCGCGGACGCCCGCGACCGGCTTGGCGAGCGGGTGTTCGCCTTCCACCCCCACCGGAGCCGCTTCCGGATCCCCGCCCGGGACGCCGTCCCGGTGCCCGACGGGGTCGCCGACGCCGCCGCCGCGATGCTCCCGACGGTCGAGACCGCGACCAACTTCCTGCTGGACGGACGCCCCCGGATCGGCGAGCGGGTCGTCGTGTTCGGCGCCGGCGTGGTCGGGCTCTGTACCACCCGGCTGCTCGCGGACTGCCCGCTCGACGAACTCGTCGTCGTCGAGCCCATCGACTCCCGGCGGGAACTCGCCCGCGCGTTCGGCGCCGACCGCGCGGTCCCGCCCGAGCGGGCCGGCGGGCTGTTCGCCGACCGGGACCCCGCCGGCGCGGACCTGGTCTACGAGCTGTCGGGCCAGCCCGCCGCGCTCGACGACGCTATCGACGCCGTCGGCTACGACGGCCGGATCGTCGTCGGCTCCTGGTACGGCGACAAGCGGAGTTCGCTCGACCTGGGCGGGGAGTTCCACCGGGACCGGATCGCGATCGAGTCGAGCCAGGTGAGCACCATCGCGCCGGACCTGCGCGGGCGCTGGACGACGGACCGGCGCCTCGGGGTCGCGATCGACCGGCTGGGACGGATCGACGTCGACGCGCTGGTCACCGACCGCGTCCCGTTCGGCGAGGCGCCCGACGCCTACCGCCGGCTCGACGAGAACCCCGGATCGACGCTCCAGGCGCTGCTGACCTACCCGTGATCCCCGCGGCCGAGCCGACGGCCCCCCGGGGCCGAACCGACGGCGTCCGGCGGTCCGACGACGCCGATCACCGAGAGCCGACGACACCGATCACCGCGTCCACCACTTACGATCACACACACGGAGAGCAATCATGGTCGACACTACCGCGGAGACGGACGGAGACGAGACGGTCCGTGACGGACCCGACTACCCCTACGAGCTGTCGGTCAGTCGGGACTTCGTCGCACAGCACTTCCTCACCGTTCCCGACCCCGAGCCGCCGGAGGGCGAGGTTCACAGCCACCACTTCGAGGTGGAACTGCGCTTCGCCGGGCCGGAGCTGGGCGAGTACGGCTACCTGACGAACATCGTCACGGTGGAGTCGGTCCTCGACGACCTGGAGGAGCGCTACCGGGACGCCCTGCTGAACGACCTGCCGGAGTTCGAGGGGCTGAACCCCAGCGTCGAGCACTTCGCGCGCCTGTTCGGCGACCG
>CAZMWG010000031.1:0-22933 GCA_964569925.1 uncultured Halobacteriales archaeon | reverse complement strand
AGTCCCTCCGACTCCCGTGCTGAAAGCCCCTGAGAAAGTCCCCGATTAGAAAGTCAGGGACGTGGGACTTTCGTGTGGGAGCGCGAAACTCGGGAGTCCACCGACAAGCCCACCCCTTTAGGGGTGGGTAGCTGACAGGACATCCCCTCCACGGTGATCGTGATCGACATACCCGAGCCGTAGGTTCCTCTCTCTCATACAGATTCAAGGAGAATACCTGCGGCTTCAGCCGCAGGATGAGTCCGACAACCCGGAGTCAATCTACACTGCGATAGCCACGCTGAGATTTGACAATCCGTAACTTGAATTTATAGGCAATCCTACGTTTAGGTAGGAATCAGGCCAGGAATGGAGCGATTCCTGCCCAGTCCTACGATGGCGGCCTGTCCGCCCCGAGCAACCAAGCAGTAATCGGACCCAGTCGATGACCGCCCGATTCTCACAGAATCGGTCGCGGAGTTGACTGCTGTACGCCCGACGGAAAGTAACTCCGAGTCCGTCGATGTCTGCCGGACTCCCGTGAGGCAAAAACAACTTCGGGAGTCCGAATATGGTAGAGGATAGGAGTACCGGGGGCTTGGCACTCCCAGCAGTCCCACCCGCTTAGACCACGAGCATCCCCACGGATTCTCACCGTTTGGATGCTCGGTGGGATTGTAAACCTGAAATCTCCAACGCTCAGGATTCCTCCGCGTTCACGCGGAGGAGGATGTCAATCGGATTTCCCCTTCGGATCACTCGTCGGACGGCCCGCGAGCCTCGGAATCGAAAGCGCTCCCGGCGCGAGGCTTTAGTCGTCGCTCCCCGTCGGTTCCACCATGCGCGACCTCGACGAGACCGACATGGAGATCCTCCAGTTGCTGGTGTCGGACGCCCGCCGGCCCTACAGCGACATCGCGGACGTCGTCGGCCTCTCGGCGCCCGCGGTCTCGGACCGGGTGGCGAGACTGCGGGAGACCGGCGTGATCGACCGGTTCACCGTCGACGTCGACCACTCGCAACTCCGCAAGGGGATCCCGGTGTTGCTGACCGTCGAGGTCGACCCGGACGGCCCCGGCGTCGCGTCGGTCCGGTCGGCGCTGCTGGAGGCGGGGGCGGTCGAACACGTGTTCACCACCGCCGAGGCCGACCTGATCGCCTTCGTGCGCGTCCCCGACAACGACGCCGCGGGGTGGCTTGACGACACCCTCGCGGACGGGACGGTCGCGGACTTCGAGGTGACGCTGCTCGCCGGCGCCGACTGGTCACCCGACCTCGGCGGGACGGAGTTCGCCCTCTCCTGTGCCCAGTGTGGCAACACGGTCGACAGCGAGGGGACGGCGAGTCGAGTCGACGGGGAGCTGTACCGGTTCTGCTGTCCGTCCTGCGAGTCGCGGTTCGAGGAGCGGTACGAGCGCCACCGGGAGGGAGCCGACGGGTGAACCCCGACCACTTCGGATTCGAAAGTCGTCCGCCCGACTCGCCGAACGTTCCCAAGGACAAACCGGTTGAACGGGGAGCCCCTACGAACAGGTGATGAGCCAGCGCCACAGTCGGATAACCGTTCAGGGGATGAGCTGTGCGAACTGCTCGGGGACGGTCGAGGACGCCGTGGAGTCCCTGGACGGCGTCTCGGAGGCGACCGTCAACTTCGCGACCGACGAGGGGCGGGTCTCCTACGACCCCGACGTGGTGTCGCTGGGCCGGATCTTCGAGGCCGTCGAGGAAGCCGGCTACTCGCCGGTCACGGAGTCGGTGGCCGTCGCGATCACGGACATGTCGTGTGCGAACTGCTCGGAGACGGTGCGGGACGCCCTCGAAGCGACCCCGGGCGTCGTCAGGGCGGACGTGAACTTCGCGACCGACGAGGCACGGGTGGTCCGCAACCCGGGCGAGGCGAGCCTCGCGGACCTCTACGACGTCGTCGAGGCGGCCGGCTACTCGCCCGTCCGCGAGAGTGCTGGAACCGGCGAAGGGTCCGGCGCTGACGCCGACGGCGAATCCGACGCCGACGCCGGCGCGAACGCGGACGGGGACGCCGACGCCGCGGAGGGCGACAGCCGCGACGCCGCCCGGCGCGACGAGATCAGGCGACAGTTGCGACTCACCCTGTTCGGCGCGGCCCTCTCCGCCCCCCTGCTCGTGTTCATGGCCGACCACCTCCTGGGGCTGGGACTGGTCGGCGACGAACCGTTCGGCGTCCCGTCGGGGTGGGTGGCGTTCGCGCTGGCGACCCCCGTCCAGGTCGTGCTGGGCAGGCCGTTCTACGAGAACGCCTACAGGGCGGTCGTCAGGAACCGCCGTGCCAACATGGACGTGCTGATCGCGCTGGGTTCGACCACCGCCTACGTCTACTCCGTGGCGGTGCTTCTGAACGTCGTCGCCGGCGGCCGCTACTTCGACACGGCGGCGTTCATCCTGGTGTTCATCACGCTGGGCAACTACCTGGAGGCCCGCTCGAAGGGCCAGGCCGGCGAGGCGCTGCGGACGCTGCTGGAGATGGAGGCCGACACCGCCACCGTCGTCGACGACGACGGGACCGAGCGGGAGGTGCCCGTGGAGGAGGTCGCGGTCGGCGACCGGATGCGAGTGCGGCCGGGCGAACGGATCCCGACCGACGGCGTGGTCGTCGACGGGGAGTCGGCGGTCGACGAGTCGATGGTCACCGGCGAGTCGGTCCCCGTCGAGAAGAGCGCCGGCGACGAGGTGGTCGGGTCGACGATCAACGAGAACGGCGTCCTGGTCGTCGAGGCGACGAAGGTGGGGGCGGACACGGCGCTCCAGGGGATCGTCCGGACCGTGAAGGAGGCCCAGTCCCGCCAGCCCGAGATCCAGAACCTCGCCGACCGGATCTCGGCGTACTTCGTGCCCGCGGTCGTCGCCAACGCCGTCCTCTGGGCGGCGGTCTGGTACCTGTTCCCCGGCGCGCTCGCCGGCCTCGTCGAGTGGCTCCCGCTGTGGGGACTGGTCGCGGGCGGCCCCGTCGCCGCCGGCGGCGTGTCGACCTTCGAGTTCGCCGTCGTCGTCTTCGCCTCGGCCGTGCTGATCGCCTGTCCCTGCGCGCTGGGCCTGGCGACGCCGGCCGCGACGATGGTCGGCACCACCATCGGCGCGCGGAACGGCGTCCTGTTCAAGGGCGGCGACGTGCTCGAACGGGCCAGAGACGTCGACACGGTCGTGTTCGACAAGACGGGCACCCTGACGACGGGGGAGATGACGCTCACGGACGTGGTCGTCCTCGACGGGGCCGGGGCGGCCTCGGACGGCGGAACGCGCGCGGACGGCGGCCGACTCGCACCGCGGGAGCGGTTCGACGAGGACGACGTGCTGGGGCTCGCGGCCGCCGCCGAGCGCTCCAGCGAACACCCGCTCGGGCGGGCCGTCGTCGAGGGGGCCAGGGAGCGCGGCGTCGACGTCCCCGACGCCGAGCGCTTCGAGAACGTCCCCGGACAGGGGGTCCGGGCCACCGTCGACGGCGACGAGGTGCTGGTCGGGAACCGGCGACTGCTCCGGGCGGCGGGGATCGACCCCTCGCCGGCCGCCGCCGCGATGGAGCGCTTGGAGACCGAGGGGAAGACGGCGATGCTCGTGGCGTCCGCCGGCGAACCGGTGGGCGTGGTCGCCAGCGCCGACACGGTCAAGGAGAGCGCCGGCGAGGCCGTGCGCCGACTCCGGGAGCGCGGCGTCGAGGTGAGGATGATCACCGGCGACAACGAGCGGACCGCGCGGGCGGTGGCCGAACAGGTCGGCATCGACCCGGAGAACGTCCGCGCCGAGGTGTTGCCCGAGGACAAGTCGGAGGCCGTGGAGGCGATCCAGGACGAGGGACGCAAGGTGCTGATGGTCGGCGACGGCGTCAACGACGCCCCCGCGCTCGCGGTGGCCTACGTCGGGACCGCTCTGGGCTCCGGGACGGACGTCGCCATCGAGGCGGCCGACGTCACGCTGCTGCGTGACGACCCGCTGGACGTGGTGAAGGCCGTCCGCGTCTCCGAGGCGACGCTGGCGAAGGTCAGACAGAACCTGGTGTGGGCGCTGGGTTACAACACCGCGATGATCCCGCTGGCCTCGCTGGGACTGCTCCAGCCCGTGCTCGCGGCCGGCGCGATGGCGTTCTCCTCGGTGTCGGTGCTGTCAAACAGTCTGCTGTTCCGCCGGTACACCCCCGACCACGACTACGAGTTCCTGGGCTGGCTCCGGTGACCGCAGGGTCGGTCAGTCGGTGGTCCGCCAGCGGCCGCCGAGTTCACCGCGCTTCCGGTCGGCGTACGCCCCGTCCTCGAAGACGGTGACGCGACCGGTCTCCTCGCTGAGCGTCACCGCCCTGACCACCTCCGGCCGGGTCGATATCTCAAGGGCGCTCAGGTGCTTGGTCCCCATCCAGCCGGCGTAGTCGAGTCGGTCCCACCCCTGGGCCTCGCTGGCGCTGGGACTCCTGATCCGGACCATCTGGGACTGCACCGTCCCGTCGACGGTGACGACGACGGCGCCGTCACAGGAGAAGGCGACCTCCCTGGCGGCCGTGACGAACCCGTCCAGGTCGTCGGTCACCACGCGGCAGGTGTCGGTCGGCCAGGTGTTCGTCCCCAGCGGGTCGGCGTAGTCGCCGTAGTCGGCGTCGGCGACGACCACGAAGTAGAGGCTCGGACCGCTGACGTAGCGCTCCTCCCACCGGTCGAACGCCGCGCTCAGCCCCTCGGCGACGTCCACCAGCCGGTCGACCAGTTCGTCCACGCCCGAGTGGTCCGTCTCGAGGGCCGCCTCGGCCGGTCGGGGGCTCCCCTCGCCCGGTTCGCCCGCGCCGCTCACGGCTCGCCCCCTCCGTCCCCGCCGCCGTCCGACAGGGCCGTCCCCGGGGCCGTCCGGTCTGCCCGCCAGCGCCCGCCGAGCTCGTCTCGCTCGCGGTCGGTGTACCCGCCGTCCTCGAAGACGGTGACGCGGCCGGTCTCCTCGCTGAGCGTCACCGCCGCCAGGACGCCCGGTCGCGTCGAGGCCTCCAGGGCGCTCATGTTCTTCGCGCTCATCCAGTCGGGATACTCCGCGTCGAACGCGACCCGATCGACCACGGGCCGCACCCGCACCATCCGCTCCTGGAAGGTTCCGTCGGCCGCCACCACGACCGCCCCGTCGCGGTCGAAGGCCACGTCCGCCGACACCCGGGCCGCCGGCGTGAGGTCGGCCGGGAGCGACCGCGCGGTCTCGACCGGCCACCGGTTGTCGCCCAGCGGGTCGACGAACGAGTCGAACCGGGCCTCCGAGACGACGACGAAGTAGAGGCTCGGGCCGCGGACGTACCGGTCGCCCCACCGGTCGAAGCCGAGACTCACCTCCTCGGCGATGTACGTGAGTTGATCGACCGTCTCCGTGACCGTGGCGAATTCCGAGTGCACTGGCTCGCTCTACCGGACGTTGGATCGCAGACGGATATACACGTCGCCCCCCTCAACGTCTGCCGTCGGACCGCCCGCGGCGTGACCCGAGCGCCGGCGAGGCGCGGTCCGATCGACGCCGACCGGCGGTAGCGGCCTGGGTAGTGTCTTTCGTTGACAGACGCCAAAGCGTTATGACGTCTCGCTCGGGATACGTTCCCGATGGTCACGGACCCACGGTGTCCGGAGTGTGGCGACCCGGTGGGCGGGACCGCGCGGTACTGCATGCACTGCGACGCCGAGTTCGACGCCCCCGTGGCAGGAGACTCCGACGAGCGGCCCCGAACGGAGGACGACGCGGCCGACGACGGCGAGCGGACGGTGGGTACGGGATCCGTCGCGGCGGACCTGACCACGTGGGAGCGGCGCCTGAGCAGGTGGCTCGGCCCGGACGGCTGGATCGACAACTCCCTGACGGTCGTCGTCGCCGTCGTCGCCGGGGCGGTGCTCGGCCCGCTCACGACCGTCGTGTCCGTGGGCCTCACTGGGAGTCTCTGGTCCGTCGCCGCGGGACTGGTCGTCCTGGTCGGTGCCACCGCCGCCCTGGCCAACCGGCGGACGGTGTACGGCGCCGTGCGCGGGGGCTGTTTCGCGGTCGCCGGCCTGCTGGCGCTGCTCCCCGTCTCCCTCCTGGTCGGCACGAGCGACCGTCCCCTGGGGCGACTCGACGTCTTCCTGGCCTCCGAGTTCGCCGTCGGACTGGTCGCCGTCCCGCTCGTGCTCGTCGGCGTCCTCGCCGGTCGGCTCCGGACGAAGGTCGTCGGCTGATCCCGCAGTCGTCTCCGCCGACCGGCGTCGACGGTGTCGGTCGCCCCCTACCACCGCCACGGACCGCCGGCGGAGCCCCGGGCCGGCCCGGCGATCGGACATATTGAAGAGAATTTCTGTTCGAAACACGGTTCCGAACGACCGAATGATAACACTAATGCCGGATCCGAGACAAACGTTCGTATGAACGAGACAGCGAGGGAGGCCCCGTCTCTCGGCCGGTCGGTAGGATGGGCGCTGGCGTTCGGGGTGCTGATCGCGCTGACGGTCCCCTGGTTTCTCTGGCGGTCGGGGACGGTCGCCTTCGGACTGCCGGTGTGGCTGTGGTGGCACGTCGGCTGGATGGTCGTCGCGGCGGCGGTGTTCCGTCTGTTCACCGAGCGCGCCTGGGGTCTCTGGGTGGAGCCGTGAACACGCTGTTCGTCCAGTTGGCCATCGTCGGCGGCTACCTCGTCCTGGCGCTGGCGATCGGGCTGGTGGCCTACCGGGCCACCGACCGGACGGCGGAGGACTACTACCTTGCCGGCCGCACCCTGGGGACGGTCGTCCTTCTGTTCACCACGTTCGCGACGCTCCTCTCGGCGTACACGTTCTTCGGCGGCCCGGACACCGCGTTCAGTCTGGGTCCCGAGTGGATCCTCGTCATGGGGCTGATGGACGGGGTGTTGTTCGCGGTGCTGTGGTACGTCCTGGGCTACCGACAGTGGCTGATCGGCCAGGCCGAGGGGTACGTC
Organism: uncultured Halobacteriales archaeon; assembly: GCA_964569925.1. Classification (GTDB taxonomy): domain Archaea; phylum Halobacteriota; class Halobacteria; order Halobacteriales; family Haloarculaceae; genus CAZMWG01. The sequence goes on along the minus strand of CAZMWG010000031.1, from coordinate 16,023 downwards.
ACCGTCGGCGAACTGCTGGGCGACCGGTTCGGGTCCACCGGGCTCCGGGTGCTGGTCGCCGGCGTGTCGCTGTTCTGGCTGTTCCCGTACCTGATGCTCCAGCAGCGGGGCGCGGGACTGGCGGTGGTCGGCCTGACCGACGGCGCCGTCCCGCTGTGGGTGGGGGCCGGCGGCATCACGCTGTTCATGATCGTCTACGTGGCCGTCAGCGGGATGCGCGGGGTCGCCTGGACCGACACGCTCCAGGGGGTGTTGATGCTCGGGCTGGTCTGGGCGGCCTTCGCCTGGATCGTCGCCGCGGCCGGCGGCGTCGGGTCGCTGACCGCCGCGCTCGGGGCGGCCGACCCCGAGTACCTCCGACTCGGCGGCGGGGCCTACACCGTCCAGTTCGTGCTGGGCACGGCGACCTACATCGCCTTCGGCGTGGCCATGTTCCCGCAGGTCAACCAGCGCTTCTTCGCCGCCCGGTCGGAGGCGGTGCTCAAGCGGACCCTCTCGCTGTGGCCCGTCCTGGTGGTGTTGCTGTTCGTCCCCGCCTTCCTGCTGGGCGCGTGGGCGGTCGGACTCGGCGTCACCGTTCCGGAGGACGGCAGCGTCCTGCCGGCGCTGTTGCGCTCCTACACGCCGGCCTGGTTCGCGGCGGTGGTCATCGCCGGCGCGCTCGCCGCGATGATGTCCTCCAGCGACTCCATGCTGCTGTCGGGGTCGTCGTACTTCACGCGGGACGTCTACCGGCCGCTGTTCGGCGCGAGCGACCGCGAGAACCTGTTCGCCCGGATCGGCGTCGCGGGCTTCGCGACCGCCTCCTTCGTCGCGTCGCTGTTCGCCGAGGGGACGCTCGTCCAGATCGGCAACACCGCCTTCGGCGGGTTCGCACAGTTGACCGTCCCGGTGCTGGTGGCGCTGTACCGGCCCGGCACCACCCGCCGGGGGATGTACGCGGGCGTCCTCGCGACGCAGGCGTTCTACCTCTGTTCGGTGTTCCTGCCGGCGGTGCCGGGCACCTACGCCGGGTGGCCGGCCGCCGTCGTCGGGATGGTCGGGGGCCTCGTCCTGACGGTCGTCGTCAGCGCGGCGACGGCGCCCGCGCCCGACGAGCGGACGACCGTGCTCGCGACCGAGGAGCGGGCCGACTGACCGCGGCCGGGAGACGTCACTCCCGGACGGCCCGGACGGCGTCGGCGGCCGTCGACCCGACGCGCTCGTAGAACCGACCGCGCAGGCTGTCGGCGTGCTGTGACATCTGGGTGACGACCACGACGTGGTCCGCCTCGACGACGAACACCAGGTCCAGCGCGACCCCGTCGAACTCCCCCCGGAAGACGAACCGGTTGTCCTCGTACAACCCCTCGTGGTTGGGGGAGGACTTCCGGCAGACGTACCCCTCGCCAGAGCGCAACGCCTCGACGACGGCGGCCTCGTCGAGATACCGCCCCCGCTTTTCCCGCGCCGTGTCGCTGACCACGATCCGGTCGAGCGGGTCCACGTCGGACATGTCCGGCAGATGGGTCTCCGCGGCCAAAGGCGTTGAGTCCGCCCTCGCTTTCACCGGGCGGCGGACCTCCCGGTGCTCGCCGGAGCGTCGCCCGTCCGAGGCCGCCGAGGGCCCCGGGGCGGGGAATCTTGAACCGATCCCAACACTCTAACCGCTGGACCCCTCGAACTGACGTATCCACACCCCGTCACCGGTCGTCCCCGTCCGCTCCGGAACCGGGAGTCCCCGACACGACCACGCCTCGCCGAGAGCGTCCCGGCACGCCGTCGCGCGGGGCCGCGAGTCGTCGAGGGAGACTGCCGGGGCGGGTCCGGCCGCGACCGCCGACGACCGCGCCCGGACGCGACCGGTCGGCGTCGCCGGCGGGGGTACGCGGGGCCGGTCCCGTTTTCCGGATCGCCGTCACAACACCGAACATGGACACGACACACAGGGTTCTGGTACCGTTCGAACTGCCCGACGCCGACCCGGCCTCGCCGGTGCTGGTCGAGGCGCTCGCCGCGATAGAGGTGGTCGTCCTGGGCCACTACGGGTTGCCCGAACAGACGCCGCCCTCGGCGGGACGCGCCCAGTTCGAGGCCGACGCGGCAGCCGAACTGACGGCCCTGGCCGACCCGTTCGAGCGCGCCGGCGTGCCGGTGACCACCCGACTCGTGTTCGGCCAGGCCCGCGAGAAGACGATCGACCGGGTCGCCGTCGAGGAGGAGTGCGACGTGATCCTGACGCCGGGCCGGACCGAGACCGTCGAGCGGATCGCGGTCCCGCTCCGGGGCGAGGAGAACCTCGACCGGATCGTCTCCTTCGTCGGCGAACTCCTCTCGGGGACGGACGCTTCGGTCACGCTGTTCCACACGAGCGACCCCTCCGACCGCCGGCCGGGCGCGGAGATACTCGCGGACGCGACCGATCGGCTGGTCGATCTGGGGGTCGACCCCGACCGGATCGACCGACGGCTCTCGGAGGACGAGGACGTCAGCCGCAGCATCGTCGAACTCGGGGCGACGTTCGACCTCCTCGTGCTCGGCGAGACCGAACCGTCGCTGCGAAACCGGATCCTCGGGACCGTCCCGGCACAGGTGACCGCCGACACGGAGGACCCGGCCTTCGTCGTCCGGAGCGTCGGGGGGTCGGAGACGTGAGCCCGATCGACCGGATGGCGTCCGGAGGAGGGCTCCGATGAACGACGACCTGGAGCGGGACCTGGGCCTGTACGCGACCGTCACGATCAGCATGGGGGCGATGATCGGCAGCGGTATCTTCGTCCTGCCGGCGCTGGGGCTGAAGAAGGCCGGCCCGGCGGTGATCCTCGCGTACATTCTTGCGGGGCTGGTCGTGCTGCCGGCGGCGCTGTCGAAGGCGGAGATGGCGACGGCCATGCCCGAGTCCGGCGGCACCTACCTCTACATCGACCGGGCGATGGGGCCACTCGCCGGCACGGTCGCGGGGATCGGCGCCTGGTTCTCGCTCGTGTTCAAGAGTTCCTTCGCGCTCGTCGGCCTGGGGGCGTACCTGCTCCTTCTCGTCCCCCTGTCCGACGGGCTGGTGAAGGCCGTCGCGCTGGGACTGGCGGCACTGATCGTCGTGCTCAACGTCGTCGGCACCGAGCAGAGCGGCAAGGCACAGTCGATCATCGTCACCGCCGTGGTGGTGGCGCTGGTGGCGTACGTGTTCAACGCCGGCTTCGCGGTCGATCCCGCGCGGTTCGGCGGGTTCACCGAGAAGGGCGCCGACGGCGTCGTCACCGCGGCGGCGTTCGTCTTCGTCTCCTACGCCGGCGTGACCAAGATCGCGAGCGTCGCCGAGGAGATCGAGGACCCCGACCGGAACCTCCCGCTGGGCATCCTCGTCTCGATGGGGGCGATGATGCTGCTCTACACCCTGGTGGTCGCGGCCGTGGTCGGGCTGAACGACGCGGCGGTCCTGACGACGAGCGGACCGGGCGGCGACAGCCCCTCGCTGACGCCGATGGCCGACGGCGCCGGCGAGTTGCTCGGTGGGGCCGGGGTGGCCGTCGTCTCGCTGGTCGCGATCCTGGCGCTGACCAGCATGGCCAACGCGGGCGTGCTGGCGTCCTCCCGGTTCCCGCTGGCGATGAGCCGCGACTCGCTGGCGCCCGGGCGACTCGCGCGGGTCAGCGAGCGGTTCAAGACGCCGCTGAACGCCATCGCGTTGACCGGGGGGTTGCTGCTCCTGCTGATCGCGTTCGTCGACGTCGTCGACCTGGCGAAACTGGCCAGCGCGTTCCAGATCCTGGTGTTCTCGATCGTCAACGTCGCCCTGATCGTCTTCCGCACGAGCGGCGTCGACTCCTACCAGCCCTCGTTCCGTGCGCCGGGCTACCCGTACGTCCAGGTCGCGGGCGTGGTCGGTGGCTTCGCGCTGCTCACCCAGATGGGGACGCTCCCCATCCTGGGGGCGGTCGGCATCACCGTCGGCGGGATCGGCTGGTACCTGGCCTACGGTCGGAGCCGGACGGACCGCGACGGCGCCCTGGGCACCATCCTCGCCCGGCGACGCGACGAGGAGCCCGTCTCCTCGGACTGACCCGGTGCCGGTGCGCCCGCCCGGACCGCGTCGGTCGTCACCGGACGAGGGCGGGACCGCTCTGCCGGGACCGTACCGAGACGGTTTAGGAACCCGACAGTGACACAAACAGGCATGGACAAGTGGAAGCGCCGGACCGTCTACTACTCCGCGCTCCTCGTGGGTTCGATGCTGCTGTTCGCGGTCCTCTACCAGAACGGGATGCGGGTCTACGAGGAGGAACTCCGGACCTTCCTCCACTCGCTGCAGATCGTCGTCGAGACGTTCACCACCACGGGCTTCGGGTCGGACTCCCCGTGGACGAGCCCGCAGATGAACGTGTTGATGATCGTCATGGACCTCTACGGGACGCTGCTGATCTTCATGGCGCTACCCGTGCTTGCGTTCCCGCTGCTGGAGGACATCCTGTCGACGACCGCCCCGACCGCCGTCGACGACGGCCTGGAGAACCACGTCGTGATCTGCTCGTACAACTCCCGCGCGGAGGCGCTGATCGACGAACTCGAGTCGTGGGACGTGGACCACGTCGTCATCGAGTCCGACCGGGAGCGCGCCGAGGACCTGTACGAGGAGGAGCTCCGGGTGATCCACGCCGACCCCACCTCCATCGCGGGGCTGGAGCGGGCGGGGCTCGACTCCGCGCGAGCGTTGGTCGCGGACGTCTCCGACCAGGTCGACGCCAGCATCGTCCTGGCCGCACGGGAGGTCGCCGAGGACGTCCCGATCGTCAGCGTCGTCGAGGAGCCCGACCGCCGCAGGTACCACCGGCTGGCCGGCGCCGACCACGTGCTGTCGCCCCGCCCGTTGCTAGGCCGGAGCCTCGCCTCGAAGGTCACCACCTCGGTGACCGCCAGCCTGGGCGAGGCGATCGAGATCGGCGACGACCTGGAGATCGCCGAACTCCCGATCCAGCGGGGGAGCCAACTGGTCGGCGCCACGCTCGCCGACAGCGGCATCCGCGAGCAGTCCGGGGTCAACGTCATCGGGGCCTGGTTCCGCGGAGAGTTCGAGACCCCGCCCTCCCCCGAGGCCACGCTCACCGACGGGACGGTACTCCTGGTCACCGGCCGCGAGGACCAACTCGAGGAGCTCAAGCGCCTGACCCTCTCCGACGTCCGACGACTCTCCCGCGGCGAGACGATCGTCGTCGGGCACGGGGAGGTGGGCACCCGGATCACGGCCGCCCTGGACGAGGCCGACCTCCCGTACACGGTGGTCGACCGGACGGCGATGGACGGGGTCGACGTCGTGGGCGACGCGGCGGAACCGGAGACGCTGCGCGAGGCGGGCGTCGAGGACGCCCGGACGGTGATCCTGGCGATGCCCGACGACACCACCTCCGAGTTCGCCACGCTGGTGGCCCGGGACACCAGCCCGGAGACGGAGATCATCGCCCGCGTCGAGGAGGTCGAGAGCGTCCCGAAGATGTACCGGGCCGGCGCGGACTACGTGCTGTCGCTGGCGACGGTCAGCGGCCGGATGATCGCCTCCACGATCCTCGAGGACGAGGACGTGCTGTCGCTGGACCAGCAGGTCGAGGTGGTCCGGACCGTCGCGCCGCGACTGGTCGGGCGAGCCCTCGGCGAGGCGGACGTCCGCTCGGAGACCGGCTGTACGGTCGTCGGCGTCGAGCGCGACGACGACGTCGTCACGGACGTCGGCCCGGACTTCGTCGTCGAACAGGGCGACCAACTGATCATCGCCGGCACGGACGAGGGGATCCGGCGGTTCAACGAGCGGATGAGCTAGCGGCCGCGGTCCACGGACCTCGTCAGGGCGTGATGACCGCCCGGCCCTCGATCTCGCCGTGTTCGAGCATCTCCGCCACCTCGTTGATCTCGTCCAGCCCGTAGCGCGTGGTGTGCAGGTCCACCTCGCCGCGCTCGACGAGCGCGACCAGCTCCTGCAACTCCGTGTACCGGCCGACGATGTTGCCCACGAACGAGAACTCGCCGTTGACCAGCGCCTGTGCCGGCTCGTGGACGTGGCCGCCGTAGCCGACGACGTGGTGGTCCCCGCCGGCGGCGACGACGTCGGGCGCGAGCGCGGTCGTGGAGTCGGCCCCGACGAAGTCGAGCACCTGTGTGGCACCGGTCCCGTCGGTGATGGCGTCGATCTCCGCGGGGACGTCCTCGGCCCCGGGGTCGAGGGTGTGGTGGGCGCCCAGCCCGTCCGCCAGGTCCCGCGCGGCCTCCTTGAGGTCGACCGCGACGATCTCGGCGGCGCTCATCGCGTCGAGACACTGCAGGCCGATGTGTCCCAGCCCGCCGATGCCGATCACGACCGCCGTGTCGCCCGGGTCGAGTTCCCGTGTGGCCTTCTTGACGGCGTGGTAGGCGGTGATCCCGGCGTCGGCGTGTGGCGCGATGTCGGCCGGGTCGACCCCGTCTGGCAGCGGGATCACGGCCCGGTCGCTGGTGTGGAGGTAGTCCGCGAACCCGCCGTCGGTGGTCAGCCCGTTGAACCGGTCGTTCTCGCAGTACATGGTCTCGCCCTGCCGGCAGGGCCGGCAGGTGCCACACGTCTGGACCGGGTGACAGATCACCCGGTCGCCCGCCGAGACGACCTCGACGTCGTCGCCGACCTCCACGACCGTGCCGGCGTTCTCGTGGCCCAGCGTCATCGGCAGCGATTGGGGGACGTACTCCGCCCACATGCCCTCGATGATGTGGTTGTCCGTCTGGCACCAGCCGGCGCCCTCGACCGCGACGATCACGTCCGACCCGCCGGCGACCTCCGGCCGGTCCACCTCGTCGACGGTCAGCGCTCGACTCATGTCCTCGGTGTACTCGTGGAGTCGTGCCGCGCGCATCGGGCGAACGGTCCGGTGCTGACGGCATAAACGCCCTCTATAAGACGTCTGTCACGTTCGATCGGGCAGAACTTCGCTCCGCCGTGGCGGGGGGACGAGGGTGTGTCGTCGCCGTCGTCGCCACGAGGACCGGGCTCCGCTCGACGGGCCTTCAGACCGGGACGCGCCGGATGCGACCGTCGGTCTCCACGTCGAGGCCGCCGTCCCGGGCGTGGTCGACGAGCGCCCGCCACTGTGGCGCGTGTTCGGCGACGACGGCGCTCCGGTCGATCGGTCCGAAGCCGTCGATGTCGGCGACGTACGCCGAGGTGGCGACGCGGTACGTCCGGTCGGGGTCGAGCGGGTCGCCGTCGACCATCGCCCGTTCGAGGTCCTCGTCCTCGGTCCAGACGACCGTCATCCCGCTGACGTGGAACCGGACCCAGCCGCGGTCGCCCGGGTGCGGGACGGCGGCCGCCTCGAGCACCCGACCGAGGGCGTCGCCGTCGAGTTCGACCTCGAGGACGCGCCCGTCGAACGGACAGCAGGCGGCGACGTCGCCGACCGTCACGTCGCCGGCCAGCGGCGGGCCGGTACGGAGCGCCCCGGCGGGGAACAGGCCGACCGTCGCCTCGGCCGCCGCCCGGAACGCGTCCGCGGCGAAGTTGCCGGCGACGCTCTCCCCGCGAAACCGGTCGCGCTCCGTGCGGGTGATCGGGTCCTCCACGCGGGCGACCACCTCGTCGAGACCGAGCCTCCCCCGACGCCGCCGGTACACCGCCGCCAGATCCTCGTGGAAGGGCCCGTCGTCGCCGTCGCCGTCGACGTCGACCTCGTGGAACGCGACGGTCGGCTCCTCGCCGAGACGGACCGCGGAGACCGCCCCGCCGCCGCCGGCGGTCCGCACGACCAGGGTGCCGTCGACGCGCTCGACGTGGCGGTCGTGGAGGTGGCCGCCCAGCACGACGTCGGCGTCGACGCCGGCGGCGACGGCGGCGTCGCGCTCGCCACAGTGTGACAGCACCACCGCGTGGTCGACGGCCGAGAGCGCGTCGAGCGCCTCGCCGGCGGCCGCCACCGGATCGGTGAACTCGAGATCGTCGACGGCGCCGCCGAGTTCGGGCGTGTTCGGGTGTGCGACGCCGGTGATCCCGACGCGCTCGCCGCCGCGCTCGACGACGGTGGCGTCGGGGACCCGCCCGGAGCCAGGTCCCGCCAGGTTCGCACACAGGTACGTCGTCGGCACCGAGTCCGCCCACTCGAACGCCCACGCCGGGCCCCGGTCGAGGTCGTGGTTCCCGAACGTGTCCGCGACCGGCGCGACCGTCTCGAAGAAGGGCCGTGCCTGGCCGCGTCCCGCGTCGGTGCGAAGCGAGAGGACGCCCAGCGCGGTGTTGTCGCCGGCGCCCAGGACGAGCGCGCGGTCGTCCCGGAGCGCCTCGATCAGACCGGCCAGCGCGCCGACGCGCGCCGGGTCGTCGTAGGCCCCTTCGAGGTCGGCGACGTGGTGGAGTCGGAGGTCCGCGATGTCCTCGGTCGGCTCGGTCGCCTCGCGTATCGAGTCGGCGTCACCCTCCGTCTCGAACACGGCGGTCGTCGGGCGGTCGGAGGCAAAAGCGTTGAGATGGGGGGCCGAGTCGGCGACGGCCTCCCGACACCAACGGTTTGTCCGTCGGCTCCCTGGACAGTCACATCCCGAGGTGACCGGAGCGTGCCGACCGACGAGAACGGGAGCGAGCGGGGAGAGGCGACCGGCGGAGACGACGACGGCTCCGAGGACGGCAGGTCGGACCCCTCGGAGGCGTTCGCGGCGCTCAGCGACCCGTTGCGCGTCGACATCCTCCGAGAGTTGAGCGCCCACCACCGGACGAACGAGGAGGACGCGATGGGGTTCGCGGACCTGCGCCGAGGCGTCGGCGTCCGTGACTCGGGCCGGTTCCGGTACCACCTCGAGGAACTCCGCGAACACTTCGTCGAGCGGATCGACAACGGCTACAGGCTCACGCGCGCCGGGTCCCGGGTCGTGGCCGCCATCCTCGCGGGGACCTACACCGAGAGCGTGTCGATGGGGCCGCTCGAACTGGACAGCGACTGTCCGTTGTGTGGCGGGCCCGCGGTCGCGCGGTGTGAGGACGCGGTCTGTCTGGTCTCCTGTCCCGAGGACCACCGACTGTTCCAGTGGACCGTTCCCCCGAACGCGGCCGCCGGGGCCACGCTCCCCGAGGTGGTCGACCTTGCCCAACTGCTCGCCTTCCAGGCGATCGAACGGGCGCTCTCGGGCGTCTGTCCGCGGTGTTACGCCGACGTCGAGCCGACGGTCGCCGCCGACGGGGCCACACAGCCCGTCTTCCGGTCGACCTGTGACACCTGCGGCGCACGGGTCGTCGGGCCCGTGGCCTTCCCCCTGCTCGTCGACCCGGCGGTGGCCGCGTTCTGCCGCCGGCACGGTCTCACGCTCCGCGAGGACCACGTCTGGGAGTTCCCGTTCGTCGGCGACGGGTCGGGGTTCACGCTCGTCGACGAGGACCCGGTCCGCGTCGAGTGTACCGTCTCGCTGGGCGACGAGACGCTCACGGCGACCGTCGACGGGAGCGGTCGGGTCGAAGTCGTCGACCCGCCCGGCGAGACGTGACAGGGATCGAATAGAAGAAACGTTCGCCGAGCGCCCAAGTGGTTCCCGCGACAGTCCACGATCATGGCACACGCGGAGTCGAGAGACGGGGACGAGGCGTGGAGCCTCGACGAGGCCAGAGCACAGGTCCGCGCGATGGTGTCGTCGCCGCTCCTGTACGTCGGGGCGGTCACGGTCGTCGTGGCGAACGAACTGGTCGAGTGGCTGGTCGGGTGGGCCGGCCTGGCGGAGGTGGTCGGGACGCTCCTGCTGTTTCCGGTCACCCTGGCGGTGCTGTACGCCCAACTCGTGCTGCTCGCGTACTACCGGCGGGGCAGGTCCCGACGGGACCGCCGGACCGGGTGACAGCGGTCGGCGGCCGCTCGACCGGTCACGCCTTCTCCAGTATCGCCCGCCACTGGCAGTCGTCGTACCTGTGCTCGGCGACGGTCCACGGCGTCCCGACCATCGCCTCGCGAAGCCGGTCGACGCCCAACAGACGGAACAACAGCGTCTCCCCGACCTCGCCGCGGTACTCCTCGTGGTACACCCGGTGGGCGAGACCGGGCGCGGGGTCCTCGCGGACGCCGAACAGGTCCTCGGCGACCGCTCTCGCCGGGACGGTGTCGTCGAGAACCGCCGTCGCCGCGGGGGTGGTCACGAACGCCGGATCGGACAGGAACTCCCGAACGCCCGCCATCGACCCGGCGAGTCCGACCTGTGTCCCGATGGCGTGTGCGCTCCGGAACCGGTCGCGGTCGAACGTCTCGCGGAGGGCGAACATGTCCGCCAGCCTGACGTCCCCCCACCCCGGTCGCGCATGACCTCGACCAAGTGTGAACTCACGTCGACGGCGACCGTCTCGAACCGGTCCTGGTAGTACAGCGCGTCACGTCCCGCGCCGGCACCCATATCCAGCAGCGGCCCTCGCATCCACGAGTCCCGCCACGCGTCCGTCTCGTGGTCGCCGAACTACCACCGCTCGATCGAGTGTTCGCGCGTCCGATCGCCGTCCCGGTCGACGAACGGGACGTCCCGTTCGCCGTGGTGGCGGTCGCGGACCGCCCGGCCGAAGGGATCGGTCCCCATCGTGGTGTGCCACGCGGAGGCAATTATAATAAAGTTGTAACGAAGGCCGGTACCGTCTCGCACGGAGTTCCCGGCCGGGCGGAAGATTGACTTCCCCGGAGGACACGGACACACAGCGATGCCCCCGCGAGCGATCGCCCTCCCTCTGATCGCCCTGCTCGTCGTGACGGCCGGTTGTACGGGACAGGGCACCACCTCGGCGGACGTGACCGCCGAGAACACGGAGTCGGCCGACCTCCAGATGACGCTGTACATGATCGAGGAGCCGATCGGCGCCGGCGAGATCGGCTACCGGGTGACCGACGAGACCGGCGTCCGGAAGACGGTCGACGGACCGACCCTCGAGGACGAGGGACCCTACTACAACCACTCCCTCGCCGTGGAGTACGACGCGACGGAGCGTCGGCTGTCGATCCCCGCCGGCGAGAACACGACGGCCTCGTTCGAGGAGTGGGAACCGGACACGGCCCTGGTGTTCGTGTTCGAGGCGCCCGACGGGCGGGTCGTCCACAGTCTCTTCTCGGAGTGTACCCGCGGCTCGATCGAACACGAGTTCACGTTTTCGGACACGCCCGACGTCGGCTACGAGTGGGAGTGTACAGAGCGGTCGTGACCGGCGACCGGAGACCCCTGCCGGAAGCCGACCGCTCTTGATCAGGGACGGCCTACCGACGGTGTGAACCCTACCGCAGTACTCCACTCGGTCGCCGCCGTGCTGGTCGGAGCGGGACTGTTCGTCTCGGGACAGACGGTGACGATCGGACTCGTCGGCCTGGGAGCGGTGCTGTTCGTCGCGGGCATCGTCGTCGCACGGCGCGACTCCTGACGCGAGGGCCTCGCCACCGTTCGGGACTCCGCGACCGCCCGAGACCGTGATCCGGGCGCGAGCGCGACGGGACGGGACGGAACACGAGCCCGACGATACGCGAGCGATCCGTCGCGATCGGGTCGTCCGTCACGCTCGCCGCGGAGTCGGAGACAGAGGGCCGGACACAAGGCATAAGCCGGGTCGCGGCCAGTACCGTGACGTGCCGACGGGGTGTCAGTACACGCATACCGGCCCGACCGACACCGGCTGGGAGTGTCCACACCCCGCCGACGGCGCGGACCGGTGTCCGTTACACGCCGACGGGGAGCCGACCGGGGCGGAGCTGTCGACGTTCCTCCGGGAGGAGGCGGTCCGCACCGCGGGGGGAACGCTCCCGGCGATCGGCGCGCGGGCGGTGACGATCCGGGTCGATCACCTCTCGGCGCCGCTGGACCTGCGTGACGCCAGCGGCCACGTCCGTGCGGCCGCCGACCGGACGGTGCCGCGGCTGCGGCTGGACAACGCCCGGCTCGGCGACGTCGAACTGGCTGGGACCCACCTGACCGGCGGGCTCACCGCCACCGACGCCCGGATCGACGATCTCGACCTCTCGTACGCGCAGGCGGACGGAACCGTCGACCTCCGCGGGGCGACGGTCTCGACGCTGGACGCCGAGGGACTGGACGCCCGCCAGCCGGTCGATCTGGACGGCGCGACCGTCCGCGAGGAGTGTCGGCTGATCGGCGCCCGGATCACGGGCGGGCTCGCGCTCACGGACGCGACCGTCGACGGGCCGCTGCTGGCCGACAAGCTCACCGTCGACGGCGACCTCGGCCTCGCGGACAGCACGGTGTCGGGGCTGGCGAGCCTCCGTCAGGCGTCCGTCCGGCGCGAGTGTAACGCCGCCGCCGTGCGGTTCGCGGACGTGGTGACGTTCCGTGGCAGCACGCTCGACGGGACGGCCAGCTTCGCGGGGGCCGACTTCGGCGGGGAGGCGCGGTTCGACGGCGACACCGACTTCGGCGGGGACGCCAGGTTCGCCGGCGCGACGTTCACACGCCGGGCCCGGTTCACCGACGCGTCCTTCCAGGGACGGACGGTGTTCACCGACGTGACGTTCGGCGACGTCGTCGCGTTCCGGCGCGCGACCGTGGCGGGGTCGCTGACGTTCAGCGAGGACACCGTGTTCGAGGAGCGGGTGGACTTCGAGGGCGGTCGGTTCCACGGACCGGTCACGTTCGACACCGCCCGGATGGCCGCGGTCGACCTGGAGTCGGTCACGGCCGACGGGGCGGTGACCTTCGCCAACACCGCCGTCGGATCGCTCCGGCTCGACGACGGCGACTTCGCGGCGGTCGAGTGTCCGGGGCTCCGGTGTGACGGCCGGCTCACGGCGGACCGGTCCACCGTCGACCGGCTCTCGCTCCACGACGCCCGCCTCGACGGGGCGGTCACGCTCCGGTCGACGACGGTCTCCGGCGACGTGGACGCCGAGGGGACGGTCTTCGGCGACGAGTTCGACTGTCGCGGCGCGACCGTCGGCGGCGTGTTCGAGCTCGCCCCGACCGGCGAGCGGACCGGCGGGCTCGGGGGGACCCTCGGGCTCGCGGACGCCGACGTCGGCCGGTTCGTCCACAGGGACCGACCGCTCACCGCAGCCATCGGCGCCGACGGCGCCCGGTTCGACGAGCTGGTCGTGCGTGCCCCTCGTGTCGCCGCGGCGGCGACGGTCGGGCTCACGGACGCGACGGTGACCGATGGCCGTCTGGGACAGCCCGACGACGGCGCGCTCGAGTACGACCTCCGCGGGGCGACGCTCGGTCCCGTCGAGCTCGCACCGGGGCCGCCGTCGGACCCCTTCGACCCGTACTGGCTCCTGGAGACCGCGTTCGACGGGTTCCGGTTCACCGACCACCGCACGATGCTCACCGCGGCCGACTGGACGATCCACGGGACGCCGCCGGACGTCCGGCCGACGCCGACACAGCTCGAGACCACCTACCTCGCGGCCAAGAACGGGGCGGCGGAGACGGGCGACCACCCGGCCGCGGCGGTGTTCTTCGTCCGCGAGATGCGACACCGGCGGGCCGGCTACGGACGGCGTGCCGCGGGGGAACCGTGGCCGACGCGTCTCCGGCTGTGGCTGGCCCGCGCGGCAAACCGCGGCCTGGACGAGACCGCCCGTTACGGGGAGGCGCCCTCGCGCGTGCTCGCGACCGCGGTGGCGACCGTCGGCGGGTTCGCCGCGCTCGCGGCGGCGGTCGGCCCGCTGCCCCCGTCGCCCGGCGCGGTCGGCGAGTACCTGCTCGTGAGCCTGCAGGGGTTCACCGCCTTCGTGCTCGGGAGCCCGCGGATCGAGACCTCCGTGGCGATCCACTGGCTCACCACGATCGAGGGGTTCGTCGGGGCGTTCCTCGTCGGCCTGTTCGTGTTCGCGCTGACCCGGTCGGTACACCGATGAACCACGCGGCCGTCGGGTTCGGCGTCGTCGCCGCGGTCTGCTGGGGGCTCGCGCCGGTCCTCTCGAAGCGGGGGTTCACCACCGGCGGTACGCCGGCCGTCGCGGCGTTCGTCTTCGTCTGTATCGGCACCGTCGGGCTGTGGAGCCTCTCGCTGCTGTTGTACGAGCCGGACCGTCTCGCCGCGGCGCTGACCCCCGCCGCACTGTTGCCGTTCGTCGTCGGCGGGGTCGCGGGGACCGGGGTCGGGCGACTGCTGAACTACTACGGCGTCGAGCGGCTCGGCGCCAGCGTCAACAGCGCGGTCGTCGCGACCGACCCGGTCTTCGCGGCCCTGTTCGGGCTGCTCGCGCTGGGCGAGTCCCCGGGGATCACACAGCTCGCGGGCGTCCTGCTGGTGGCCGGCGGTCTCGCGGTGACCACCCTCTCGGGCGGGGGGAACCGTCGAGGCTGGTCGCCCCGCGCGCTGGTCGTTCCTCTGGGCGCCGCGGTGGCCTACGGCGCCGGGGCGGCGGTCCGTCGGTTCGGGCTGGAGACGACGGCGACGACGCCCGTCCAGGCGGCCGCCGTCAACGAGACGGCCGCCCTGCTGGTCGTCGGCGGCTACCTCTCCTACGGGGTGGACGGTCCGACGGTCACGGCCGTCGGGTTCGACAGCTACCGGTACCTGCTGGCGGCCGGCGTCGTGAACACGGCCGGCCTGGTGGGGCTGTTCGCGTCGCTGCAGGCCGGTCCCGTCGTCGTCGGATCGACCCTCGCCGGGACGTCGACGCTGGTCACCATCGGCGTCACGGCCGTCGTGCTCCGGCAGGTCGAGCGGGTCACCCGCTGGACGGCCGCGGGCGGACTGGTGACCGTCGTCGGCGGCCTACTGGTCGTCACCGGGTGAGCCGAGTCCGGCCGCCGCCTTCGCCCGCGTCCACGCGTCGGTGTACCGCTCGACGGCGGTCGTCGACAGCGCGGGCTGCTCGAGGAACTGCTCGAAGTCGTCGAGGCCGTAGGTGGCCCGGTCGACGTCGTACCGGTCGAACACCTCGGCGGTCGGTATCGGGATGTCGAGACGCCGCATCAGCGACTCCCAGCCGAGCCAGTCGTACCACGCGTCGACGAACGCGGCCGCGAGGTCGTCCGCGGTGCTCGCGGCCGGCCGGACGAACTGGATGAACCACGCCTTCGTCCCCTCTGTCGGGCGGACCACCTCCACCGGCACCCCCGCGCGCTGGAGACGACGGGCGGCGAACCGCCACAGCGGGCCGGCCGCGACCGGTTCCAGCCGGTCGAACAGCGATCGGGACTCCGCGGCGGAGCTCCACAGCGCCTCGGCCGGTTCGAGCAGCGTCCCGAACTCGTCGACGAGCCGGTCGGTCCCGACCGCCTCGAACGCCTCCGCCGTCGGGTCACGGTCCGCCAGCAGCGCCGCGTACAGCCCCGCGAGCTGGGCGTCGTCACGGAGGCAGGTCGGCGTCGCCCCGGGCTCGCGCAACGCTCGCCAGCCGGCGGGCCGTGACAGCCGGTCGGTCCGGTAACACAGCGGCGTCTGTCCGAAGCTCCGGGGTGTGGCGTACACCTCGCCGTCGGCCTCGAAGTAGGGCCGTTTGAGCTCGTCGAACACCGCCCCGTAGCTCTCCAGACGGTCGAGCGCCAGCGGCTTGAGCAGGCCCGCCTCGACGGCCTCCGGCACGGCGTAGTTCCCGAGCGCCACGAGATCCAGCCCGTCGTCGGTGCGCAACCGTTCGACGGCGGCCGCCGAGTTCGGCACGGTCTGGACCTCGACGACGGCGTCGTGGCGGCGCTCGAACCGATCGAGCGCGGCGGTGTCGTAGACGTAGTCCCAGTCGAGGACGCGAAGCGTCCGGACGTCCGTCCGTCGGTGGATCGTCCGGACCGAGACGCGTTCGAGAAACCCCTGCCGACCGGTCGACGGCCCCATCCTCTCTCCCCTCGGACGGCAGCCACAAAGGCGTTCACCACGCCGACGGGGTCCGAGCCGGGCGCGCCCCCGTCCGATCGGAGCCGTCGGGTTCGCGGGGCCGACCGGGAGCGTCCCTCGCCCCATTATATACTATTATAATTATCTATCGTTTCCACCAACACTGGCGGCCTCGCGCGTGCCTAAGTGTCGATCGCCCAAAATGACGATGGCATGTCTAGCGACAGCGCGTCACAGAGTGCGACGGAGCGCAAGTCCGCCATCGAGGAGCGCCACGAGCGAGCGGCCAGCGAGGT
>CAZMWG010000030.1:20857-23386 GCA_964569925.1 uncultured Halobacteriales archaeon | reverse complement strand
GCGGGAGGGCGGGCGAGAACCGGGCGGACGACGGACGACGCGGGGACCGGAGCGACGGGCTACTCCGGGGTGACCGTCTCGACGACCTCGACCCCGTCGCCGGTGAACCGGAAGTACTCGTAGCTGACCCCGCCGGGGTCGCCGTTCTCGTCGAAGGCGACCGAGCCGGAGACCCCCTGGTAGTTGATCTCCTCGCCGGCGGCGGCCATCTCGATCCCCTCGACGAGGTTGCTCGGGGTGATCTCCGTCCCGCCCTCGCCGGTGACCGCCCGCAGACTGTCACGGACCGCCGTGCCGTCGTTCTCGCCGGCCGCGGCGTTCGCGAGCACCAGCGCCGCGGCGGCGTCGTAGGACTGCCGGACGAACGGCTGGCCCTCGGCCGAGGCGTCGTAGGCGTCCTGGTAGGCCTGGTTGAAGAAGTCCAGCCCGGGACCCTCGCCGATGGGCGCGGTGCCGCTGACGTTGGTCATGTCCTGGCCGACGTTGCCGGGCAGCCCCTGATCCTGGAGGCCGTCCGAGACGAGGATCGGCATGTCGCCCATGTCGAACCCGGAGTAGAAGTCCCGGAAGATCTGGACGCCGTCGCCGGGGTAGCCGACGATCAGCATCGTGTCCGGGCTCCCGTCCAGCGCGCTCTGGAGCCGTGAACTGTAGGAGGACTGGCCCGTCGAGAACGACACCTGGGCGGTGACGGTCCCGTCGTGTTCGCTCTCGAAGGCGTTCGCGAACCCCTGAGAGAGCCCGTTGCCGTAGGCGTTGTTCAGCGCCAGCACGCTGGCGGAACTCGCCTCCAGCCGCTCGGCCGCGATCCGTGCCAGCACCCGGCCCTGGATCGTGTCCGGCGCCGCCGTCCGGAACAGGTAGTCGCCGTCCTCGAGGCTGGTCAGCCGCGGCGAGGTGCTGGCCGGCGACACCTGTGGCACCTGGTTGGGCGCGGCCACGCTCTGGGCGACCTGCAGGGTCACCTCGGAGCTGAGCGCCCCACAGATCATCGGGTAGCCGGCGTTCAGGAGCGCCTCCGCGGCGCTGACACCCTGCGAGGGACTGGTCGCCGTGTCCTCGAACTGGGCGTCAACCTCGAAGGCGGTGTCGGCCTCGTTGACCTGCTGTGGGACGAGCGACGCCGCGTCGCGGATCGGCGGGCCCAGTTCCTCCAGGGCGCCCGTGACGCCCATCAGCAGACCGAGTCTGATCGTCCGGCCCATGCTCTCGGTGGCGGTGTCGGTCTCGGTCGCCTCCGAACCGCCGTCGCCCATGTCGGTGCTCGTCTCGGTGTCGGTGGCCCCGGAGTCCCCGTCGCCGGAGCCTCCGTCGCCGCCGTCGCCGGACCCGCCGTCGCCGGAACAGCCCGCCAGTCCGGCGAGTCCCGCCAGTCCGACTCCCCTGATGACGTCTCGTCGTCGCGGCTTCCGCGTCATGCGGTCTTTACTCATACCGAGGTCGATATAAAACGTGTGCCTCCACACGACGGTAGCGCTCCGCTGTGGCCGCTTCTCTCGGCTTCCGGTCTCTCCATTGCCCTCGCCTCGCGTCATCGACGGGCGTCGTCCTCGCTCAGTGACGTCGATCACTCCGCCACGTCGACCGGCGTCGCCCCGGCGGCCGCGGCGAGTCGCTCGGGGTCGATCGGGAACACCGTCTCGGGCGTCCCCGCCGCGGCCCACACCTCCTCGTGGTCCAGCAGGGTCTCGTCGATCAACACCGGCAGGTCGGTCTCGTGACAGAACGGCGCAACGCCGCCGATGGCGTAGCCGGTCGCGGCCCGGACCGTCTCCGGATCGGCCATCGCGGCGCTCCCGGCGTCCATCGCGTCCGCGAGACGGTCCTCGTCGACCCGGTTCGCGCCGCTCGTGATCACCACCGTGGGCTCCCCGTCGACGACGAACACCAGGCCGCTGGCGATCTGTGCCACCTCACAGCCGACCACCTCGGCGGCGTCCGCCGCGGTCTCGGTCCCCTCGTCGAACTCGTGGACGTCGACCTCGACGCCGTGTTCCTCGGCGGCCCGCTCGGCGAACGCCTCCGCGCGTGGGTGCATGGGGACCGCTACGGGAACCCGGAGTCAAAAAACGGAGGGGCCGTCAGTCGCCCTCCCTGACGACCTCGCCGTCGACCTTTCTGATCTGTCCCTCTATCGTCACGTCCTCCCCGATCACGACGTCACCACCGACGTCCCGGATCCCGCCCTCGATCGTCACCCCCTCGCCGATCGTCACGGTGCCGGCGACGTCCCTGATCTGCCCCCGGACGGTCGCGCCCTCGCCGATCGTCAGGTCGCCGCCGATCGACCTGACGCCGCCGGCCACGGTCGCCCCCTCGCCGATCGTCAGGCCCTCGCCCACGTCGCGTATCTGACCGCCGACCCGGGCGTTCTCGCCCAGCGAGACGCTCCCGCCGACGTCTTTCACCTGGTTGTCCACCCGGGCGTTCTCGCCCA
Organism: uncultured Halobacteriales archaeon; assembly: GCA_964569925.1. Taxonomy (GTDB): domain Archaea; phylum Halobacteriota; class Halobacteria; order Halobacteriales; family Haloarculaceae; genus CAZMWG01. Next base: position 20,949 of record CAZMWG010000030.1, on the reverse strand, counting down.
GCGAGACGTCCCCGTCGACGTCTTTCACCTGGTTGGTGACCCGGGCGTTCTCGCCCAGCGAGACGCTCCCGCCGACGTCTTTCACCTGGTTG
>CAZMWG010000030.1:14675-20757 GCA_964569925.1 uncultured Halobacteriales archaeon | reverse complement strand
GAGACGTCCCCGTCGACGTCTTTCACCTGGTTGGTGACCCGAGCGTTCTCCGCCAGTTCGACGCAACCGGCGACCCTCTTCACCTGACCGTTGATCGTCACCCCGGACTCCACCCGGACGTTCCGGTCCGCGCCGTTGAGCTGTCCCCGATCCTCCGAGACGACCAGCGTGGGACCCGTACAGGCGCCGGCGCGTATCTCCTCGACGCTCGCCCGTCTGGTGAGGTCGACGGACGCGTCGCCGGAACTCTCCAGGCGGAACTCGATCGTCTCCGGCCGCTGCCCGCGGGCGACGTTCACCCGGAAGGTGGCGCTCTCGCCCGCCGCGATCGTCTCCCTGGTGTTCCGCAGTCGAACGCCCTCGTCGGTGGCGCCGGTCAGGGACAGTTCGACCGTCTGCTCGCCGTCGAGGTTGTTCGTCACCGTCACCAGACGGCTGTTACCCTTCGCCTCGACCGGATCGGCGATGTCCAGTCCCACCAGCCCCGACCGGTCGTCGGCGACGTTCACCGTGCTCGTGCGGTCGGCCTCCACCAGGCTGAACGCCCCGCTGGTCGCGACCAGGCCCAGCGCACCCAGGCCCACCAGCATCAGCGCCACCGTGCGGAGACCGCTCATCGTAACCAGTAGCGTCGGCGAGGATAAAAAACACACTACTCGATACGTATCCCGACACCGACGACGACGGAACCGTCACATCGGCCGCGAGCGTGTTCCTGACGGTCGTTCGTGGTCCGACGGCGAAATCGTCAGCCATTATATCGGCGGCCGATCAACCCGCGAGCATGACAGAACAGACCGACACGACCGACGGGGCGGGCCTCGACCGCGAGTGGTGGAAGGAGGCCGTCGCCTACCAGGTGTACCCCACGAGCTTCAACGACACGGACGGCGACGGGGTCGGGGACCTGCGGGGTGTGATCGAGAAGGTCGACTACCTCGACGAGTTGGGCGTCGACCTGGTCTGGCTCAACCCGGTGTACGAGTCGCCGATGTCGGACAACGGCTACGACATCGCCGACTACCGGTCGATCAACCCCCGCTTCGGGACGATGGACGACTGGGAGCGCCTGCTCGAGGCGCTCCACGACCGGGACATGCGGCTGATCATGGACCTCGTGGTCAACCACACCTCCGACGAGCACGACTGGTTCCTCCGGTCGCGCCGGGGCGAGTCCGGGTACGTCGACTACTACCACTGGCGCCCGGGCGACCCGCCGGAGGAGGGCGGCGAACTCCCGAACAACTGGAGCTCCTTCTTCGAGGAGACCGCCTGGACCTACGACGAGGAGCGCGGCGAGTACTACCTCCACCTGTTCGACCGCAAACAGCCCGACCTGAACTGGCGCGAGGAGGCGGTGCGCGAGGAGGTGTACGACCTGATGAACTGGTGGCTCGACAAGGGGATCGACGGCTTCCGGATGGACGTCATCAACCTGATCTCCAAGCGCGAGGGGCTGCCCGACGGCGATCCGGAGAACGCCGTCGTCGGCGGGGAACACTTCGTCAGCGGCCCCGAGTTCGAGCGCTACCTCTCGGAAATGGTCTCGGAGACCCTGGAGGGCCGGGACGTCACCACCGTCGGCGAGACGGTCGGCGTCACCGCCGAGGAGGCTCCCGCCTACGTCGGCGAGGACGGCCTCTCGATGCTCATCCACTTCGAGCACATGCTGCTGGACGCCGGCGAGGGCGGCAAGTGGGACCCCGCCGAACTCGACGTCCGCGAGCTGAAACAGGTGTTCACCCGCTGGCAGACCGAACTCGCCGACGAGGGGTGGAACTGTCTGTACTTCAGCAACCACGACCAGCCCCGTGCCGTCTCGCGGTTCGGCGACGACGGGGAGTACCGCCGCGAGTCGGCGAAGCTGCTCGGGACGGTGCTGTTCACGCTCCGGGGGACGCCCTTCGTCTACCAGGGCCAGGAGATCGGCATGACCAACGCCGACTTCCCCAGCCCGGCCGACCTCCGCGACGTCGAGTCGACGAACTTCGTCGAGCGCATGCTGGAGACCGACGAGTACGACTCCTACGAGCAGCTGCGGCCGCTGCTGGAGGAGCGCAGCCGCGACAACGCCCGCACGCCGGTCCAGTGGACCGACGGCGAACACGCCGGCTTCACGGACGGCGAGCCCTGGATCGACGTCAACGACAACCACTCCGAGATCAACGTCGCGGCCGCACGCGCCGACGAGGACTCCGTCTGGCACTACTACCGCGACCTGATCGACCTGCGGGACGGGCGGGACGTCCTGGTGTACGGCGACTACGATCTCCTCCTGCCCGACCACCCGACCGTCTTCGCCTACCGACGGACGCTGGGCGAGGAGACGGTCGTCGCCGCGCACAACTTCGACGACGGCGGGCACGCCGTCGAACTCCCGCTCGCGGACTCCGAGCGGCTGATCGGCAACCACCCCGAGCGCGACGGCGTCGGGGACGAACTCGAACTGCGTCCGTACGAGACCGTCGTCCGCGAGCGTTGAGGGGCGGGCCGGCGACCGACGCCGGTCCGGGCGGGACCGACAACCACTCCACGGTCGGGCTCTCAGCCCCGCCGTGACCCCCTTCGGCCACCTCGCCGTCTCGGTCCTGCTGGTCCACGGCCGGGGGTACGCCGGCCGCGGCGCCGTGCTCTGTCTGTTCGGCGCGCTCCTCCCCGACCTGATCGACAAGCCGCCGTACTTCGCCGGCCTCACGGTCGTCTCCCACACCGTCGGCCACTCCGCGGTGGTGCTGGCACTGGCGACGGCGGTCCTGCTCGCCGTCCCGCGGCTCCGAACCTGGCTCCCCCTCGCGGTCGGCGCCGCCGGCCACGTCGCCGGCGACGTGCTGGTCGCGTACCCCGGCTACGTCGTCAACTACGCGTGGCCGGTGCTGGGACCGCGCCGCCCGCCACAGGACGGGCTCGTGACCTACTGGATCGACTACGCGCTGGGCCCGTTCGGCGCGCTGGAGGCGACCCTGATCCTGGCCGCGCTCCTCCTGACCCGCGCCCGCGGGCTGGACCTGGGTCGCCGGTCGATCCTGGACTGAGCCCGGGTCGCCGGTCGATCCCGGACCGGCGGTCGTCCGCCGGGGGTTCACCCCACCAGCCGCTCCAGGAGCCGCTCGTCCGCATCGATCCACCCCGGACAGTTCGTCGTCGCGACGTGGAGACGCCGGCAGGTCGCCGGCGACGGGGCGCCGCTCAGCGACACCGTCGGCTCGGTCCGCCGTTCCCAGGCGACCGTCCAGTCGGCGGTCGCCTCGACGCGGACGTAGGTGATCGCCGGCCGGGCCGCGACCGCGGACAGCGGCCGCCGGCCCCGTCCCGCGACGTCCCTCGCGTCGACCCGCGCGGGGGCGTCGGCGGCCACCGCGTCGTCGGCCCGGACGGCGGCCAGGAACCGGTCGAGGCCGCCGGCGGTCCAGGTGAGACTCCGGTGGTCGACGACGGTCTCGACGTGGACCGGCGGCTCGACCGGCAGTCGGCGACGCGGGTCGTCCTCGCGGTCGGTCACACCGGCTCTCGGCGCTCGACGGTCGAGAGTCCGTCGCCCCGTCTGACCGCCGGGGCTCGGCCACCCACACTTTTTACGGGGACCGCCGACGAGGGGGCATGGAGACACGCGAACTCGGCAGCACGCGACTGCCGGTCACCGAGGTCGGCCTCGGCACCTGGAACGTCGGCCCCTCGTGGGGCGAGGCGAGCGACGAGGAGTGCCGGGAGTCGATCCGGGCGGCGCTCGACGCCGGGATGAACCTCGTCGACACGGCGGAGGTGTACGGCGACGGGCGGGCCGAGCGGCTCATCGGCGAGGTGCTGACGGAGTACGACCGGCGGGTGTACGTGCCCACGAAGGCGGCGCCCGACCCCGACGGGGGCCACTCCGAGGACGGCCTGCGCGCGTCGGTCGCCGGCTCGCTGGACCGGCTGGGCGTCGACTCGCTCGACCTCGTGCAACTGCACTGCCCCGAGACCGGGGCGTTCTACGAGCCCGAGACGTTCGAGGCCCTGGAGGAGCTGCGCAGCGAGGGGCTGATCGACCACGCCGGGGTGAGCGTCGAGAAGGTCGAGGAGGCGTCGAAGGCCATCGAGTACGACGCCGTGGAGTCGGTCCAGATCATCTTCAACCCGTTCCGCCAGCGGCCGGCCGAACGGTTCCTCGAGCGCGCCGCCGCCGAGGACGTGGGGATCATCGTCCGGGTGCCGCTGGCCTCGGGGCTGCTCGCCGACGCCGTCGAGGCGCCCGACGACTTCGAGCCGGGCGACCACCGCCGGACCGCCGCCGAGGAGGGAGTCGACGCCGGCGTCGGACGGAAGGGCGGGGAGACGTTCGCCGGCGTCCCCTTCGAGGCGGGGCTCTCGGCGGTCGAGCGACTGCGCCCGCTGGTGCCCGACGACGCCACGATGGCGCAGTTCACGCTGCGGTGGGTGCTCGACCACGACGCCGTCTCGACGGTGATCCCCGGGTCGACGACGCCCGCCCACGTCCGGGAGAACGCCGCCGCGGCGGACCTCGATCCGCTCTCGAACGAGACTCACGGCGCCGTCCGGGACGTCTACGAGGCGCTGGTGTACGACCACGTCCACCACCGGTGGTGACGCCGGCGGCTCGGGCTACTCGCTCCCGGCGGTGTCCTCGCCGTCGGCGGAGGCGGACTCGTCCCCGGCGGCGGCGGAGCCGTCCTCCTCACCGCCGGCGGCGGTCGGCGTCGGAGCCTCCTCGTCGGGACCCTCGACGGAGAAGTCCTCGAGGGAGTACCCCTCGCGGGTGAGCCGCTCGCTGACGACCAGCTTCTCGCGGCGGTCCAGCCGCTCCCAGTCCAGTTCCTCCGGCGGCGAGGCCTCCAGCGCCTCGAACTGGTCGAGAACGATCCCGTTGACGAACCGCTCGAAGGAGTCGCAGTTCGGGCAGGTCTTCGAGACGTACGGCACGTCGAAGGACCTGGTGAGGACGTGGTCGAGACAGTTCAGACAGCGGTACGTACGCTCGGTCACGACCGCGATAGGGCGTGGAGGCGTTAGTATCGCTCGGCCGCGCCGCCGGCGGTCGAGCCGCTCCGCCGTTCCCGCTCGGTCCGGCGTCGCCCCCCGCCGCCCGACCCGCCGCGCCGTCGCTCGACCCGCCCCACCGCCGGGTCGGCCCCGACACCGGGACGAGGCGTCACGGGTGCCGGCGAGACACGGGGAAGCCGGCGGTTCCCGGCCGCGGACCGGCCTCGCCTGGCCGGTGTGACGGGTTCGAGAGGCGCTCTGGCGGTCGGTTTCACTTTCACCGTCCGCTTTCGTGTCGCCGGGCTCGGTCTCTCGATCGGCGCGCCACGCCGGCGGCCACGCCCGGCGAGCGACGGACCCCCGGCTCTTTTGCCCGGTCGCCGCCTCGCGAACGAGTCCATGGAGCACGTCGACAGGCGGGCCGTCCGGCGTCGGAAGGAGCGGATCGTCGACGAGTACGACCCGCGGGTTCAGGAGATCGACGAGACGGTCGACGGGGAGCGACTGGACCGTCTCCGCGAGGACGCCGACGACCGGATCGGGTCGGCGTACGTCTGGGTCGTCCGCGAGCCCGACGACGCCCCCGACCTCTCGGCGTCGATGCCGGCGGTCGAGGAGGGCCCCCGCGCGCTGATGATCCTCGGTCGGGGCGGCCACCGCTGGGGACTCCCCGGCGGCGGCCACGAGGACGACGAGACCTACGAGGAGACCGCCCGCCGGGAGCTCCGCGAGGAGGTCGGGATCGAGGCGACGGTCACGGACTGTTTCCTCCTGCGTCACACCCGGACGACGGCCCCGGACCGGGAGACGACGCTGCACACGCTGTGGGCCTTCCTCGACGCCGACTACGCCGGCGGCGCCCTCTCGATCCAGCCGGGGGAACTGAGCGGCGCCGCCTGGTTCGGCCGGCCGCCCGAACGAATGGCTCCCGAGAACGAGTTCCGCGCCGCCGACTTCTGGACCGACTACGACGCCGAGGACCCGCTGGCGGACGTGGAGCGGTAGCCGATCGGCGCCCGGTGACAGCGGGTCGCGCGAGCCGAAACGTCGACGAGACCGCCGGATCGTCACGCGAGTTCCGTGGCCGAGGACGGGAGGAGGACCG
>CAZMWG010000030.1:0-14575 GCA_964569925.1 uncultured Halobacteriales archaeon | reverse complement strand
ACGAGACCGCCGGATCGTCACGCGAGTTCCGTGGCCGAGGACGGGAGGAGGACCGACATGTTCAGGACGACGACGGACGGGAAAACAGCCACGGACGAGGTGAGGGGGACCGCGGCGGGGGGCCGCGGTGGACGAGGGGACGGCCCCGGAGACGGGGCGGTGCGAGCCCGCGCCCGATCAGACCTCCTCGTACAGTTCGACCACGTCGTCGAAGTCGAGTTTCCCGTTGTCGTTGAAGTCGTAGGCGGCGACGTTCATCCCCACGGCGTCGGACTCGAAGCTCTCGAACAGCGTGACGACGTCGTCGTAGTCCATCCGGCCGTTGCCGTTGACGTCCTCGTAGCGGCGGTCGCCGTCGGGGTCGGTCGGCGGGGCGGCCCCGCCGGGCACCTGGGGCGGTCCGACGACCACGAGCCCGTTCCGGGTCGCCACCTCGAGGTCGTCGCCGTTCTCGGCCTGGAACCGGTCGACCGACACCTGGAGGTCGGCGGTGCCGGTCCCCCGGCCGACGACGTCGAGCGTCGCCAGCGGGACGTCCGTGGCGCCGGGCTGGACGGCGCCGCCGACGTCGACGAAGGAGAGCTCGACCGACGAGCCGTCGGGGGCGATCCGGGGCTCGCGGGACAGCGAGAGGTCGTCGGCGTAGTCGGCGCCGGCGATCCGGGCGACGTCGGGGTCGACCGAGACCGTCAGGGTCGCGCCGGCGAGCCCGTCCATCGCGGCCAGCAGGCGCAGGTCGACGCTCCCGGTCGCGCCCCGCGTGACGGCCGCGGAGTCGATCCCCAGGACGTCGGTCCCGAGGCGGTAGACCGTCGTCGTGCCGCTGACCTCGTAGCCCACGACCAGCAGCGGGTCCGCCAGGGGGCTGTCGTCGGCGGAGACGAACAGCAGCCCCTCCGGCGCGAGGTCGTCGGCCGCGGCGGCCGGCATCGGATCGTCGGTCTCGGCCGACTCCTCGATCGCCTCGGGGTCGACCGAGAAGTCACGCGTGTTGAGATACTGGACGAACGTCGGGTCGGCGGGCGTCGAGAGGTCGTAGACGGCGAAGCCCCCGACCTCCTCGAAGCCGACGAAGGCGTAGGGTGTGTCCGCGACCCGGCCCAGCGCGACCCCCTCGGGTTCGGGACCGCTGGCGGGGCTCTCGGAGTCGAGGTCGTTGCCGGAGTCGCCGGCGTTGAAGTGATCGGGCAGCGCCTCGGCGACGGTCCGCTCGAAGTCGTCGCCGCTCTCGTAGACGACCTCGCCCGACGAGTCGAGCACCGAGAACGACCGGCCGCCGAAGACGTACAGCTCCTCCAAGGCCCCGTCGCCGTCGACGTCGCCCAGTTCCGTCGTCGCCTCCAGCCCGACCAGCGCGTCGAGCACCGTCTCGTCGAAGCCCGAGGCGTCGACCGGGACGTCCACGTTCGCGCCGTCGTCCTCCGTGGTGTCGAGGCCGTACTCGCCGTCGACCTCCACGAGGACGCCGGTCTCGAAGAGGGCGTCGTACTCGCGGGCGTCGCCCTCGTTGGCGATCACGCAGTACGTCTCGCCGTCGGCCGCGAACGCCTCGATCGCGTCGGGCTGGTACATCCCGTACAGCGGCTGGCGCTCCAGGTCGATCTCGCCGTCGTCGACCGCGTCCAGCGCGTTGCCCGGCGCCGAGAAGTCCTTGTACCCCAGCGCGACGACGTCCTCGACGGTCGCCGACCCGACGTCGACGATCCCGACGGCGTTGTTCTCCTGCAGGGTGACGTAGGCCGTCTCGGAGTCCGGCGAGACGGCGACGTACTCCGGTTCCAGGTCCTGGGCGGCGTTGGCGTCGGGCCCGTAGATCCGCACGCCCGCCTCGCGCAGCGCGTCCTCCTGACCGACGAAGTCGCCGAAGCCGGCCGTCCGGACCGTCGCGGCGTCGAACCCGCCGCTCACGTCGACGACCGACACCGACCCGCGGGGGTCCTCCGAGTACGACGAACTCGGCTCGCCCTCGTTGGCGGTGAGGACGTGCTCGCCGTCGGGGGTGAACGTCACCATGTCCGGCAGCGGGCCGACCTCGGCGACGCCCAGTCGCTCCAGGGTCGCCGCGTCGTAGAAGCCCACCGCCCCGTCGGCCTGGGCGTCCTCGTTCGGGATGGACGCGGCCAGGACGCTGTCGTGGACGGTGACGTTGGTCGCCCCCGCGGCGCCGTCGAAGGCGGCCGACGGGTCGACCTGGCCTGCGAGCGTGGGATCGGTCGGGTCGCTCACGTCGAGCACGTCCACCGCGTTCTGGTTCCCGTTGGTGGTGAACACCCGCTCGCTGGCGGGGTCGTAGGCCGGGATCTCGGAGCCGGCGCCGTCGAACGGCGCGCCGGTGACGTACCGGCCCAGCGGCTCCAGGGTGGGCGCCGCGCCGACGCCCGAGTCCGTGACCCCGTTCGTGACGAACTCGGCGTCGCCGCCCTCCGAGTCGCCCGGCGTCGACGACTGCGCCGCGACGTCGTCGCCGAACAGCCGTGCGGCCAGCCCCGTCCCCAGGAGGCCACCCGATAGTTGCAGCACTCTCCGCCGTCCGAGCCGGTTGTCGTCGGACATGCGGTCGTGACCGCGCGGCGCTGGGGGTCGTTACTTTATAATTTCCGAACGTGAAACCAAGTGGCCTGTGAGTGGCAACGTTTCGCTCGGATCGGTCCTCGGGGGACGACTGTTGGGGTCATGTGGCGAGACACGTATCAGAACGTGGTCTGACATTTCGAGAGTAGGTAAACGGCCAGATATTTCAGTTGGGTAATTTTAGGAATTTGTCAGATACGGTACCCTCGGAAATTCACTGAAATTCGGCGATCTATCCTACGTTCAGGAGAGACGTGAGTGAGCGCAAACCGAGCGGACCGATCGACGAGTTACATGAAACTCTCAGCGGGGGAAGCGAAGAGCGAGCCGAATCTGAGGCCTCGGTAACTTGGTTGTTCGACTGTAGAGGCGAGGTTGACCTCTATACCACGCTCGGTAGGTGGATGGGCGGAACCTGGCCACTTGACATCTCATCGGCGGTCACCGCTCCCGCAACGTCCCGCCGCTCAGCCCCTCCCAGGCCACCTCGTAGCCCAGCCGCGAGAGCACCGCGCTGGTCTCTCCGAGGCCGTGCTCCCCGAGCAGGTCCTCGACGGCAGACAGGTTCATACCGGCCGACAGCTCCGCTGCCACGGCCTCCAGCACGTCGGGCCGCACGAGCGTCCGGCCGACCAGTTCGTGCTCGGGGAAGGTGACGTCGTCCAGCGCGTCCTCGCCGACGCCGTACTCCGCGGCCAGGTCCGACAGCGCGACCGCGTCGGCCGCGGGACGGAGTTCGTCGGGCAGCCCGGCCGCGGCGTCGGCGACGAGGCGCTCCTCGTACCGGCGCAGGGCGTCGCGGACGTCCTTCAGCCGGATCGACCCCGAGTAGGGGATCGCGCGGTGGTCCCGGGCCTCGATGGCCTCGCCGACGCCCAGGCTCTCGTCGACAGCGACCAGCATCTCCACGTCCTCCAGGTCGGCGAGCCGGTCGAGCTTCTTCTCGACGTACTCCGGCGTCCAGAACCCCATCACCTCGAAGAACACCCGGAACGCGGGCCCCGCGTCGGGGTCGCCGCCGGGGGCGTAGTCGAACACGAAGTCCGGTATCACGACGTGGGCGCCGGCGGCCAGAGGCTCGGGCTCGCGGACGAGCCGCCAGTCGAGGTCCACCCCCTCGAACCGGGCGGCGAACTCGGCCTCCACGTCGCTGTCGAAGCCCACGTCGGCGATGGGCTCGACGCCCGGGACGGAGACGTCGGCGTCGGTGAGGACGAGTTCGCGCTCGGTGCCCCGGTCGTCGATGGCCGCGGCGAGACGCCAGTCGGCGGTGCCGGCGACCGAGCGCAGCAGGCGCGCGAAGCCGGTGCCGTAGCGCCGCGTCCGACGAAAGAGCGCGTCCGGCCCCGTGACGACGACCTCACGGTCGCCGAGCCGCCCGTCCCCGTCGCCGGTCCGGCGGATCTCGTACATCAGCCCCAGCCGTTTGACCGCCGAGATCACCCGCCGGGGGTCGTTCGAGCGCACCCGGACCTCGGTGGCGTCGAACAGCGCGGTCTGGGCCAGCGAGAGGTCGTACTGTTCGACCAGTCCGTCGGGCTTCCAGCGGGGGTCGACCGCGACCAGCACCTGCCGGGCCTCCCGGTCGGCGTACAGCGACTCGGCGACGGCGTCGGGGGTCGCGTCGAGCCGGTCGGCGGCGCAGGCGAGCGCCGTCGCCCGCTCGTCGGCTTCGACCACGCCGGCGGCCTCGGCGGCCTCGAACGCCGCCCGGCGGGCCCGCGGCGGGTCGACCGGCGCCCGGGTCTCGAAGGTCGCCTCCCGGTCGACCAGCTTCGCCAGCCCGCGGACGAGCTTGAAGTCCTCGGCCTCGCGTTCGAGGTCCGTCAGCGCCGCGTCGAGCGCCTCGCGGGACTCGCCGACGTGGCCCTGGTAGACGCCGATCACGCGGGCCGCGAGCCGCCGGGCGTCGGGCTCGTCGGCGGCGAACCCCGGGTGGTACCCCCCGCCGGCCCGCGAGACGCGCAGGAGGTCCTTCGTCAGCACGGTCCGGCGTCGGCGGCCGAGCGACATAAGCACCGCGGGGGGCGACGTGGACCGGCCCGCCCGGCGGGTCACCGAGGGCGGGACTCGTTCGGCCGATCACCGAGAGCGGGGTTCGCCCGGGAGGACGACGCGGACCGGCCCGCCCGGCGGACCGCCGCGAGCGGTCCGTCCGGCGGGTCACCGAGGGCGAGACTTCCCCCGTCGGTCACCGCGAGCGGGGCTCGCCCGGCCGGTCGGGGTCGTACCGGTGACAGGAGACCGGCCGGCCGTCGACCTCGACCGCCGCGGGCGCGGCCCGCTCACACACCGTCGGGAGCGCCTCGGCGAGCCTGTCCGCGGCCGCCTCGCGCTCGCCGCCGACGAGCGCGGTCACCGCCGCGTCGACCGCCCGGTCCACCCGCTCGTCGCCCGTCGTCGCCGGGAGGTCGAACGCCGCGCGGACGGCCGCCTCGTCGGCGTCGGCGGCGACCTCGACCCCGTCCCCGGCCGCCGGTGCGAGCGCCGGCGGCAGTTCGCCGTCGCGCAGCGTGAACCGGAGGGCGGCCAGCCGCCGCCAGATCTCGGCGTCGAGGCCGACGCCCTCGGGCTCGATCACGGCCGGGCAGCGGGTGTGGAACCGGCAGCCCTCGGGCGGATCGGCGACGCCGGGTATCGCGTCGGTCAGCGGTCGGCCCGCCACGCCGACCCCGGGTTCCAGGCTCGGCACGGAGTCTATCAACAGTCGGGTGTAGGGGTGTGCCGGCGCCCCGAGCACGTCCTCGACCGGGCCACGCTCGACCAGCTCGCCGAGATACATCACCGCGACGCGGTCACAGAACCGCCGGACCACGTCGATGTCGTGGCTCACGAGGAGGACCGAGACGTCGAACGCACGCCGGATCCGTGCCAGCAACTCGAGCACCCGCGCCCGGGTCCGGCCGTCCAGCGCGCTCGTGGGTTCGTCGGCGACGATCAGGTCCGGGTCGGGGACCAACGCGCGGGCGACGGCGATCCGCTGGCGCTCGCCGCTGGAGAACTCGTGGGGGTAGCGGTCGGCGTCGGCCGCCGACAGCTCCACCCGCTCGAGGGCGTCCTCGACGATCGCTCGCCGTCGGTCCGGGTCCGAGAGCCCGTGCAGGCGCAGCGGCTCCGCGACCGCCTCGCCGACGGTCGCCCGCGGGTCGAACGCGTCGCCGGGGTCCTGGACGACTAGCTGGACCCGCCGGCGAAAGGAGTCCAGGTCGGCACCCGACAGCGCCCCGACGGGCCGGCCCTCGAAGCGGACGGTCCCCGACGTGGGCTCCTCCAGCCGGAGGATCGACCGCGCCAGCGTGGTCTTGCCGCTGCCGGACTCGCCGACCACGCCGAGGATCTCGCCGCGGTCGAGGGTGAAGCTCACGCCGTCGACCGCGCGGACCCGGTCGACCTCCCGGCGGAGGAGTCCCTCCCGCACGGGATAGTGGGTGTGCAGGTCCTCGACGGCCAGCAGCGGGCCGTCGTCGGTCATCGGCGATCCCTCCCGAGAGAGAGCGCCGCGTCGAGCACCGGTCCGGCGTCGCGGTCGGGCGCGTGGTAGACGCAGGCGGCCTCGTGGTCAGCCCGGTCCGTCCCGTCGCCGGACCCGACCGGGTGGAACGACACCGGGTCCGCGCAGGCCGGCTCGGCGTGGGGACACTCCGTCCGGAAGCGACAGCCCGTCTCTGGCAGCGCCGCCCGCGGTGGCGGGGCCGTGTCGGCGCCGCCCCCGCGGAAGCCGTCGAACAGCGCCTGCGTGTAGGGGTGGGCGGGTCGGTCGAAGACGGCCGTCGTCGGGCCCCGCTCGACCACCCGGCCGGCGTACAGCACGACCACCCGGTCGGCCAGCGCGGCGACCACCCGCATGTCGTGGGTGACGAGCAACAGCGCGGTGCCGTCGGCGGTCAGTTCGGCGAACAGCTCCAGCAGGCGGGCCTGGACGGTGACGTCCAGCGCGGTCGTGGGTTCGTCGGCGATCACGAGGTCCGGGTCGGCCGCCAGCGCGACCGCGATCGCGGCCCGCTGGCACATCCCGCGGGAGAACTCGTGGGGGTAGTCGTCGATCCGCTCGGCCGGCTCCGGGACCCCGACCCGGCCCAGCAGCTCGATCCCGCGCCGGCGCGGGTCCCGATCCGAGGCGGAGCCGGGATCGGCGCCGTCGGCCGCGTCCGAGCGCTCGCCGAACTCGATCGCCTCCGCGATCTGGTCGCCGACGGTGTACACCGGGTCCAGCGCCCGCCCCGGGTCCTGGAAGACGTGAGCGATCCGGTCGCCCCGGACCGAGCGCAGCGTCCTCTCGTCGGCACCTAGCAGCTCCCGCCCGTCGAACCGGGCGGAACCGCCGACGATTTCGGCGGGGGGCTGCTCGACGATTCCGGTGATCGAGCCACAGGTGACGGTCTTGCCGCTGCCGGACTCGCCGACCAGACAGACCGTCTCCCCCCGGTCGACGCCGAAGCTCACCCCGTCGGCCGCCCGGACGGTCCCGTCGTCCGTGTGGACGTGGGTACGCAGGTCCTCGACGGCCAGCAACGGGTCGCCGGTGGTCGTGTCGTCAGTCCCGAGGTCGTCGGCGTCCCGGCCGCTCGGGTCGCCGTCGGGAGCGGTCATCGCTCACCCCGCGGGTCGAGCGCGTCGCGCAGCCCGTCGCCCAGCAGCTTCAGCGCGAGCATCGTCGCGGTCAGCGCCAGCGCGGGCACCCCAGAGACCCACCAGATCCGGTAGGCGGCCACCTCGGCGCGCTGCTGTTCGAACGCGGCGACCTCGGCGACCAGCGACTCGCTGATCGTCGCGCCCCAGGAGTACAGTTCCAACTGGTGAAAGCCCAGGAAGGCGATCCCGGCCTCGACCAGCACCAGCAGCGCGAGCAGGTGGAACGCCGCCGGGACCAGGGTGTTGGTCACGTTCGGGAGGACGTGCCGACGGGCGAGATACCACGGCGAGGCGCCGAGGCTGCGGGCGTAGACCACGTGGCCGTCCAACCGGCGCTGGATCGTCTCGCCGCGCACCAGCCGGGCGATCCCGCCCCAACTGAACAGGCCGAAGGCGACCAGCAACAGGAGCAGCGAGGGACCGAAGTAGGCGTACCCCAGGACGTAGACGACGACCGCCGGGATCGACGTCTGGACGTCGACGTAGCCGCTCAGCAGCGTGTCGACGATCCCTCCCCGGAGACCGGCGAGGACGCCGACCGCGGCCGCGACCGGGACGACCAGCGCCGCCGTCACCAGCAACACCGACGCGGCGGTTCGGGCGCCCGTGACCAAGAGGTAGCTCATCGGGAACCCCCGCTGGTTGGTGCCCAGCGGCGCCGCGAGCGAGCCGTGACACCGCTGGGAGAGGATCGGTCCGCTGACGTCGCCCAGACACCGCGCCGGCGTGACGCCGGACGAGAAGCCAAGCGGCGGGTTCAGCGCGTACTCGAAGCGCAGGTCCGGCGTCGGGACCACGGCCGGGCCGAGCAGGCCGACCGCGAGCAGCGCTCCGAGGCCGACGCCGGACAGCGCTGCCGCCCGCCGGTCCCGGAGCCGGGCGAGCAGCCGTCGCGTCGCCGTCGGCCGGCGGAGCGCCGGCACGAGGCCGTACGAGGTCAACACGACCGTCGCGGCGAGCACGAGCCAGTCGACGGGCACGGGGTCCCAGCCGGCGACCAGCGTCGCGCCGGCGACCGTCGTGTCGTATGCGACCAGGGCGGCGAGGGCCGCCGAGCCGACCAGCAGCACCGTCCGTTCGGGCGGCCGGTCGATCTCTGCGGCGGCGGTCTCCTGCCAGTCCACCCGGCGGAAGAGAGGGGCGTCGTCGCGGGAACTCATCGGGGGGCCGGCGGTATCCGGGGACGGCAGCCACTTAAAACCGGTCGTCGAGCTTATGAGTCGGCCGGACAACGTGTCGCCGTGTTCCCCGCCGCCCCCCTCCGGACGCACCGATCGCGGCCCGCGAGCGGTCGGCCACGGCGGTCGGCCGGCGTCGAGCCGGTCCGCCGACGGCCCGCCGCCCGCTCGCGGTCCCGCCCAACCGACACGCCGACCCCCGCTCGCCCCGAAACCGGGTGGTCGCCGTGAGCCTTCTCCGGCGGCTCGTCAAGCGTCTCGCCACGGGGCTGGTCGCCGCCTGGACGGTCCTGACGGCCGTGTTCCTGCTGTTCACCGCCACGCCGGACTGGGTGCTCGAACAGCGCGTCCGAGCGCTCCAGTACGGTGGCGCCTCGGACGCCCGCCTGGCGGCCGTCCGCGAGCAGTACCTCGCCGCCAGGGGGTTCGATCGACCCCTCCCCGTCCAGTACGCCGACTGGATGACCGACATGGCCACCCTCGACTGGGGGACCTCCTTCGCCGGCGCCGGGCCGGTGTTGCCGACCGTGCTCGACGCCGCGGGGCGGACCGCGCTGTACGTCCTCCCGGCGATCGCCCTCGCGGTGGCCGCCGGCCTGCTGATCGGACTGGTCGCCGCGCTGCGCCCGGAGAGCCGGCTCGCGAGCCTGGGCGTCGGCACCTCCTACCTGGTCTTCGCGGTCCCGGGGTTCTGGCTGGGCGGCCTGTTGCTGTCGCTGGCCTCGAACGGCGTCCTCCCGGTCCCGTCGGTCGTCCTCGATCACCTCCTGCCGACCGCGCTGGCCGCCGCCGCCCTGCTGGGGGGCTACGTCAGCTACTCCCGGGCTCACGCCCGCGAGTACGGTCACGCGGAGTTCGTCCGTCTGGTCCGGGCGAAGGGCGGCGCCGACCGCGACGTCGCCCGGCACGTCCTCCGGAACGCGGCGATCCCGGTGTTCTCGATGCTGTTCACCGAGGCCATCGGGCTGCTCGTGCTCTCGGTGTTCGTGATCGAGACGCTGCTGGGCATCGACGGGTTCGGCCGCCTGCTCGTGCAGTCGGTCGACGGGCGCGACCTCCCGGTGATCCTCGGCCAGATCCTCGTGATCGTCGGCGTCGGGGTCCTCGGCAACGTGGTCCAGGACCTCTCCTACGAGGCGCTGGACCCGCGGGTAGAGGGCGCCTGACGGGTGCGGTCGGAAGGCGGGGCGACCGTCGTCACCGCCGCCGGTCGGCGACCCGCTCCTCGGCGGTCTCCTCGGCGACGATCTCGTAGAGGATCGCCCGCGAGCCGTCGCCGGTCGGCCGGAGGATCCGACCCAGCCGCTGGGTGAACTCCCGCTCCGAGCCGCTGCCGGCGAGGATGATCCCGACGTTGGCCGCCGGGACGTCGACTCCCTCGTCGAGAACGTTCGCGGTGACCACCCGCGAGTAGGTCCCCGCGCGGAACCGCTCCAGGATCTCCGAGCGCTCCTCGGCGCCCGTCTCGTGGGTGATCGCCGGCATCAGGAACCGCTCGGCCAGCCGGTAGACCAGGTCGGTGTGGGCGGTGAAGACGATGACCCGATCCCCCCGGTGGCGGTCCAGCAGCGTCGCCAGCCGGTCGACCTTCCGGTCGGCGTTCAGCATCACCTCCCGGGCGCGCTGCTTGGCCAAGAGCGCCTCCCTGGCCTCGGGGTCGGTGCCCGACCGCTTCACCAGCTCCTGGTAGTCGCTCCCCGAGCGCATTCGGATGTTCGACCGGGCCAGGTAGTCGGTGAACGTCCCCTGGTGCCGTTCGTAGGTCTCGCGCTCCTCGTCGGTCAGCGACACCGTCAGCCGCTTGACGTCGTACTCCGCGAGGTGGTCGCCGGCCAGCTCCGCCGCCGAGAGCCGGGCGACCACGGGGCCGACCAACTCGGCCACGGCCTCGTGGGCGCCGTCGGGGCGCTCGAAGGTGGCGGTCAGCCCGAGTCTGGCCGGCGCGGCCGACAGCCGGGCCACGTCGCGGTACCCCTCGCCGCCGAGGTGGTGGACCTCGTCGAACACCACGAGGCCGAACCGGTCGCCGATATCGTCGGCCCGGAGGTACGCGGAGTCGTAGGTGGCGACGGTGACGGGTTCGACGCGCTGTTGCCCGCCGCCCATCCGGCCGATCGGGACCGCGAACTCCCGTTCGAGTTCACGCTCCCACTGCTCCAGCAGGTCGATCGTCGGCACGACCACGAGCGTCGGCTCGTCGAGCGCGGCGGCCGCGACGATGCCGACGACGGTCTTGCCGCTGCCGGTCGGTAGCTCCAACACCCCACGGCGGCCCGCCTCCGTCCAGGCGTCCAGCGCGTCGCGCTGGTAGTCCCGGAGCTCGTAGCTCGTCCACAGGTCGAGGTCGCGGTCGGCCGCCGCGAGCACGCGGTCCTCGTAGCTCGCGCCGCGGTCGTCGAGCGTCGCCCGGAGCTCGGCGTAGCGGTGGGCCGGCGCCCGGCCGGTCTCCGAGCGCTCGTCGTACTCGACGCCCGGGAGGTCCGGCGGGACCTCCCCCGACAGCCGGATCGTCCCGTCCTCGTAGCCGAGTGCGAGCACCGCCGAACGTAGGCCGGCCGGGCGCAAAACACCCGCGGTCCGGCCGGTGGCGGTCGCCGGCCCCTCTCGCCGGGTTTCTGAACGCTTTTGTCCGTCGCCGGCCTTCGGCCGGACATGAGCGATCCGAACGCGGCCGAGACCGACCCAGATGACGAGCCGGCCGACGACGACGGGGCGGCCGCCTCCGCGTCGGGCTCGGAGTCGGCCGAGGGTGACGCCGACGCGACGGCCCGGACCGCGGCCGACGAGGGGGTCGGCGTCGACGCCGTTGGCGAGGAGCTGGTCGAACGGATCGAGGAGAGCGACCCCGAGGAGCTGGCCAACGAGGTCGCCTCGCTGCGGACGCGGCTCGACGGGCTGGAGTCGGATCTGGCCGAGCGCGACGAGCGGATCGAGGAACTGGAGTCGAAGCTCAAGCGCAAGCAGGCGGAGTTCCAGAACTACAAGAAGCGCACCGAACAGCGGATGGAGGAGGAGCGCGAGCGGGCCACGGAGGACCTCGTCGAGCGGCTGCTGGACGTCCGTGACAACCTGGTGCGGGCGCTGGACCAGAACGAGGGCGTCGACATCCGGGACGGCGTGGCGTCGACGCTGGGGGCGTTCGACGACGAGTTGGAGCGGGAGAACGTCGACTTCCTCGAGCCCGAGCCCGGCGACGATATCGACCCCGTCCGCCACGAGGTGCTGGTCCAGGTCGACTCCGACCAGCCCGAGGGGACCGTCGCCGAGGTCCACCGGCCGGGCTACGAGATGGCCGGCAAGGTGATCCGACCCGCGCAGGTCACGGTCAGCGAGGGGTAGCCGGCTCGATCACGGAGCAGCCCCGGCATCCATCCGTTCCCGACGGCAGCCCGGTCCGCGCCGCGGCGACCCGACCCCCCGCTGTGGCGGACCGACCCTTGCCGCGGCGGGCCAGCGTCGTCCGACGGCCGACTCGGTAGCTCTCGGTAGCCCTATTACCCGGACTTAACTCGCGAGAGCCGTCAGTGGCCCCCGTGACGCGAACGCGCCGTGACGAGGGCGTGCGGACGCCGACGGGGTCGCGGACCCGACGGTCGACACGCCGGACGGGCGGCCGGGAGGGCGACCGGTGAGCCGCGTCGGCGCTCTCCGGCGACGGGTCGGCGCCCTGCGCCGGCGTCTGGGCCTCGGGACCCCCCAGCGGGTGGCGTGGGCGCTGTACGACTGGGCCAACTCGGCGTTCGCCACGACCGTCGTCGCCGCCGTCTTTCCGATCTACTACGAGTCGGTGATCGGCGGCGGCCTGCCGGGCAACCTCGCCACTGTGTACTACAGCTACACGACGGCGGCGAGCCTGGCGGCCGTCGCCCTGCTGGCGCCGGTGCTGGGTGCGATCGCGGACGGCCGGCGGGCGAAAAAGCCCATGCTCGCGACCTTCGCCGGCGTCGGGGTGGTGGCCACCGCGGGACTGTTCTTCACCGGTCCGGGCGACGTGGCGCTCGCCTCGGTCCTGTTCGCCGTCGCCAATGTAGGCTTCGTCGGCGCGAACGTCTTCTACGACTCGCTGCTCTCCCACGTCGCCGGCGGCGACGGACACGCGGAGGACCCCACGGACGGGACCGGAGGCGAGACCGGTGACCTGACCGACGAGGACCGTCCGGCCGAAGCCGGCGACGTGGCCGACCGGCTCTCGACGGCGGGCTACGCGCTGGGCTACCTCGGCGGCGGACTCCTGCTGGTGGTCAACCTCGCCTGGGTGCTCGCGCCGGACGCGTTCGGCTTCGTCGACGAGGGGACGGCCACGCGGTTCGCGCTCCTGTCGGTGGCGGTCTGGTGGGCCGTCTTCTCGCTTCCGCTGCTCCTGCGGGTGTCCGAGCCGGCGGTCGGCGGCGACGGGAGCGAGGACGGTCCCGTCGGCAACCCGGTCCGGGTCGGGTTCGCCCGCCTCCGGCGGACCGCCGGCGAGATCCGTGACTACCCGGACCTCCTGCTCTTCCTCGTGGCCTTCCTGCTGTACGCGGACGGCATCGGGACGATCATCCGGATGGCGAGCATCTACGGCAGCGAGATCGGGATCGGACGGACCAGCATCGTCGCCGCGCTGGTGCTGGTGCAGTTCCTGGGGATCCCCTTCGCCGTCGCGTTCGGGGAGTTGGCCGACCGGATCCGCGCGAAGCGGGCGCTGTCGCTGGGGCTGGTCGTCTACCTGGGGATCTCTGTCGCGGGCTTTTTTATGCGGAGCGAGTGGCAGTTCTGGGTCCTGGCGATCGCCGTCGCGACGGTCCAGGGCGGCACGCAGGCGCTGAGCCGGTCGATCTACAGCCGGCTGGTGCCGCCCGACCGGTCGGCGGAGCTGTTCAGCTTCTTCTCGATCAGCTCGAAGGTCGCCGGCGTCGCCGGGCCGGCGCTGTTCGGCGTCGTCGCGGGGCTCACCGGCTCCAGTCGCTACTCGATCCTCTCGCTGATCGTCTTCTTCGGCGGCGGCCTCGCCGTCCTCCGGCGGGTCGACCTCGAAGCCGGCGAGCGCCGCGCGCGGGCCGCGGCCGCCGACGCCGACGCTCGCGCCGGGGACGGCGCCGTCACGGACGGGGGGAGCGGACGATGACCGGCGACACGGATCCCGAGCCCGGAGAACCGGACGTCGGCGGTACCGGGACCGGCGAGAGCGACCGGGTCCCGACGTTGCGTGTCGTCTCGTTCAACGTCCGGTACGCGGGCGCCGACGAGGGGGAACTGGCCTGGGAGCGCCGGCGCGACGCCGTCGCGGACGTCCTGCGGGCGCTCCGCCCGGACGTGGTCGGACTCCAGGAGGTCTGGCTCGACCAGCTCCCGGACCTGCGCGAGCGGCTGGCCGGCTTCGAGTGGGTCGGGGAGCCGGCCGCCGGCGGCGAGCACACCCCGATCGGCGTCCGGTCGGCGCGGCTCCGGATCGAGGGTAACGGGGCCTACGCCCTCTCCGAGACCCCGGACCGGCTGGGCAGCGTCGGCTGGGACGCCACCTACCCCCGGACGGCGACCGTGGCGCGCCTGCGCGACCGGCTCGCGGACCGCCCGCTCGCGGTCCACAACGTCCACCTCGACCACGAGGGCGCCACCGCGCGGGCCGAGGGCGCCGACCTGATCGCTCGACGACTCCCCGAGGACCGCCCGGCGGTCGTGACCGGCGACCTGAACTGCACGCCCGGGTCGCCGCCGTACGGACGGCTCGTCGGGGCCGGGAGCGGTGCGGACGCGGACGCCGAGGGTAGTGCAGACGTGGACGCCGGGAGCGCCGGAGACTGCGCCGGCCTGACGGACGCGACGGCGGCGGTCGACCCGTTCGGCCCGGCCGAGAGCTACGTCGGGTTCGACGACGGGACGACGCCGCGACGGCTCGACTACGTCCTCGCCGCGCTCCCGATCGCGGACGCGGGAGTGGGTTCGCGGACGGCCGACGGGCGGGTCGGCTCGGACCACCGGCCGGTCGCCGCGGACCTGCGGACGAACGGCGGTTCGATATAAAGTTGCCGGCCGCGAGCCGACGCCGAGAACGGAACCGCAAGACGGCGGCGGGGCGACACGCGCGGGGGCCTCGGGCCGTTTGGTAATCTTTAACCGGCCGAAACGGGTACGACGGGACAAGATGGCGAGCAACAAAGTCCTCGGGATCGACCTCGGGACCACGAACAGCGCGTTCGCGGTCATGGAGGGCGGCG
>CAZMWG010000029.1:0-23559 GCA_964569925.1 uncultured Halobacteriales archaeon | reverse complement strand
GCGGTCGACGGCGCCGGCGCGTCGGTCGCGGCGTCGTCCTCGGTCAGCCGGCCGTCCCGGAGCTCCAGTCGGCGCTCGAACCGGTCCGCCAGCCGCGGGTCGTGGCTGATCACCACCAGCGCCGTCTCGGCGGCCGCCCGCATCTCGAACAGCAGCTCCAGCACCCGTTCGGCCGTGTCCGGGTCCAGTTGACCGGTCGGCTCGTCGGCCAGCAACAGCTTCGGGCGGTTGGCCAGCGCCCGGGCGATCGCCACCCGCTGTTTCTCCCCGCCGGACAGCGTCGCGGGGTAGCCGTCGGCGAGGTCGGCGATCCCCAGCCGCTCGAACAGGGTGTCAAGCCACGTCGGGTCCCGGTCGCCGGCATGTTCCTGTGGCAGCGCGGCGTTCTCCCGGGCGGTGAGGTCCGGGATCAGCTGGAAGTCCTGGAAGACGAACCCCACCGTCTCCCGGCGCAGCCGCGCCCGCCGGCGGTCGGAGAGGGCGGCCGCCTCCCGACCGGCGACGGTCAGCGTCCCCGACGTGGGCGGCTCCAACAGTCCGAGCACGTTGAACAGCGTCGTCTTCCCGGCGCCGCTGGGTCCCCCGACCAGCAGCGTCGCGTCGGGAGCGATCGAGACCGAGACCCCGTCGAGGATGCGGGACCCGCCCCGCTCGACGACGACGTCCCGGGCCTCCACTATCGCGTCGGTCACTGTCACCGGGTTTCGCCGGGGTCGTCTTGTATCCGTCGGACGCTCAACACCGCCCGGCACGGCCGGGCACCGCCAGCCGGACCGCGTCGTGGCCCCGCACGGAGTAGACCACGTCGCCGGTCTCGTGGAACGACCGGAACGCGTCGGCGTCGACGGTCTCCGCCGGCGCCGGGAACAGGTGGGCGCCGCTTGTCGCCCACGAGCGCCGTGTCAGCGTCGGACAGCGCGGGGGGACACCCCCGTCGCCGCTCAGCCACGCGACGACCGGCCGCTGTGAGACGTTCGTCCCCGGGTTGTAGTGACCGGCGACTCGGGAGAGGGGATCGTCGCTGGCCCAGTCGCCGGTCGTCCGCTCGGCGGCGAAGTTCGCCGCCCCGAACGCCGACCCCGTCGTCGTCGCCGGGTAGCTCATCGTGTCCAGGTGGACCAGCGCCAGCGGCGTCGTCGCCAGCGCCGCCGCGAGGACGACCACGACCAGCCCGGCCGCGACGGACGTCCGGAGCGACCCGCCGCCGTCGGTCGCCGGGGTCGTCCCGTCCCGGCCCCCCGAACCGGCCGTCTCGGCGTCGGGCCGTCCGGTCCCCGCCGGGTCGCGCCGTCGTGCCAGCCCGACGACGCCGGCGGCGACACAGACGAACAGCGCGAGGTGGAGGAACGTCTGGCCGCGCAGGGCGGTCGCGAAGTACTCCGGGGTGAGCGCCGCCGTCAGCGAGAAGGAGACGACTGCTATCGGGCCCAGCAGGAGCGCCAGCGTGACCGGACCGACCTCCCCCTCGCGGGCGACCGCCGGCAGCCCGACCCCGAACAGCACGACGGGGACCAGCAGGGCGGCGACGAGCGCGAGCAGCGCCGGCGGCGTGGTCTGGGTGCCCGGGAACACCGACCGGCCGCCGTTGGCCAACAGCAGCCCGAACCACAGCAGGAGCGGCCCGACGACGACGGTCCGGGCGGCCCGGCCGGAGGTGCGTCGGAGCCACACGCCGCCGACCGCGATCACGACCAGCCAGGCGACGAACAGCCCCGGGTAGGCGGTCACCCGGTCGACGTACGGCACCGTCAGGAACGACCGGGCGACCGCGTAGTAGCCCCCGACGTACGCCCAGAAGCCCGCGATCGCGGCCGCCGCGACGACGGTCCGGCGCGCCGAGAGCCGGTCGACGGCCGCGATGGCGGCCACGCCGGTGAGCGTCATCCCCGCGACGAGCGAACTGAACGTGTGCAACAGCGGGAACAGGGCCGCGAACGCGAGCGTCAGTCCCCACCACCGCCGGCGTCGCTCCCCGGTCAGCGCCCGGTGGAGCGCGAGCGCGAACAGCGGGACCAACAGGAAGGCGAGCGCCTCCTCGTCGGTGACGCCGCTGCGTCGCAGGTACAGTCCCTCGACGGCCAGCCCGTAGCCCGCGATCCCCGCGCCCAGCAGGATCGAGCCACGGTCCCACCTCAGTCGCCGACCCAGCCGGCGGACCAGCGCGATTGCCACGAGACAGGAGGCCGCGCCGACGACCGCGACGACGGGCTGGGCGAGCGTCAGCGGCCGCTCCCCGACCGCCGCTCCGGCCATCGCCAGCACGCCCGTGAACACGAAGCTGTCCGCCCGGAACCGGGCGAGCGGGAAGGCGCCGTCGGCGAGCGTCGCCTCCGCCCGTGCCGTGTATAGGAGCCCGTCGAGCGTCGTCGGCAACGGGCTCCAGAACAGCAACAGCGTCCGCGCGGCCAGCGCCACGAGGAGGACGCTCGCGACGAGCGCGGCGAGCCGCCGGCGGTGACGGCGGCCCCCGGCGGCGTCGGTCACCGGGCCACCCCCACGTGGACCGTCTGGTTGGGCTGGTCCGGGCCGGACGACAGTTCCACGACCAGCCGCACGGTCGTCTCGGTTCGCGCGCCCGTTCCGTTGCCCGCCGTCCCGCCGGGCGTGTTCGTCGCGTTCGTTCGTCCGGCCGTCACGTTCGCCGCGGCGAACCGTCCCTCGGTCGGCGCGATCCGGTGGCGCCGGGTCCAGCGTTCCCCGTCGGCGAGCGTCGGTCGGTGGGTCGCCACGGGCTGGCGGGCCAGCACCCGGACGCTGTCGTTCCCGACCGCGACCCGCCGGCGCTCGACGGCGACCCGGTACTCCGTGGAGCGACCCTCGTGGCTGTGGACGGAGACGACGACCGGGCCGCCGCTCTCGACGGTCGCGTTCGTCGGGAGCGTCCCCGTCTCGGCGTCGAGCAGCGACAGTTCCGTGTAGCGCTCGTCGGGCACCGGGTCGGTGACCGCGACCGCGGTGGTGCCGGCCGCCAGCCCGCCGACCAGCACGACCGCCGCCAGGGCGACTGTCACGCGGCGGCTCCGGCCGTCGTCCGCGATCGACGCGTCCGTTCCCGACCCGCGCCGGGAGCGCAGGGCGGCGACCGCCGGGCGGTGGAACCGCCGCTCGCGGGGCGTCCGCGCCCGGCGGTAGGCGGCCGCCGCGCCCGTCAGGACGGCGAGCGCGGCCAGCGCCCCGACCGCGACCGGGCGGACCAGCCGGCCGGTCAGGCCCAGGGCGACCGAGACGGCGCCGACCAGGAGCAGACTGACCCCGACCGAGAACGCGAGCCGTTCGACGCCGCCCAGCGCGTCGACCGACGGGAAGAGTGCCGCGAGCAGGAGGTAGCCGGGCACGAGGAGGGTCAGCGCCAGCCCGGCCGGATAGCGGAGGGCGCCCGGCAGCGGGACGACGAGGGCCGTCAGGACGACGACGACCACGACCGCGGCCGACAGCAGGTCGGCGGCGGCGAGGACGTCGGGACCGTCGCGACTCATTGACGGGTCTCGGTCGCGGATCGACTAAATAGCCTCCGTCTGCAGGTCGTAGTCCGGGGCCGCGGGCGACCTGCGGGACGTCCGACCGGGGCGGTCCGCGGGCGTCGTTCCGCGCGTTCGCGTCCTCGCTTCGCCTGTCCGTATGCCGATAGATCGATCGATTTCTTCTTTATCCCGTTTACCACTTCGTATTCGCTTGAAATAACTATCGAGATGCTGCATGCTTATTCGAAGCGGCTTTTCGATTACTCGAGGTCCGATTCTATTGCTCGATGTCTCGGGCGGTGCGGGGTCCGGAACCGAAACGGACAGGGACCGACGGCCCGCACGGCCGGTATGACACGCACCGTCGACGAACTGCGAGACGACGTCCGGGTCGCGGTCGGCCGGTACGAGCGCGTGGAGTCGACCGCGTTCACGAAGGAGGCGCTGGCGGCGGTCGCCGAGGAACTCGGCGCCGACGTCGACACGGCGGGCCGGCTCCCGCCGAAGGCCGAGATGCGCGCGGCGATCCTGGCGGCGGTCGACGCCGGCGACGCCGACCCGGACACGCCGCTCCGGAAGTCGGAACTGCGGGCGGTCGCGGCGGCGGTGGGAGCCGACGAGGCGAACGACGACGCCGACTGACCTCCGTCTCGGGGTCCGCTGGACGGGACGCGACCGGGAGAGCACTGGGTGGGGCCCCGACCGTCCGTCGCCGCGCCGCGGGGCCGGCCGCCAGCTATAATCCCCCGGTCCGCGAGCCGTCGGCATGGAGACGATCGGACTGATCGGAGTCGGCTACATCGGCACCGAGTTTCTCGACCGCCTGCTGGAGGACGGCCGCGAGGTCGTCGTCCACGACGTCGACGACGGGGCGGTCGAACGGGCGCGGGACCGCGGCGCCTCGGCGGACGACGGACCCGCGGCGGTCGCCCGGCGGACCGACGCCGTCGTGCTGGCGCTCCCGGGCACCCCCGAGGTCGAGGCCGTCCTGACGGGGTCGGCGATCGACGACGCCGTGTCCGCCGGCGGAGCGTCCGGCGGGATGGCCGACGACGGAACGGCCGACGGCGGGACCGACGCCCAGGACGAGGGGCTGCTGGCGGCCCTCGAGGAGGGGCAACTGGTCGTCGACGCCACCACCACGCGGCCCGCGACCTCCGTCGCCACGGCGGAGCGGTGCTCGGCGGCCGGCGTGGACTTCCTGGAGGCGCCGATCACCGGCGGGGCGCCCCGAGAGGGGTACCAGATGATGGTCGGGGGGACCGAGGCCCGGTACGCGGCCGCGACGTCGCTCCTGGACGTGCTCGCGGACGCACACGTCCGTGTCGGGGAGACGCCGGCGGGGACCGTGTTGAAGCTCGGTCTGCAGGCCCGCTACGCCGGGCGGGCCGCGCTGGACGCCGAGATCGTCGAGTACCTCCGGGACAGCGGCGTCGATCCGGCGCTCCTGCGGAACTTTCTCGCGATGGACGTCTGGGAGCGGTACCTCTCGCGGGAGTTCGCCCAGGGGATCGAGGGGCTGGGAGGGCTCGCCATCTGGCACAAGGACCTGGGGTACCTGCGGGAGTTCGCCCGGGACCGCGGCACCGCGCTGCCGCTGACGGGCGTCGTCCACGAGGCCTACAAGGCGACGACGCGCCGCGCGGGCCCGGAGGAGGGCCACGCCGCGGCGCTGTTGGGCTACTGGGAGCTGCTCAACGACCGCGGCGGTCGGCAGGGGTGAGCCCGTGACCGTCCGGTCGGCGGTGGAACGTCGGACGGCGCCCGTGTCCCGTGGTCGGTCGGCGCGGAGGCGGGCTACTCCCCCGGCCGACAGACACAGCCCCCGCGGTCGAAGAGGTCGTCGACGGCGTGCTGGCGACCGCACTCCTCACACAGCACCTGCACGTCGACGAGCACCTCGAACTCGCCCAGATCGAGGCGGCCGGTCTCGCGCAGCGAGTCCAGCCGGCTCTCGGTGACCGACCCCAGTCGGGTGGTGAGCCGGCCGATCGCCTCCCGGTCCTTGCGGAGCTTCTCGGCGTCGTCGACGCCCTCGTACTCGGCGCCGCGGACCCGCTTGAGGTACGACCGGATCGCCTGGTAGGTGACGAAGTCCGACTCCAGGGTGTCGACGTCGATCCCGTCCCGTTCGAGCCGGCCGCGGGCGTCGCGGCGGACGCCGGCGCTGACGTCGTCGTCGGTGAGGTTGTGATAGAGGCGGTCGACGTCCTCGGGGGCGGTGGCGAGGCCGGCCTCGCGGAGCCGGGCGGTCAGCAGCCGCTCGTTGAACTCGTCGGCCAGCTCCCGCGGGCTCGACCGCTCGACGCCGTCGCCGGTCCAGCGGGTCTCCAGTTCGGCCCCGAGCCCGTCGAGGCCGTACTCCTCGATCAGGCGGGCGACCTTCGAGGCCACTGTCAGATCTCGCGGATCCGCGTGTACGCCTCGTCCAGCGCCCGGGCGTCCTCGGGGAGCAGCGCCACCACGAGGTAGGGCGCGAAGTCGGCGAAGTAGTCGACGAGGGCGGCGATCCGGTCCGCGTCGATCGCCTCCAGCGAGTCCAGCAGCATGAACGGCACCGTCTCGTGGAGGTCGTGGACCAGGTAGCCCGCCAGCGCGAACACCAGCCCGGTCACCTCCCGCTCGGACTCGCTGAGGTGGTCGACCGTGTCCCGGTAGGCGGCGCCGTTGTCGGTCGTCCGGACGACGTTGAGGTCGAAGTCGGTCCGCCGGACGGTCTCGCGGCCCTCGCGGGCGGTCTCCTCGACGCGGTCGATCCAGATCCGGTCGAGGTTGTCGTAGCCGAGCACCTCCAGCAGCGCGTCCATGTGCTCGTTGAACGAGTCGACGGCCTCGGCCTCGATGCGGTCGATCCGGGTCCGTCGGTCGGCCAGCTCGTCGACCACCTCCTCGCGGCGCTCGCGCAACTCGTCGGCCCGCTCCAGCAGCCCCTCGATCTCCTCGATCTCGTCGACCACGTCCGCGAGGTCGTCCTCCAGGCGCTCGATCTCGAACTCCAGCTCGTTGGCCTCCCGGTGGAGGTCGAGCACCGCCGAGAACTCCTCGGACTCGAGATCCTCGACGGCCGCCTCGAGCTCCTCGACCTCGCCGCCGAGGTCGGCCCGGCGCTGCTCCAGGGTCTCGATCCGGCGCTCCCGGCGCTCGATCTCGTCGTCGAGCTCCGAGAGCCGGCGTTCGGCCTCCTCGCGGCGCTCGCGTGCCCGCTTCACCTCGCGGCGCTGGGCCTTGAGGTCGTCGAGCTCGGAGGACACCTCGTCCAGTTCCGTCACCTTCCGGCTCCGCAGCTCCTCCAGCCGGCCGACCGTCTCCTCGATCTGGCTCCGCTCGACCGACGAGCCACAGGTCCAGCAGGTCACCGTCCCCGACTCCGACTCCAGCAGCCGGTCGGTGACCGCGTCGCCCGCGCCGTTCTCGGCGCTCTCGCCGTTCCCGGTGACGCCGACTGCGTCGAGTCCGCGCACGGGGACGCCGTCGCCGTCCTCCAGCAGCTCGCGGTTGTACTGGAGGAGGTTCTGGAGCTCCGAGATCTCGCCGTTCAGACGCTGGCGCCGCGACCGGAGGTCGTCGAGACGGGCGTCGAGGTTCCGGCCGTCGGCGCCGGGGTCCTCGGGTAGCTCGTCGAGGTCGTCGGCCACCTCCGACCGCTCCGAACGGGCCTCGCCGAGACTCGCCGACTCGCGCTCGATCTCCTGGCGGACGGACTCTATCTCCGAGCGCACCTCCGCGAGGTCGTCGAGCCGGTCCTGCAGTTCGTCCTCGACGCGTCGCCCCTCCGCCGGCTCGCGCTCCTCCTCGTCGATCTCGGTCTCGATCTCGGCCAGCGCCGCCCGCTGGTCCTCGATCTCCCTCTGGATCTCCTCGCGCTCGCGCTCGAGGTCGGGCAGGTCGCGCTTCCGGGACTCGATGTCGGCCAGTTCGTCGTTGATCTCGCCTTTCTCCTCGCGCAGCCGCGCGATCTCCTCGCGGATCCGCTCGGTGTCGACCGGCCGCATGATCAGTTCCCGCAGGTCCTCGCCGTACACCACCGACCGCCGCGCCTCGTTGTCCCCCAGCAGGAACGCGAACAGGTCGGCCACCTCCGGATCGTCCAGATACCCCTCCCCGCCGAAGGCCACCCCGTCGGCGGTCCGTTCGAGCGTCCGCTCGTAGCTCTCGCCGTCGATCTCCGCCCGGACCCGGCCCGACTCGGCGTCGCCTTTCAGCGTGGCGCGGCGGCTCCCCGTCGCGGCCGCGATCGCCTGCAGGAACGACGTCCGGTTGGTCGCGTTGCGCCCGGTCAGCACCGTCACTCCGGGCGGAACGTTGACCTCCGTCTCCGCGATCCCCCCGACGTTCTCGACGGCGAACCGTGCTTCCCCCCGCTGTCTCGGCGTCGTCGTCATGACAGTAGGGATCGTATCGACCGTCATAAGCCTTCATGTTGCCCCCGAACGACGCCCGAACGTTCGATTTCTAACACGCGTACCGTTGTTAGCAGTTCCCTCGACCGCGGCGCCGTCGGTCCGACCGCGTGACGGTGCCGAGATCGGCGACACGAGACGGGAGCCGCGACACCGACCGACCGGCACCGGTACGACGACACCGGCGGGCTGGGATTGTCGGAGTGGCGCCCCCGGATCGGGTCCGCCGACGGCCGGCGCCCGCGGGGGTCAGTCGAGGGCGCCCGTCGACCGGAGCACGTCGTAGCAGGCCGCCAGCGGGTGGTAGCCGACCTTGACCTCCGGCGAGTCGTCGACGTCCTCGTGGACCTCGTTGTCCGGCGTGAGCTTGAAGTACCAGTTGCCGTACTTCGGGTTGATCGCGTGGTCGCGGGCGTACGACCAGATCCGGTCGTACCACTCCCAGTACCGCTCGTCGTCGGTCCGCTCGCCCAGGCGGGCGGCGGCGGCGACCCCCTCGGAGAGGGGCCAGTAGTACTTCTCGGCGGCGACGACCTCGCCCTCGCGGTCGACGTTGTAGACGAACCCGCCGCGGTCGTCGTCCCAGCCGTCCCGGACGGCGGCGTCGAAGAAGCGCCGGGCGCGGTCGACCAGCCACCCCTCGGGGCGGTGGTCGGCCAGCGAGCAGAGCAGTTTCGCCCACTCCAGCAGGTGGCCGGGCTGGTACCCCCACGGCCGGAACAGGTGGCGGGGCCGGTCGCGGTTGTACGACCAGTCGTGCTCCCAGTCCTCGGTGTAGTGTTCCCACACCAGCCCGTCGCCCCCGTCGGCCAGTTCGAGCGCCAGGCGCTCGGCGACCCCGTACGCCCGGTCGAGGTACCGCTCCTCGCCGGTGGTCTCGTAGGCCGACAGCGCCGCCTCGCAGACGTGCATGTTGGCGTTCTGCCCCCGGTAGGACTCGACGGGCTCCCAGTCGGCGTCGAGTTTCCCCCGGCAGAGGCCGTGGTCGGGCTCGTAGAACCGCTCGTCCAGCAGGTCGAACGTCTCGGCGATCCGGGACTCGGCCCGCGGGATCCCCGCGCGGGCGGCCGTCGAGAACGCCAGCAACACGAAGGCGTGGGCGTAGCAGGTCCGGGCGGGGTGCGCGACCTCGCGACCCGCCAGGAGCCACGGGTAGCCGCCGTCGTCGGCGCGGTGGGGACCGAGGAGCGCGTCGACGCCGTGGTGGGCGGCCGAGCGACACCAGTCCGGGCCGCCCAGGAGGTCGCCGACGGCGAAGTTGTGGACGAACCGGGCGGTGGCGACGGTCAGTTTCGACCGGGCGTCGTAGACGTGACCGTCGTGGTCGCTCAGTTGGGCGACGTAGCCGCCGTACCGGTGGTCGACGCAGTCCGGGTAGTAGAACTGCAACAGCCCCCGGGCGTGGGCGTGGAGCCACGCCGGGTCGCGGTACGTCGACGCGTCGCGGTTTGCCGTCATCTCCGGCGACTTCGCCGGGATCTGGCAAGTAATCCCCGGTCCGTGCGGGGCGGACCCGACGGCGGCCGGGGCACTGACCTCGGAGCCCGTTCCGATCCCCGTACCGACCATTTTGTTCGTCGATTGGCCGTTTCTATCTCTCGACATCGCAGTCGACTCTCGAACGGCTGCTCGTCGATCGCGACCCGCGAGGTCCCGGACCGCCGTGACCGAGCGGGGACCCACGGGGCGGGGACGTGGTGCCGGCCGCGGGCGGTACGCTTCGCGGCCCGGGGTCGCTCGTCGCTCCCGGGGGTTCGGAGTCAGTTCAGGTGGTCCGGCGTCGCTCCCGGCGGTCCAGTGTCGGACGCGATCGACGGACCGCGGCGTCGGCGGCAGCTACCGGGCGGCCCGGCGGTCGGGGTCGTCTGAGCCGTCGAACGTCCGGTCGCGCTCCCCGTGGTACAACAGTTCCCACACCGCGCTCTCGACGTCCCCGTCTCCGGCCCGGTTCTCGAGTTGTCTGTACAGCGCGTCCGAGATCTTCAGGTCGGGCATCGACTGCTCGTAGAGCCGCTTTGTTCATAAGTCTACCGCAGACGTGGGCCGAAAGGCCGCAAAAATATTAACTCGGTACCGAATACGCGGAACTTTATGCCAACTTGGGGAAAACCGTTGGTTGATGCGAGCTACTCGACACTCGATGCGGTCCAGCCGGACACGGATTCGAGAACCGTTCACACGCCGCCGGGGGGCAACGCCGACGCCGTCGGGACGGTCAACGTGCCCGGCGTCGGGACGGGTCGACACCGCCGGAGGGGTGTGGACGTGACGGCGTCGACCGCGGTCGCGGTCGCCGGCTACGGGACGATCGGTCGACGGGTCGCCGACGCGGTCGAGGCACAGCCCGACATGCACGTCGCGGGCGTGGCGAAGCGGAGCCCGGACCACGCGGCGGTGTCGGCGGTCGAGCGGGGGTACCGGCTCTACGCCGCCGACCCTGACCGCGTCGACGCGTTCGCCGGAGACGGCGGCACGGGAGGGGACCGGCGAGACGGCGCCGCCGACCCGGCCGGACCGGGCGGGGTCGCCGGGACGCTGCCGGACCTGCTCGACGCCGCGGACGCCGTCGTCGACGCGACCCCGGCCGGCGTGGGGGCACAGAACCGCGTCCTGTACGAGGAACACGGACTGCCGGTCGTCTACCAGGGCGGCGAGGACGCCGACACCGCGGCGACGAGCTTCGTCGCGCGGGCGAACTACGCGGCGGCAGCCGGCGCGCCCTCGACGCGGGTGGTCTCCTGTAACACCACCGGGCTGGCGCGGCTGTTCGCGCCCCTGGCGGAGACGTTCGGCGTCGAGTCCGCGACGGTCACGCTGGTCCGGCGGGGTGGGGACCTCGGCCAGACCGACCGCGGGCCGATCGACGACATCGTCCCCGATCCGCCGGCGATCCCCTCCCACCACGGCCCCGACGTGCGGACCGTGTTGCCCGACGTGGACGTGACGACGATGGCGCTACGGGTGCCGACGACGCTGATGCACGTCCACGCCGTCGCCGCGCGGCTGGAGGCGGAGCCGGGCCGAGCGGCGGTGCTCGACCTGCTGGCCGACGAGTCCCGGCTCGCGCTGGTCGCCGACGGGCTGGGACTTGGCTCGCCCGGCGCGCTCCGCGAGCGGGCGCTGGACCGGGGCCGCCCGCGCGGGGACCTCCCGGAGAACCAGATCTGGGCCGCGTCGGTCGACGTCGACGGGCCGGACCTGCGGCTGTTCCAGGCGATCCACCAGGTCGCCGACGTCGTCCCCGAGACCGTCGACGCCGTCCGGGCGGTGACCAACACCGCCGACGCCGTCGAGAGCCGCCGGCGCACCGACGAGGCGCTGGGGATCGGGAGCGGGACCGGCACCCGAGCCTGATCGGGGGCGACTCCGGGGTCCGCCGCCCGACGGGCCGGCCGCGACTGCCGGTCCTGCGACCCGGCCCCTACTTTTTGTACGATGACGGGAGGACGGCCGGTAGGGCCGTCGACCGGCCCGGTGACAGCATGAAACTCGACGATTTCAACTCCGCACACGACCCGACGGAGAGTTCGGAGCGGTTCCGTTAGAGAACAGCTACACCCTCGACGTGGCCGTCGACGGCGAGGTGATGGCCAAGGCCGGCTCGATGGTCGCCCACACGGGCGACCTGTCGTTCACCGGGCAGGCCTCCGCCGAGAGCGGGATCACCGGCTTCCTGAACGAGGCCGCCAGCGGCGAGGGGACGCCGGTGATGTCCGTCGAGGGGACCGGGCACGTCTACCTGGCCGACCACGGCAAGAAGATCCAGGTGCTCGACCTGGACGCCGACGAGTCGATCACCGTCAACGGCGAGGACGTGCTGGCGTTCGACCAGGGGGTCGACCACGAGATCAGCACCATCGACAGCCTCGCGGGGTCCTTCGCCGGCGGGTTCACCAACGTCTTCCTGCAGGGGCCGGGCCACGTCGCCCTGACCACCCACGGCGACCCGCTGGTGGTCGAGCCGCCGGTGTCGACCGACCCCAGCGCCACCGTCGCCCGGAGCGGCGTCTCCCCCAGCGTCGACGTCAACCGGAGCCTCTCGGACATGGTCGGCCAGGAGTCCGGCGAGCGCCACCAGATGACCTTCGAGGGCGGCGACGGCTTCGTCATCGTCCAGCCCTACGAGGAACTGCACTAACCGGCGCCGACGACGTCGTCGCCCGTTCGGGCCGATCGCGTCCGGCGAGGCGCCCTCGTCCTCGGATCCCGGCGGGACACCCCTGCCCTCGGAGCCCGGCGAGACGCTCTCGTCCTCAGAGCCCGGCGCGCCGTTCCTCCTCCCAGGGGTTCGCCGACGCCGAGTAGCCCCGCCGCTCCCAGTAGCCCCGCTCGGGTTCGGTCAGCAACTCGACGCCGGTCACCCACTTCGCCCCCTTGTAGGAGTACTTGTGTGGGGTCACTACCCGCAGCGGACCGCCGTGGTCGCGGGGCAGCGGTTCCCCGTCCATCTCGAACGCGAACAGCACCTCCGGGCGGTCACAGTCGGACAGCGGGAGGTCGGTGGTGTAGCCGTCCAGCGCGTGGAGGAGGACGTGCTCGGCGTCGTCGGCGACGCCCGCCCGAGCCGCGATCTCGGGGAACGGGACCCCGCGGAACGTGACGCCCAGCCGGCTCCAGCCGGTCACGCAGTGGACGTCCTGACGCTGGGTCTCGGTCGGCAGATCGCGGAACGTCCCCAAGGAGTAGGCGAGTTCCTCCTCGACGGCGCCCTCGACGACGAACTCCCAGCGCTCGGGGTCCCAGTCGGGCGTGCCGTCCATCGAGAGCACCGGGAATCCGTCGACCTCGTTCTGTCCCGGCGGGAGCCGGTCGCCGCCGAACTCCTCGTGGAGGTCCGTCACGTCGCGCATGGTCGCGGTGTGGGCGCCGACCACATGAGCCCGTCGGCGGTCGATCGAAGTCGCTTAGTCCGCCCGGTCGAACGGACGAACGTGTACACCGACGAGCGCCGCGGCGTGTCGACCGGTTCGTGACCGGGGACGACGGGCCGGGCGACGGCCGGCGGGACGACGGGCCGGCCGTCCGGTACGTCGTCGCCAGCCTGGTGGCCGGCGTCTTCTTCGGCGGGATGGGCGGCGGCGTCGCCTTCCCGACGCTGCCGACGCTGGGACCGATCGTCGGCATCTCCCCGTTCTTCGTCGGCTTGATCCTCTCGGTCAACCGCTTCACGCGGCTCGTCGTCAACACGCCGGCCGGACAGGTGCTCGACAGCGTCGGCACCCGCCGGCCGATGATCGCCGGCTTCGCCGTCCAGGGACTGGCCCCTTTCGGCTACGTCCTCGGACTCCGGGTCGGGGGCGGGGCGGAGGCCGCCGCGGTGTTCCTGGCCGCGCGGATCCTCTGGGGACTCGGCTCGGCGTTCGTCTTCGTCGGCGCGTTCAGCACCGTCACCCACGTCACCACGGCGGAGAACCGCGGGAAGTGGATCGGCTACATGCGGGGCGGCCAGAGCCTGGGCTTTCCCGCCGGGCTCGTCCTCGGCGGGATAGTGACCGACGCGTACGGCTACGCGGTCGCGTTCGGCGTCGCGGGGGCCGCCGGTCTGCTCGCCGCGGTGGTCGCCACGGCGGTGTTGCCGAACGTAAACTCGGCGGTCGAGGCCTCCTCGCTGCGGGAGTTGCCGGGCATCGTCCGCGCGGACCCCCGGATCGCCGCCGTCGGGACGGTCAACCTGGTCGTCCGGTTCCTGTTCGCCGGGGTGCTGCTCTCGACGGCGGTGCTGTACGCCCGCGAGTACGGCGTGACGATCGGGCTGCTGTCGGCGACCGGCGTCAGCGGCGTCGTCATGGCGGTCACGGTGCTGGGCTCCTCGACGGCGACGGTCGTCGTCGGGCGGTTCTCCGACGGGCTGGCCAACCGGGCGCTGGTGGCGGTCCCCGCGCTGGGGGTGCTCGCGGTGGGCTTCGCCCTGCTCGCGCTGCTGCCCGGGCTCGGGCTCCCGCTGCTGGGCGGTGTGGTCGCCGCGGTGGCGCTGATCGGTCTGGGGGTCGGGGGCTCGAACCCGCCGCTGATGGCCTACCTCGGCGACGTCAGCCCCGGCGACGGCGTCGGCAAACTCGGGGGGGTGTACAACGCCTTCGGCGACCTGGGGTCGACGCTCGGTCCGCTGGTCGCGCTGCCGCTGGTCCGCCGGGTCGGCTTCGCCGCCGAGTACCTCGCCTGTGCCGGTCTCGCGCTGCTCGCCGCCGTCCTCGTCGTGCGGACGCTGCTGGGCGACGCCTCCCCCGTCGTCGGCGTGCCGGCCGACGACTGAGCGGGAGCCGTCGGCCGCGACGACGGGACGGCGGCGGCCGACTCGCCGGGGTCGCCCGGCGGCTGACCTGGATCGACGACCGGCTCGGCCCGCACCTCCGGACGGCCCGGCGGGAGTCGGACGGCTACGCGCTGGTGCTCGACCGGAGCGAGGCGGCCGTCGACGCCGCGACCGAGTTGGCCCGGCGGGAGTCGCGGTGTTGCTCGTGGGGGACCTTCGCCGTCGAACTGCCGCCCGGCGGGGAGTCCGTCGTCTGGCGGGCGCGCTCCGACGGGGGTCCCGAGGCGTTCGAGGCGGCCTTCCGGGAGCTGCTCGACCGGAGCGGCGGCTGATCGCGTCGGCGCACCGGACCCGGAGCGGGGTCAGATACAGGTTCCCTCGGTCCCCACGGTCGGTCGTGAACGCTCGCGTCCTGCTCGCCGTGGCGCTCGCGGCCCTGCTGGCCGGCTGTGGCGGTCTCGGGGGCGCCGGCGCGGCGGGCGACGAGTCCGCGTCGGGCCCCGCGGCGGCCGGGACGGTCACGCCGGTGCCCGTCGAGTCGGTCCGCGGGCCGGACGTGCCGACGCCGGTCCCGGTCGACCGGCTCCCGCCCGGCGTCTCGCCGGCGGGCGAGGTCGACCCCGGGCGGCTCTACGGCGCCCACGCCGCCACGCTCGGGGAGTCGTACACCTTCGCCTTCGAGCGCGTCGAGCGGCGGGTCGACGGCGGCACGGAGCGGACCGCACGGGTCGTCCGCCGGGACGGGAACCGGACGCTGGTCGCCGACGACGGCGCCTGGTTCACCGGGAACCGGAGCTGGTACGTCACCGGCGACGGCGGCTACCGCAAGGCCGGGCGGACGGCGACGGAGTACGCCGCCGTCGAGCCGCGGGCCGGCGAGAGCCGGTTCCTGTCGACGCGGGTCGTCGTCTGGCGGTACCTGTCGACCCGGAGCGCCGAACTCGACGTCGTGCAGCGGGGCGGCCGGGAGTACGTCCGACTGTTCGTCCCGCCGGGGGCGCCCCCCGGCCAGGTGCCCGGCGTCAGGGAGTTCGCCGTGACGGCCTACGTCACCCCCGAGGGGCGGATCGCGAGCGTCGACGTCGGCTACGTCGTCCGGCGCACGGAGGTCTCCCTGTCGTTCGACGTCCGGGCCGTGGGCGAGACGACCGTCGAGCCGCCGGACTGGCTGCCCGCGGCCCGGGCGGCCGTCGAGGCGGGGGCGGCGAGCAACGGGACCGGAGCGACCGAGCGGGACGGCTCGTCGGCGGCGTACACGGGTCGACTCCCCGCGTGATCCGGCCGGGGCTCACCGGGCGGTCCGGAACGTCCGGGCGGTGTCGCGGTCGCCGCGCTCGACGTCGGCCTCGACGAGGCCCAGCGAGCCGAACACCCGGCCCCAGTCGCGGTAGTACAGCGGGAGGTCCTCGCGGACGTAGTTCACCCCGACCCCCGAGGGCGGATCCTCGCCGGGCCCCTCGTTCTCGACGGTGACGAGCGTGTCGGCGGTGATCCTCGCGATCTCCGCGAAGGCGTCCGCGGCGTCGGGGTGGACGTGCTGGAGAGTCTCGACGGAGAACACCGCGTCGAACCGGTCGTCGGCGAACTCCGTCACCACCTCCTCGATGGCGCCACAGCGAAAGTCGCCGGCCGCCGCCAGGTCCGGGTAGCTGTCGGCCATCACCTCGAAGGCCTCGGGGTTGATGTCGACCCCCGTCAGGTCCTCGAAGCCGTGGTCGGCGAGGTGGGCGAGGTGGCGGCCCGGCCCACACCCCAGTTCGAGCACGGACGCGTCGGCGCCGAGGTGTCGTTCGAGACGCGCCCGGACCCGCTCGCTGCGCTCGTCGGGGCCGCGGTAGGCGTAGTAGGTCGGCGAGTACTCGCCGGACCGCTCGGCCCACGCGTTCCGGACGCTGTCGTGGTTCACCTCGGAGAGCAGCGGGGGAGAGCGGAAAACCCCGTCGAACGGTCCGCGTGTTCCCGGTGGTCGGCCCCCGCCGGGGACCCCGCCCGACCGGCGCTCGTCGGTCGGCTCAGGCCCGCCGCTCGCTGATCTCCTCGGCGACCCGCTCGCCAGGCCGGCGGAGTTCGCCCGACTCCACCTCGTAGACGTAGCCCGTGACGGTGACCTCGTCGGGGAGGAACGACGACTCCCGGAGGTACTCCACCTGGGCCGCGCAAGCCTCGTCGATGTCGTCGGTCATGTTCACCCACTCCATCGGGTCGGCGTCGCCGAGGTTCAGTTCCGGCAGCGCCGGGTTGATCTCGGCGTCCTCGAGGCCGCCGGTCCGCTCGTCCAGTCCCTCTCGGATCGCCTCGTCGGGCGCCGACATCATCCCGCAGTCGGTGTGGTTGATGACGACGATCTCCTCGGTGTCGAAGAAGTTGGTCGTCAGCGCGGCCGACCGGATCACGTCGTCGGTGACCTTCCCGCCGGCGTTGCGAAACACCTGCGCGTCGCCCAGGTCCAGCCCCAGCGCCTCCTCGACCGGGATCCGCTCGTCCATGCAGGCGACGACGAGCAGTCGCTCGTCGGTCGGGATCTCCTTCCGGCGGCGTCGCGCCCAGTCGTCGCGGTTCTCGACCGTCGCGTCGACGTGCTCGTGGTAGTGGCCGTGCTCGTGCTCGCCGCTCTCGTGATGGTCGGGGGACATCGGTCCGGAGTTGGGCCGGCCGACGGATATGGGTGGTGTCCGGACGGTCCGGGGGCGAGCGCGACGTCTCGAGTGCCGTCGGCCCGTACCCGACCTGTGGCACGGACGATCCTCGTGGCCGGTGCCACCGGGCTACAGGGCGGGAGCGTCGTCGACACGCTCCGGTCGAGCGACGGCCGCGACCTCGAGGTGCGCGGTCTGACGCGGCGACCGGGGAGCGAGGCCGCGGCGGCCCTGCGCGAGCGTGGCGTGACCGTCGTCGAGGGCGACACGACCGACCGGGCGGCGATGGACCGGGCGACCGCGGACGTCGACGCGGTGTTCGGCGTGACCGCGGGCCGGTCCGGCGACGACGAGCGCCGGCAGGGGGTCACCCTCGCGGAGGCCGCGGCCGCCGCCGCCGTCTCGTCGTTCGTGTTCTCCTCGGGCGGGAACGCCGACCGACGCCCCGGGATCCCCCACGTCGACGCGAAACACGACGTGGAGCGCCGGCTCGCCGACCTCGACGTGTCGACGACCGTGATCCGGCCCCACTCGTTCATGCAGAACTTCGAGCGCCGACGGGCGGAGATCCTGGACGGGCGGCTCGTCTTCCCGATCCCGGAGGGCGCCAGACACGTGCTGGTCGACGCGACCGACGTCGGCCGGTTCGCGGCCCGCGCGCTCACCGAACCCGCCGACTACGCCGGCGTGACGGTCGAACTCGCCGCGGAGGCGCTGACCCTCGCGGAGATCGCGGCGGTGTTCACCGAGGTCGTCGGTCGAGAGATCAGGCCGGTCCACGGTCCGGACGCCGCGGGGGGAGGGATGGTAGCGTTCGTGCGGTTCCTCTCGGAGGCGGAGGCCGACACCGACCGGCTCCGCGAGGAGTTCGGGTTCGAGCCCCGCGGCCTCCGGGAGTGTCTGACGGCCGCCGGGTGGGGCGAGGCGGGCTGAGCCGGTCCGGCGGTCGAGGCGACCCCGCCCGTCGACCGGACGGCCGACGACACGACCGTCGCGGTCTGTCGGTCGCCGGCTCACGACGACTTAAGTGACAGCCCCGCGGGGATCGAGAGGGATGGCGGCTCCGCTGCTGGAGGCCGGCGTCATGTTCGCGGCGGTCGCGACGGCGAGCCTCGTCGCCGGACGGCTCGGCGTCTCCCCGATCCCCTTCTACGTCGTCGCCGGGACGGCGCTGGGCGAGTCGGTGCTCGGTCGGTTCGGGCTCCCCTTCGTCGCCGACACCACCTTCGTGAAGGTCGGCGCGGAACTGGGGATCGTCTTCCTGTTGCTCTTCCTGGGACTGGAGTTCGACGTCGACCGGCTACTCTCCGACCGGGGGCGGATCGGGCGGGCCGGACTGATCGACCTGGGTCTGAACTTCGGCGTCGGGTTCGGACTCGGGGTCGTGCTGTTCGGCGGGGTCGTCCCGGCGATCCTGACGGCCGGCATCGTCTACATGTCCTCCAGCGCCATCGTGACGAAGACGCTGCTGGACCTGGGCTGGATCGCCAACCCCGAGAGCGGCCCGATCCTCGGGACCCTCGTCTTCGAGGACCTGGTGATCGCCGTCTACCTGGCCGTGGTCACGGCCGCGGTGTTGGGCGGCGGGCCGGCGGGCGCGGCCGTCCGGTCGCTGGGACTGGCGCTCGCGGTCCTCGCCGCGCTGGGACTGTTCGCCTACCTCGGGACCCGGTTCCTGGAGCGCCTGCTCGACACGGCCTCGGGCGAGTACTTCGTCCTCCGGGCGGTCGGAACGACGGTCCTGCTGGCCGGCGGGGCGCTGGCGGCCGGCGTCAGCGAGGCCGTCGCCGCCTTCCTCGTCGGCACCGCCCTCGCCGCCACGTCGTTCGCCCACGAGGTCGAGGAGACGCTCTCGCCGCTGCGCAACACCTTCGCCGCGGTCTTCTTCTTCCGGATCGGCCTGCTCGTCGACCCGCCGGCGCTGGTCGCCGTGCTCGACCTGGTCGCCGTCGCGGCGGCGGTCTCGATTCCCACGAAGCTCCTCGGTGGCTTCCTCGGGGGTCGGACCTACGGGCTGGACGACCGTCGCTCCCTGCGGGTCGGTCTGGCGCTGGTCACCCGTGGCGAGTTCTCGCTGATCGTCGCCGCCGCGGCGCTGACCGCCGCCGCCGACGTGCTCGACCCCGAACTCGCCGGGACGCTCTACGCGTTCACCGTCGGCTACGTGCTCCTGACCGCCGTCGTCGGGACGACGCTGATGGGCGCTTCCGGCGTCTTCGAGCGGTACCTCTGATACCGGTCGCCGTTCCGGAGCGGCAACCGACCCCGGAGCTTTTTCACCGTACTCGGCCAACCGACCGGCATGACCGTCTACGAGACGGACATTCCGGGCGTGGGCCGGCGGTTCGAGCTCGAACTGTCCGGCGACACCCGGGTGGTCGTCGTCGTCCACCACGACGGCCGGTGTGAGCTGTTCCGCCGGGAGGGACCGGACGGCGACGCCGAGCGGATCCTCGATCTCTCGGGCGACCGGGCCAACAAGCTCGGCTCGATTCTCGAGGGGGCGTACTTCGAGTCCGTCGACGTGGACGAGGTGGCCGTCCCCTTGGGCGGGGCGTTCATCGAGTGGGTCGAGGTGACCGCCGACTCCCCCGTCCTCGACGAGACGCTGGCGGAGACGAACCTCCGCGGGGAGACCGGCGCCTCGGTGATCGCCGTCCAGCGCGGCGAGGAGACGATCCCCAACCCGGGGGCCGACCTGAAGCTGCGCGTCGGCGATCTGCTCGTCGCGGTCGGAGCCCGCGAGGAGCACGCGGCGCTGGCCGATCTCGTCCGTCCGGAGTGAGTCGGGGAAGCCCAGCCGTGACGGCGCCGGGCTCGGGTTTCGACCGGTCGGTCGGCACGCCGCGTCCCGCCGCGTCCGCGACCGCCGTGGATCGGACCGTGGCGTCGGAGACCGCGCGGGGTCGCCGGTGGGGGACGCTCCGGTCGCGCCGGTCGCTCCGGTCGGGTCGTTCCGATCGGGGTCGGCCTCACTAGCCTGCCAGCTTCGGCCGGATACCCCACACGAGCCCGCCGGTCCGTCGCCAGCCCCGTCGCAGTGTCTCGCGACGGGACTACCACGGTGGAAAACTGTAAACCAGTTGCCGTCGGGAGTCCACACACGGATGGCCGACGAGGAACTACCGCGGGGACGGGCGGACGAGCGGGGGAAGAGGGCTTCGGCCGTCGACGACGCGTTCTTCCGGGCGCTCGCCGCGCGACCGAGACGGCGGATCCTGTCACACCTCGTCGCGGTCGACGCGTGTCCGGTGACGGAACTCGCGGACGTCCTCTGTGGCTGGGCGGCGACGGACGACACGCCGGTGTCGCCCGACGAGCGCGAGCGGATCCGGATCGGGCTCCACCACGCCCACCTGCCGGCGCTCTCCGAGGCCGGGCTCGTGAGCTACGATCCCGACGCGGAACGCGTCGCGCTGGCGGCGCTCGACGCTCCGGCCAGGGACCTCATCCGGCGCAGCGCCGAGGCCGAGCGGCCGTGAGCGTCGTCGCTCCGCCGGTCCCCCGGGTTCCGGCCTGACGATGCGCAGCGTGTACATCGGGCGGGTCCAGCGCCGGCGCAAGCGGTTCGTCGTCTACGGCGGCCCGGGGACCGATCTGAGCGACCGGCTCGCCACGCGGAACGTGACCGTCGAGTCACGGCCGCTCCCGGAGACCGGCCCGCGCCCGTTCGTGACGATCCGCGAGGGCGAGCGGTTCCCGGGCGCGATCGGTCTCGACCGGCTCGAGAGGTTGCTGACGCCCCCCATCGTCCGCCCGGGCGACCACGAGGGACTCGCGACGGCCTACCGGGCGCTGCTCGAGGTCCTCGAGGAGACGGTGTTCGCGGCGCTGGACAGGCGACAGCTCCTGGCGACCAGCCGCGAGAGGGAGGACCGGCCGTTCCGGGTCGGTCGGGGGACGCTCCGGGTGAGCGTCCGGTCGCTGTCGGCCTTCGAGCGCCAGGTCCCCGTCTACCGGCGGCTGACCGGTGCGACCGACCTGGACGTCCACGTCTATGGCCGGCCGGACTGGTCGCCGCCGGAGGTCCGGAACGTGACCTACCATCCCGACACGGCGGGCGTGCTGGCGCCGTACCGGTCGCTGGCCTTCGACGGCGGCGACGAGACGCAGCGGTGTGTGCTGGTCGCGCGGGAACGCGACGACGGCTGCGTGGGCTTCTGGAGCTACGACCCCGACCTCGTGGGCGACGTCCTGGCGACGCTCGAAGCGGTGTAGCAATCATCCTCGCCGTCTCCGCCGCGCGGCGGGTCGCATCCCGCGTCTGTTCGACTCACGCCGGCACGACCGCCCACACCAGCCGAACCCCTTCGTTTCAACTGGACTAGCCGAACTGCCGACGCTCGTGTGTGCCGTAGTCTCGTCTCTCCGTAGGCTGATAACCGGGCGAGAACCGGATGGGCCCTGCCGGATTCGAACCAGCGCTCGATCGGTTATGAGCCGATCGCTTTAACCAGACTAAGCTAAGGGCCCTCGCCCGGGCGTTCCCGACGCGCGCCCTTCAACTTGCCGGGAACGTGTGACTCGTCGCTCCAGATGGATCGGTTCCACCCGAAGCGGAGCCGTCGCTGGCGGACGTGGACGAGGGAGGAGTCGACGCCGCCGCCAGGGCTCGAACCTGGGACAACCACGTTAACAGCGTGGTGCTCTACCAGCTGAGCTACGGCGGCTCACCTCAGCGTATCCGGGGTCGATAAAAGTGGCTTTCGCTTCCGTGTCGGCATCGACACGCTTTCACGCGGTCCGGCGGAACCCCGGAGCATGACGGAGAGCCTGGCCGCCGTCCTCGACGCGGTCCGGAAGCGTGCCACCCCGAGCGCCGACGAGCGCGAGCGGCTGGCGGCCGCCGCGGAGACCGTCGTCGAGCGCGCGACGGCCGCGGTCGCGGACCTGCCGGTCGAGGCGGACGTGATCCGGGTTGGCTCGACCGCGCGGAGCACCTGGGTCGCCGGCGACCGCGACGTGGACGTGTTCGTCCGGTTCCCGGCGGACCTCGACCGGGAGCGACTGGAGCGGTACGGGCTCCGGGTCGGTCACGCGGTCCTGCCGGACGGCCGCGAGGAGTACGCCGAACACCCCTACGTCGTCGGCGCCTACGACGGCTACGACGTGGACCTGGTGCCCTGTTACGACGTCCCCGCGGCGACGGCCGCCCGCTCGGCCGTCGACCGGACGCCCTTCCACACGGAGTACCTGGCCGAGCGGATCGACGACCGACTCGCCGGCGAGGTCCGGCTCTGCAAGGCCTTCCTCAAGGGGATCGGGGTCTACGGCAGCGACCTCCGGACCCGCGGGTTCTCGGGCTATCTGGTCGAACTGCTCGTCTTGGAGTACGGCGGCTTCGAGCTGCTGGTCGAGGCCGCCGCCGACTGGGAGCCGCCGGTCCGGTTCGACCCGGAGGACCACGGCACGGTCGCGTTCGACGACCCGCTGGTGGTGATCGACCCGACCGACCCCGAGCGCAACGTCGCGGCGGTCTGTTCGCCCGAGAACGTCGCCCGGCTCCAGCACCACGCCCGCGGGCTGCTGGCCGACCCCGGCCCGGACCGCTTCGAGCCCCGCGATCCCGACCCCTACGACCCGGACGACGTCCGTCGAGCGATCGAGCGCCGCGGGACGACGCCGGTGGCGGTGCGGTTCGACGCGCCCGACGTCGTGGACGACCAGCTGTGGCCCCAGCTCCGGCGTTCGGAGTCGGGGATCGGCGGCGAACTCGACCGCCGGGGGTTCGACGTGCTCCGGTCGACGGCGATGGCCGACGACGACGCCGTCCTCCTCTTCGAACTCGAGGTCGCCCGGCGGCCGGCCGTCGAGCGCCACGGGGGGCCGCCGGTGAGCGTCCGCGAGCACGCCGAGGGGTTCTACGGGGCGTACGCCGAGGACCCGGACGCAGCGGGGCCGTTCGTCGACGGCGACCGGTACGTGGTCGAGCGCGAGCGGGACCGTCGGACGGCGGCGGCGTTCCTGCGGAGCGACGGGATGTTCGAGGTGGCGCTGGGCGCCCGCGTCGAGTCGGCGCTCCGGGCGGGGTACGACGTGCTCGTGGGCGAGGCGGTCGCGGATCTGGCGGCGCCGCCCGAGCAGTTCGGCGCCGACTTCGCCCGTTACTTCGAGCCGAAGCCCTGATCGCGGACGGCGTCGAGCACCTCGCGGGCGCCGTCGCCGACCTCGCCGTCGGGCTCGGCGGGCTCGTAGCCGTCGAACACCTCGTGGACGGTGCCGACGCTCTCGGTGAGCGTGTCGAGCCCGTACCCCCCTTCGAGGACGAACGCGAGGCCGGCGTCGCAGGCGTCGGCGACCTCCCGCACCCGGGCGGCGAGCAGGCCGTACCCCTCCGTGGAGACGCGCATCCGCGAGATGGGGTCGTGTCGGTGGGCGTCGAAGCCGGCGCTGACCACCAGCAGGTCCGGGTCGAACCCCTCGATCGCGGGACCGACGACCTCGTCGACGGCGGCGAGGTAGTCGACGGTGTCGGCGCCGGCCGGGAACGGGACGTTGAGCGTCGACATCTCGCCGGGGCCGGCGCCGGTCTCCTCGACGTCGCCGGTGCCGGGGTAGAGCCCCTGCTCGTGGATCGAGGCGTAGAGGACGTCGCCGCGCTCGTAACAGATCCGCTGGCTGCCGTTGCCGTGGTGGACGTCCCAGTCGAAGACCGCGACCCGGTCGGCGCCGTCGTCGAGGGCGGCCTGTGCGGCGACGACGGCGTTGTTGACGAAACAGAACCCCATCGCGTCGTCGCCCTCGGCGTGGTGACCCGGCGGCCGGCCCAGCGCGAAGGGGGTGTCGCGGCCGTCCGCACCCTCCAGGGC
>CAZMWG010000028.1:1016-23701 GCA_964569925.1 uncultured Halobacteriales archaeon | reverse complement strand
CCCCCACCGATCAGGGCCGCTGCTCGGCCCGCTCGGCGAGGTCGGACAGCGCCGTCACGGCCCGGAGGTCGTCGACGGTGTGGTACCACGCGCCCCGGACCCCGTTGCGGTCGTTGACCACCGGATCGTCCAGCGGGACGAGTTCGTTTAGGTGAAACACCGTCACGGTGCGCTCCTCGGAGAACGGCTCGATCAGCGCCGCCCAGTCCTCGGCGTCCATCGTCGGTCCGGGGTCGTCGGCGCGCTCGACCGTCCGCTCGGTCACCC
Organism: uncultured Halobacteriales archaeon; assembly: GCA_964569925.1. Classification (GTDB taxonomy): domain Archaea; phylum Halobacteriota; class Halobacteria; order Halobacteriales; family Haloarculaceae; genus CAZMWG01. Next base: position 23,434 of record CAZMWG010000028.1, on the reverse strand, counting down.
GGGCGTAGTGGGTGATCGCCGACGTCGGCGCCGTCCGGTAGAACGCCATGTAGTCGAACGAGCGCCGGCTCCGCGGGTACGAGCGGGGACACGGGTAGAACCCCTCCCGACAGCGGTCGAACGTCGCCGGCTGGGTCGCCACGGTACAGACCGCGGCGTCGCCCGGCGCGTCGTCGTCGGCCGTCTCGCCGAAGGTCCCGAGGTCCGCGTTGCCAGCCATGGCCCCCCGTTGGTCCCCGGACCGGAAAACGAGCGTGCCACGCCGACCCGCGGTCACGCGCCGACCGGGCCGGCACGGCTCGTCGCCGGACGCTCGTCCGACGGCCGCCGGTCGCTCGCCGGACTGCTGCGGCTCGCGTACCCGTTGGCCCCGCGCGACGCGGCGTTGATGCGTGGCCCTCGCCAACGGGGGGCATGGCCTCCCACGACGAGGCGGCCGACGCGGTCCGCGCGATCGAACGGCTCCCGGCCGAGCTGTCGGAACCGGCGGCGTGGCTCGACCCCTTCGACTGGTACGCCGAGACCCGCGAGCGGCGCCCGATCCGGTACGACGACGACCGGGACTGCTGGGACCTGTTCCGGTACGCCGACGTCGACGCGGTGCTCGACGACCCGGACACCTTCGCCTCGAACCCGAACCTGGCCCGCGCGATCGACGTCCCGGAGGACAGCCCGATCACGGACACGATGCTGACGACCGACGGCGCCCGCCACGACCGGCTGCGGGCCGTCGTGGAGGAGCCGTTCCGGCCGCGGGCGCTGGCCGGCCGGGTCGGCCGGTTCGAGGAGATCGCCGGCGACCTGCTGGACGACGCGCTCGACGGCGGCCGGTTCGACCTCGTCGACGCCGTCGCCGTCCCGTTCCCGGTGACGGTGATCGCGGAGCTGTTGGGCGTGCCGGCGACGGACCACGATCGGTTCCGCCGGTGGTCGGAGACGCTGGTGACGACGCCGTCGGAGGACGCCGACCCCGAGACCGTCCGGGAGCGACGGGCGGAGACGACGGAGGAGCTGACCGACTACCTGGGAGGACACGTCGAGGAACGCCGGACGGACCCCCGCGGGGACGTCCTCTCGACGCTCGCTCACGCCGTGGCCGAGGGGCGACTGGACGACGACGAGGCCGTCGGGACCGCGATGCTGTTGCTCGTGGCGGGCAACGTCACGACGACGAACCTGATCGGCAACGCGATCCGGTGTCTGGCCGCCCACCCGGCCGAGGCCGCCCGCTTCCGCGACGGCGAGGTGCCCGTCGAGGGGTTGGTCGAGGAGGTGTTGCGCTACCGGTCGCCGGTCCAGGCCCTCTCGCGGGTCGCCACGCGGGAGGTCGGCGTCGCCGGCGAGACGATCGCCCCCGGGGACCTGGTGGTGCCGTGGCTCGGCGCCGCCAACCGCGACCCCCGCCGGTTCGACGCGCCCGAGGACTTCCGGATCGACCGCGCTCCCAACCCACACCTGGGCTTCGGCCGTGGCACCCACTACTGTCTGGGCGCGCCGCTGGCCCGCATGGAGACCCGGATCGTCCTGGGCGAACTGTTCGACCGCGTCCGGAGCGTCTCGGTCGCGACCGACGACCTCGAACCGGTCCGCAGCTCCTTTCTCCACGGCGTCGAGTCGCTGCCGGTCACGGTCGACCCGCGCTGAACCGGCCGCGGGCTCGGAGCCCGCCGGCCGACTCACTCCAGCTGGTGGTAGTTCAACTCGTAGCCGGCGTCGAGCGCCGCCTGCACCGCCTCGCTGGGCTCGCCGACCCCCCGCGTCGTCAGGCTCATCGCGCCGACGCTGTCCCGGCTGACCACGACGTTGCGCCGCCAGGCCGGCTCGGTCTCCGGGAAGTCCGTCCGGAAGTGTGCGCCCCGGGACTCCGTGCGCTCGCGGGCCGACCGGAGGACCGCCTCCGCGACCGTCAGCCCGAAGCCCAGGTCCAGCGCGAACTCGAACGAGCGGCCCCCGACCGGACCGACCGCGAGGTCCGTCGCCCGCTCGCGGAGCTCCGCGAGCCGGTCCAGGCCGGCGGCCAGCCCCGTGTCGTCGCGGAGGATGCCGGCGTGGTCCCACAGCACCACCCGTAGCTCGTCGAGCAGCGCCGCGGGGTCCTCGCTCCCGTCGCTGCCGGCGAGCGCCTCCAGGTCGGCGAAGTGTGCCCGGGCGCGCTCGTCGATCCCGTCGCGGTCCGGCAGGTCGCCGGCGGCCAGGCGGTCGGCGACGGCCTCGCCGGTCACCTCGCCGTAGGCCAGCGTCTCGGCCAGCGAGTTGCCCCCCAGCCGGTTGGCGCCGTGGACCCCCGCCATCGTCTCGCCGATGGCGTACAGCCCGTCGACCGCGGTCTCGCCGACGTCGTCGACGACGACCCCGCCCATCCCGTAGTGGGCGGTCGGGGCCACCTCGACCGGCTCCTCGGCCATGTCCACCCCGAGGTCGGCGAACCGCTCGTACATCCGCGGGAGCCGCTCCCGGATGAACTCGCGCTCGCGGTGGGAGATGTCCAGGTAGACGCCGCCGTGCTCGGCCCCGCGACCCTCGTCGATCTCGCGAGCGATGGCCCGGGCCACCACGTCGCGGGCGTCCAGCTCCATCTGGTCGGGCGAGTACCGCTCCATGAACCGCTCGCCCTCCGAGTTGTACAGCCGACCGCCCTCGCCCCGCACCGCCTCGGTGACCAGCCGGCCGTCCCACTCCTCGCCGTAGCGGGCGCCGACCATCCCCGTGGGGTGGAACTGGACGAACTCGGCGTCCATCAGCTCCACGCCGGCCTCGTAGGCCAGCGCCGGCCCGTCGCCGGTGTTCTCGTCGTCGCGCGAGGAGTGACGCCGGAAGAGGCTGGTGTAGCCGCCCGCGGCCAGCACCACCAGGTCGGCGTCGAAGACGACGTAGTCGCCGGTGTCCATGTCGTGGCCCGCGGCGCCCAGCATCGCCCCGTCCCGCGCCAGGAGCTTCGAGATCAGGACGTTCTCGCGGTGGGGGATCCCCAGGTCGCGGGCGCGGTCGACGAGCGTGTTCAGCATCGACTCGCCGGTGTGGTCGCCGGCGAAGGCGGTCCGCCGGAACGACTGAGCGCCGAAGTACCGCTGGTCGGGCCCGCCGTCCGCCGTGCGGCTGTAGGGCATCCCCCAGTCGTCCAGTTCCCGGAGCAGCCGGGGCATCCGCTCGGTCACCGTCTCGACCTTCGCCGGGTCGTTGACGTGGTGGCCCTCGTTGAGCGTGTCCGCGGCGTGGATCGTCGGGTCGTCCTCGGGGTCACGGGTCCCGAGCGCGCCGTTGACGCCGCCCCGGGCCCAGGTCGTGTGGGCGTCGCCGTGGCCCCGCTTGCCGATCACGAGGATCTCCTCGGGGTCGACGCCGCGCTGGACCAGTTCGATCGCGGTCCGCGCGCCGGCCGCGCCGGCGCCGATCACCAGCGCCGACAGATCGACCGTCTCGTACTCCGTCACGGACCGCTCGTCGGGCGTCTCTCCGCGGGAACCGAACATACCTAACGTAGGCGCCGAACACACTTGAACCCGTCGCGGCCCAGGTCCCGAGAGCGCACGTCTGGGGCCCTCTATGTCCAGAATAACCGAAACGAGCGCCCGAAAACTTCCGACAGCGGACCGCTCCGCCGGCCGGTTCCGTCGGCGGGCTCCGGACGAGGTGTCGTCGTCGGAACGGTGACCATCGCCCGAGCCGGTACCGCCCCCCGGACGCTCCCCGGGACGGTGACCGTCCCGCGAACTTGCCCGGTGGGCGACCGTCCCGCGACCGTTGCCCGGGGGGCGCCGCCGGACTACCGCCGCCAGCCGGTCGCCTCCAGGTGCGCACGGAGGTTCCGGACGGTCCGGCGCAGTTCGCGGCGGTTGTACCACCGCACGAGCGGGGCGAGAAGCGAGTCGAGGACGGCGATCCCGAGCGGCGCGGCGTACTCGGCGGCGTAGGTGAACCGCGTCCGGTCGCCGCCGTCGACGGGCTCCAGTTCCCACGTGATCGTCCCCTCGATGTCGCCGGTCATCGCCCAGCGGATCCGCCGCTCGGGCTCGTACTCGAGAGCTTCCAGCTCGCCCGTGAACCGGGCTCCCAGGATCCGGTAGGTGTACGCGACGCGGCGGCCACCGTTCGGGAGCCGTTCGAGAGCTTCCGAGCGGACCAGACTCGGCGTCACCGCCGGCTGGTTGGCCGGCAGGTCCAGGAAGGCGAACACGTCCGCGACGGGCCGGTCGATCGTCGTCGACTCGCTGACCGCGATCATCACCGGTCCTACCGGCTCCGTCCGGATAGCCGTCCCGGCTCGTCGCCGCGGGCGTGTCGCCCCGGCTCCCGGCCCGTCCTCCGCTCAGGCGTCCTCGACGTCCGCGACGGCGTCGTCGAGTTCCTCGGCGGCCGCCTCCAGGGGGTCGAGCGCTTCCTCGGGATCCTCCTCCTCGAGCGCGTCGTCGGCGTCCGCCGCCGCCCGCTCGACGGTCCGGACCGCGTCCCGCGCGGTGCCGGCGGCGTCGCGCTCGACGTCGTTCAGGTCCTCGTCGCGGGCCGCCGACACGGCGTCGAGCGCCTCCGCGGCGGCGTCCTCGACGGCCGCCAGCCGGGCCTGTGCCTGCTCGGTCCGCTCGACGAACGTCTCGTCGCCGACGCTGACCAGGTCCCGGGCCGACTCGAGCAGTTCGATCCCTTCCGTCGCCAGGTCGGTCGCCTCCTCGCGCGCGTCCTCGCGCTCGCTCGCGCTCGCGCTCCGGTCGAACGTCGTCTCGATCTCGTCGGCCAAGGGGTCCAGCAGCCCCTCGACGTCCTCGACGTCCTCCAGGGCCTGATCGCCCTCGTCGCGGCTCTCGGCGTCGGCCGCCTCGACCACGTCCTCGACCCCCGCGATCGCGCGGTCGAGGTCCGAAGAGAGGTCCGACAGCGCTCCCTCCAGCTCCCGGACCGCCCGCTCGGCGTCCCGCCGGGCGTCCTCTTCCTCCTCGTCCTCGTCGTCCTCGTCGTCGCTCTGTCCCGCGACCGTCCCGGTGGCGCCGAGCGCGGCGCCGGCGGCACCCGCGAGCGCCAGGAACCGCCGCCGGGTCCCCTCGGCGATCCCGTCGAGCGAGCGGTCCGTCTCCGTCCGCTCCCCGGGCGCGCCGTCGGGTCGGTCCGCGGTGTCGTCGGGTCGGTCCGCGGCGCCGTCGGATGTGTCCATGGTCCGTTCCGCGGGCGCCGGCTCGAATAAGCACACACTCCGTTCAACGTGAACGATCGCGGAAAGCACGGAGAAAAGCCGGGGGCCGTCCGCGGGAGCGGTCCCGGGACGGTGGTAACGGCGGGTTGTCGGGCCGGGCGATCCCCGGCCCGTCCGGGGATCGCTCGCGGCGAGGTCCCGTCAGTCGACCTCGACGTCGACGCCGCCGTCGGAGATCTCGACGTCCACGTCCTCGTCGTCGTCGGACTCGAAGTCGAAGTCGTCGGTCTCGATCTCGACCGAGCCGTCGCTGATCTCGATCTCGCCGACGTCGTCGTCGGACTCGAAGTCCAGCCCGTCGGTCTCGACCTCGATGCTGTCGTCGTCGATCTCGATCTCTACGTCGTCGTCCTCGTCGGACTCGAACTCGAAGTCGCCCGACTCCACCTCGATCCCGTCGCCGATCTCGATGTCGACCTCGTCGAGGTCTTCGGCCTCGAACTCCAGTCCGCCGGACTCGATCTCCACACCGCCGTCGGAGTCGATCTCGATGTCGGCGTCGTCCTCGTCGGTCTCGAAGTCGAAGTCGTCGGCCTCGACCTCGATGCCGTCGCCGACCTCGATCTCGACGCCGTCGAGATCGTCGGCCTCGAAGTCGAGATCGCCCGACTCCACCTCGATCTCGCCGCCGGAGATCTCGATGTCGGCGTCGTCCTCGTCGGTCTCGAACTCGAAGTCGCCCGACTCCACCTCGATCTCGCCGTCGCGCTGTTCGATGTCGACGTCGTCGAGGTCGTCCGACTCGAAGTCGAGGTCGCCCGACTCCACCTCGACCCCGTTGTCGATCTCGATGTCGACGTCGTCCTCGTCGGTCTCGAAGTCGAAGTCGTCGGTCTCGATCTCGACGCTGTCGCCGTCGATCTCGATGTCGATGTCGCCGCCGCCCTCGAACTCGAGGTCTATGTCCGCGAACGCGGCGGGTTCGATCGCCCCTTGCTCCGTCGTGGCGGCGCCGGCCGTCCCCGCCGCGCCCCAGACCGCGAGGAGCGCGACGGCGACCAGCGACACCGTGCGTACGTGTTTCATGGTTGTCCAGACGACCGCCGTGGTGTCGGCGACACCTGGCGACCGTCGCGCGGACGTCCGCGGACGGGCACGGGCGGTCCGGCCTGTATCCGAACTAGACCGTCCGGCGGAATCAGGTAGCGACCTACGCCCTTCGGTCCCCCGAGACCGGACATGGTAGGTGCGTGGGTTATACACGGACGACCGCTGCCTGCCGGTGTCGGTCGGTCCGCGTACCGCTGTCGATCGGTCCGCACGCGGGGACGGTCACCGACACGCCGTGTGGGCTCGCACGTGGAGCGGTGACCGCCCCGCGCCCCGTCGATCGGCCTGCGTCGTGGCCGGTCAGCCGATCCGGATCCGGACCCCGTCGGTCACCTCGATGTCGACGTCCTCGTCGGTCCCCGTCTCGACGCTGAGACCGCCCGCGTCGACCTCGATCCGGCCGTCCCGCTGTTCGATCTCGACGCCGTCGAGGTCGTCGGAGTCGAAGTCGAGCCGGTCGCTCTCCACTTCGATCCGGCCGTCGCGGATCTCGATATCGACCGACTCGTCGGCGTCGCTCTCGAAGCTGAAGTCGTCGGTCTCGATCTCGACGTCGCCGCCGCGATCTCGATCTCGACGCCGCCGCCCTCGAACTCCAGGTCGACCTGCTGGAAGGCGCCGGGTTCGATCGCCCGCTGTTCCGTCGTGGCGGCGCCGGCCGAACCCGTCGCGCCCAGGACCGCGAGGAACGCGACGACGACCGGCGACACCGTGTGTATTCGTCTCATAGTGGGTTGCCGTCCGCGGATACGGTTCGGCGGTCGGCTCCTCGACCCCCCTCGAACCCGGATCGCCGTGTCGGTCCGGGAGAGACGAACGATCCGTTACCGTGTCTCAACGTACCCCGTCGAGCGACATATCCGGTCGGCCTACGATGTTCGATCCGGGGGACCCAGAGACGCTAGCGTGGCCGTTCACGCGGGCGAGTACCGCCGTCACGGTTCCGGGTTGGATAGGCTCGGCGATCGACACGGTGGATCGACACAAGACCGGCTTACCGGAGAAAGGGGTGTGTATAACGAAGCCGCCCCGGACGAAGGAGGGAGTGGAGGCACAATCATGACAGACCCACGTGTCCGCGTCGGACACTGCAGCCCGGACGCACCGAACGTCGACGTACACGTCGACGGATCACCGGCCTTCGAGAACGTCGCCTTCCGCGACGTGAGCGACTACGCGGAACTGCCCGCCGGCAGCCACCACGTCGAGGTGCGGCCGGCCGCCGGGGGGGACCCGGTGATCACGGCCGACCTCGACCTGGCCGAGGACACGAACTACACGGTGCTGGCGACGGGGGCGCTCGCCGACATCGAACCCACGGTCATGGAGGACGACCCCGGCGAGGTGCCCTCCGGGAAGGCCCACGTCCGGCTCATCCACGCGTCGCCCGACGCGCCGGCGGTGGACGTGCGAGTCGCCGACGGCCCCCGACTGTTCTCCGGGATCGACTTCCGGACGGCCAGCGGCTACGAGCAGGTCGACGCCGGCACGTACGACATCGAGGTGCTGCCGACGGGCACCGACGACATCGCCCTCTCGGTCGACGGGATCGGGTTCGACGGCGGCACCGCCTACAGCGCGATGGCGGTCGGCCGCGCCGGCGACGGCAGCCTGGAGGCGCTGCTGATCGAGGACGCGATGCCGGAGATGCCCGCCGACTGAGGCGTCGACGGCCCGGCGTCGACCGGCGACGCCGCCCGCTCAGTAGTACCCCAGCGCGGCCAACTGTTCTCTGGTCTCGTCGTCGGCCTGCCGGCCGGCCATCGGCTCCCTGACGTCGGCCTCGCCCTCGTCGAAGGCGGCGTCGACCGCGTCGGGGTCGGCCGGACCGACGTACTCGACGGCGTCGGGCCGGTGGATCAGACACTCGCCGGCGGCCTCGCCCCAGTAGTAGCGCTTCCGGACGGCGCCGTCCACCGCGGCGGTGTAGACCGCACGGCTCGGCGCGACGAACCGCTCGACGTCCTCACAGGCCGCCTCGAACCGCTCCCGGAGGTCCGCCGTCACCGGCTGTTTCGACGCGACCACCGTGTCGGCCGAGAAGCCGGCGGCCGGGGGGTCCCGGTCCGGGTCGGCGTGGGACAGGGCCACGTCCGGGAACGCGGTCAGCGCCGCGGGACCGTCGATCCGCTCGCCGCCGGCACCCCCCGGCGGCCGGACCACGAGCGGGACGTGGAGCAGTTCCTCGTGCATCGGGACGATGTGGGAGACGGCGGTCGGCTCGCCGTCCAACAGGCCGGGTTCGCCGAAGCCGTCGCCGTGGTCCCCACAAACGACCACGAGCGTCTCGTCCAGCTCGCCCCGCTCGCGCAGGCCGTCGACGATCCGGCCCAGGATCGCGTCGGCCTGCCGGATCCCGCCGCGGTACAGCGACTCCAGTCCCCGTAGCTGCCAGTAGGGCCGCTCGCCGCCGTGGAACGTCCACTCCCAGCGGGCCGGCAGGTCGCGCTGGATCTCCCGGGCCCGCCCGTCGCCCCACCGGTCGTACGCCGCCCGGGGCTCGAACGGGCGGTGGGCGTCCATCAGGTTGACACACGCCGCCCACGGCCCGTCCCGGTCGGCGCTCCACCGGGCGAACCGGTCGGCGTAGTAGAACCCGTCCGGGCCCGGGTCGAGTTCGGTCGTGTCGTACCGGTCGGGGTGGTCGTCGGGCACGGTCTCGACGGTCTCGAACGCCTCCTTGACGCCGACCTCGTGGCCGGCGAGGAAGCCGTTCTCGGTGAACAGCCCCGTCTCGTACCCCCGATCGGCGAGGTCCTCGAAGACGGTGTTGCCCGGCAGGAGCCGATCGTGGACCGTCACGCGGTGGGCGTGGGTCTCGATCCCGGTGAAGAGGCTGACGTGACTCGGCAGGCTCCAGTTCGACGGCGCCCGAGCGCCCGTGTAGGTCCGTCCCTCGGCCGCGAACCTCGACAGCCGCGGCGTCGTCTCCCGGCGCGCGTCGTACAGCGGGCAGTCGGCCGCCCGCACGGAGTCGAGGACGACCAGCAACACGTTCGGCCTCCGGGTGGCTCCCATACCACGGGCTCCGCCGGCGGTCGCTTAAAACTATCAAATAAGATATGGTTTGGCTACGTTACGCTACGTATCGGTATCCTCGGCTGACGAGAGATGGGTGCCACTGCCGAGCGCCCGTCGGGACGCGCCCGCCGGGAGCGTCTCCCCCCCGGTCCGTCTCGCCGCCCGTCGACGGTCCGGGCCGAACTCGGGGCGTTACACCGTCCCCTCGGTCTCCGTGGGCGTCTCCGTCGGAGCGTCGTCCTCGGTGGGCGTGTCGGTGCCGTCAGCGGGGGCTTCCGTCGGCGTGTCGGTGCCCTCGGCCGGAGCTTCAGTGGGCGTGTCGGTACCCTCAGACGGGGCTTCCGTGGGCGTCTCCGTGGCGTTACCTTCCGTAGGCGTCTCGGTGGCGTTGCCCTCCGTGGGCGTCTCGGTGGCGTTGCCCTCCACCGGGACCTCGGTCGGGGTTTCCGTGACGTTGCCCTCGGTGGGCGTGGGCGTCTCCGTGGCGTTGGGCGCCGGCGAGACGTCCGCCTCCGGGAACGCGAGGGTCGTGGTCGCGTCCTGGACCGGGATCACGTCGAAGCCGACCTCACCCTGGTCGGGCGCGACGAGACCGGTCGCGACCGCCGTCACCGCGGTGTCCCCCTCCAGGGAGACGTTCACGAACGCGAGCACCTGCCCGTCGTCCGTCGGCGTGGCGTTGCGGATCTCGAGGGTGTACTCGCCCGCGGGGACGTTCACGTAGTCGGTCGTGTTCCGGAAGTCGATGTCGTCGGCCAGCAGGCCGCCGGTCTCGGCGACGGTCACGTCGACCGCCGGCGCGTCCGGCGAGAGGTGGGCGACCCGCACGGCGGTCCGGTTCTCGCCGGGCGCGAACGCGTCGTCCTCGAGCGCGACGACGCCGAACGGAGCGCCGCTCCCCTGGAGCAGTCCGCTCGCGGCGAACGTGTTCACCGACCGCGGGGCGAGCGTGACCGTCGCCTCGAAGACGATGGTCCCGGGGTCGTCAGCGGCGGTGATCCGGATCAACCGGTCCCCGCTCTCGACCTCGAGGTAGTCCGAGGCGTCGCCGAAGCTGACGTCCTCGAGGACCAGTTCGTCGTCGACGTAGACGTCGACGGCCGGCGCGTCCGGCGAGGCGTGGAGCACGCTCACGAAGGCGCTCGACTGTGACCGTGTCGTCACGTTCGTGTCGTCTGTCTGGTTCGTCGGCTGTGCCGTCGCGTTCGTGCCGTCGGTCTGGTTGGCCGCGTCGGTCCCGCCGTCGCCGGCCTCCTGGCCGGCAACCACGGCGCCGACGCCGATCATGCCGACGACGACGACCGCCGCCAGCGCGACGGCGCGAACGGAGTCTTTCGTGTCTGTCATCGCGGTCGAGCGGTACGGCGAGAGAGAATTTGTTATCCGGGCGTAACCGCGGTTGGCCGCGTTTACCGGCGCCCGGATCCGGTCCACGAGCCGTCCGGACGACCGCCGGACGACGGACCGGTAACGGGAGGGTACCGCCGTCGGTCGCCGCCGACCGCGGGGGTCACCCGAACCCCTCGGCCTCGATCCGCCGGTCGGGCACCCCGAGTCGCCGGACGGCCGCGGTCAGCTCGTGGACCATCGCGTTGATCCCGCAGGCGTACACGTCGACGTTCGACGGGTCGATCCGGGCCGGCGCGGCCACGCCCCGGCTCCCCCCGGCCACCGGCCGGCGGCGCAGTCGCTCGTCGAACCGCGCGCCGACCGGCTCGGTCACCGCGTCGGCGTCGACGTACCGCAACAGGGCGTGCTGGACGTAGTCGGTCTCGCCGTCCCAGTCGCTCAGGTACGGCTCGCGGCTCAGACACGGGACGAACCGGAAGTTCGACCGCTCGGCGGCGAGCTCCCGGAACGCCCCCCGGTAGGGGAGGTCGTCCTCCCAGGCGGCGCCCAGGAACAGCCAGACGTTCCGCCGCCGTCCGCGGTGTTCGTCCCCGTCGGTCCGGAACAGGTGGTCGATCATCGCCTTGAACGGCGCGACCCCGGTCCCCGTCGCCAGAAACACCAGGTCCCGTCCCGAGGGTTCGCCCGGCACCATCTCGCCGTGTGGTCCCCGGACGGTGAGTTCGTCGCCGGGCGCGAGTTCGTCACAGAGCCGCGTCGACAGCCGCCCGCCGGGCACCCGTCGGACGCACACTTCCAGTTCGCCCTCGCCGGGGGCGTTCGCCAGCGAGTACGCCCGGGCGTGTTCGCCGTACCGGAGGCCGACGTACTGACCGGCCAGGTAGTCGAGGTCGGCGTCGGTCCGGAAGCGGGCCCGGACGAGCGCCGGGCGCTCGCGGTGGACCCGCTCGGCCAGCGCGGCCACCCGCCGGGCGATCCGCGCGTGGCCCGCCTCGCCCAGCGCCCCGACCAGGGGCTCCCACTCCCCGAGACCCGTCGGCGCGGTGAACTCGTCGTCCAGCTCCCGCGCGGCGAGCCAGCGGGCGACGGCCCGCCGCGCCCCCTCCCGTCGGTCCCGGTCCAGCCGCTCCACCTCGGTCACCGTGGCCGACCGGGTCACCAGCGGCAGCTCGCCGATCGCGTCGTGACGCGAGAGGTATTGCCGTGGCACGCCGTCGTCTCGGCGCGCACGGAACAAAGCCCTGTCCCCGCGCTCGGGGGCGTCGTCGGACAGCCGGCGCTCGCGGGTGTCGTCGCGAAGTCAGCGCTCGCGGCGTCCGCGCGCGGGTGGTGAAACCGAGACCGGCGGTGAGAGAGAGAAGAAGGGAGTCGTCAGTCGATGTGGCCTTCGCGGCGCAGCTGGTCCGCGTCCTGGCTGGTGTAGCGCCACTCGATGGTGGCCTTCTCGTCCTGCCAGTCCCACGGCTCCACGAGCACGGTGTCGCCTTGCTCGATCCAGGTGCGGAACTTCATCCGGCCGGGGATCCGTCCCATCCGCTCGACGCCGTCCTCACAGCGCACCGTGACGTGGTTGCCGCCGTTGTGTTCCGTGACCGTCGCGAACAGTTCGTCGTCGTTGGGCATCCGAAGGTTCTTTCGACCCGAAGATTCGCTCATACAATGAAGAGGCCCCCGACCCGGATAAGTGGTCCGGAAGCCACGGTACCGCGACCCACGGCGGTCCCGGCGCGGCCGTCCCGGGTTCCCGGGGGCGGTCGACACGGAAGGCCTAAGCGGCGCGGTCGCTTGAATCCGGACATGGAATACGACGACGCCCTCGACAGGGCCTACGAGGACCTGCCCGACCGATCGGCGGAGGAGCAGCGTCTCTCCGTGCCCGACCCGGCCGGCGAGTCCGACGGCGCGTTCACGCGGCTGACGAACCTCAAGTCCATGGCGGACGCGCTGAACCGCGAGCCCGAACACCTCCACCGGGCGATCCAGCGCGAACTGGGGACCGCCGGCCAGTTCGAGGACGGTCGGGGCCGGTACAACGGTTCGTTCAGCGTCTCGGACTTCCAGACCGCCATCGACGCCTACGTCGCCGAGTACGTCACCTGTTCGGAGTGTGGGCTGCCCGACACCAAGATCGTCACAGAGGACGGCATCGACATGCTGCGCTGTCAGGCCTGTGGCGCCTTCCGCCCGGTCGAGAAGAACGCCGGCTCCTCGACAAACCGGGACCGGCCGACCGTCGAGGAGGGCGAGACCTACGAGGTGAAGATCACCGGCATCGGCCGCAAGGGCGACGGCGTCGCCGAAAAGGGCGAGTACACCATCTTCGTCCCCAACACCGAGGAGGGCGACGTGGTGACCATCTACATCGAGAACATCAGCGGCAACCTGGCGTTCGCGCGCTTGGCGTAAGCCACACCACGCGACTCCGTCGTGGCGCCGTCCCGTGCCGACGACGATGTTCGAAGGAGAGATCGAGAAGATCGGTCGGGAGGCGGGAAAGCCCTCGTGGGGTTGCGGTCCCGCGGCTCGCTGCGCGCTTCGCGTGCTCCCGTCGCCGGGTTTGTGCAACCCCACTCGCCCTTTCAGTCCGCCAGGGTTCGGACAGTTCGACAGCCGAACCCTGGTGGACGACAGGGCGAGGCGCGCTCCCGGGTTCCGTGGTGACACCACCCGAACGGAAGGAGTGTCGGTCATAGAGCCTCGGAGCGCGCCGGGGGGTTTCCGTGTCCGTCTCCCGGCTCGTGGTCGCGTGTCTGAACACCACCGTGTCCGCGAGGCAAGCGATTAGTGGCTCCCGGGGGAGGGGGTGGCATGGACCACGCGTCGATCTACGACGAACTCGGAGTGACGACGGTCGTGAACGCGGCCGGGACGAAGACCCGGATCGGGGGGAGTCTGATCCGGCCCGACGCGGCCGACGCGATGCGTGCCGCCGCCGACTCCTTCGCCCGGATCTCCGACCTGCAGGCCCGCGCGAGCGACCTGATCGCGTCGGCGACCGGCGCCGAGGCCGGCTACGTCACCAGCGGCGCCGCCGCCGCGCTGACGATGGCGACCGCCGCCTGTATCGCCGGCGACGACCTCGGCCGGATGGACCGTCTGCCCGCCACCGGCGACGCCCCCGACGAGGTGGTGATGGCCCGCACCCACCGCACCGGCTACGACCACGCGATCCGGGCCGCCGGCGCGCGGATCGTCGACGTCGGCACCAACGACCGCCACCTGGGCACGGGGGCCCGCAACGTCGAGCCCTGGGAGGTCGCCGACGCGATCGGCCCCGAGACCGCCGCCGTGGGCTACGTCCAGAAGGGGTACACCGAGCCGCCCCTGGAGACGGTGGTCGAACTCGCCCACGAGCGCGACGTCCCGGTGATCGTCGACGCCGCGGCCGAGTTGCCGCCGGCCGCCAACCTCTCGCGGTTCGTCGACGCCGGCGCGGACCTGGTGGCGTTCAGCGGCGGCAAGGCGATCCGGGGGCCACAGTCGACGGGACTGCTGGCCGGCCGCGAGGAGCTGATCCGCTCGGTCGCCGCCCAGCACCTCGACATGCACGCGGCCGAGGAGGTCTACGAGCCGCCGACGGCGCTCGTCGACCCCGACGAACTCGGCGGGGTGCCCCGCCAGGGGCTGGGTCGCGGGTTCAAAGTCGGGAAGGAGGAGCTGGTCGGGGTGATCCGCGCGTTAGAGCTGTTCCTGGCCGAGGACCACGACGCCGTCCGGGAGGAGTGGCACGAGCGCGCCGAGCGGATCGCCGACGGGCTGGCGGGGCTGCCCGCGACGGTGACGCTGGTCGACGACCCGACCTCCGTGTCGCCGTTCCTGTCCGTGACGGTGGCGCCGGAGGCGCCGGCGTCGGCGACGGAACTCGCCGGACGGCTCCGCCGGGAGGAGCCGCGGGTGTACCTCGGCGCCGACGGGGCGGCCGAGGGCGAACTGTCGGTGAACCCGATGTGTCTCTCCGACACCGAGGCCGACTACGTGGTCGAGCGACTGCGGTCGCACCTGTCGGGATAGTCCCGGCCGTCGGCCCCGGGACGTGCCCGCGGCGACCGCTTCGGGACGGACGCCGAGACACGCCCGCGGCGACCCCCCGGGCGGACGCCGAGACGGCCCGTGGCGACTCTCGCGAGGACGGGGCGTCCGGTCCATCACGTCTTAGTACGGGGACGGCCGACGGGAGGTATGGCCGCGGAGGACACGGTAGCCGACGCCCCGTCGGACAACCCGTACGTCGAGGACCCGAGGACCGACTTCCGTCCGACGGCGGAACTGGAGACGGCCGAGGCCGAGGGTCAGGCCCGGCGGCTGCGCGAGGCGATCCGCTACCACGACCACCGCTACTACGTCGAGAACGACCCGGCGATCGGCGACCGGACCTACGACGCGCTGTTCGCGCGCCTGCGGGAGCTCGAGTCGGCGTTCGACCTGGCCACGGCGGACAGCCCGACCCGGCGGATCGGGGGCGAACCCCGCGACGAACTCGGCGAGGTCGAGCACGTCGCCCCGATGCGGTCGATCGACCAGGGCGGCGAGGCCGAGGCGGTCCGCGAGTTCGACCGCCGGGTCCGCGAGCGGCTGGTCGACGCGGGCCACGAGGGGAGGATCGACTACTACTGCGAGCCGAAGTTCGACGGGCTCTCCGTCGAGATCGTCTACGAGGACGGCGTCTTCGACCGGGCGGCCACCCGCGGCGACGGCGAGGTCGGCGAGGACGTCACCGAGAACGTCCGGACCATCCCCAGCGTCCCCGGACGGCTGCGCGGCGACCACCCCGACTCCCTCGCGCTCCGGGGCGAGGTGTACATGCCACGCGGCGCGTTCCAGGCGTACAACCGCGAACTGATCGAGGACGGCGACGACCCCTTCGCCAACCCGCGCAACGCCGCCGCCGGCACCCTCCGGCAACTCGACCCCTCAGTCACCGCCGAACGGCCCCTCTCGGTGTTCTTCTTCGACGTGCTCGACGGGGCCGACTTCGACTCCCGGGCCGAGATGCACGACCGGCTCCCGGAGTGGGGGCTGCGGGTCTGTGACCGGACCGCGGTCGTCGACGACGTCGGGGCGGCGATTGAGTACCGCGACGAGACGCTGGCGGCCCGCGACGAACTGGACTACGAGATCGACGGCGTCGTGATCTCGGTGAACGACACGGCGGCCTGTGACCTGCTGGGTCACACCGCCCGGGCGCCCCGCTGGGCGTTCGCCTACAAGTTCCCGGCCCGCAGCGAGCGCACCACCGTCCGGGGCGTGGTGGTACAGGTCGGGCGGACCGGCCGGCTCACCCCGGTGGCGCTGCTCGACCCCGTCGAGGTCGGCGGCGTCACCGTCTCCCGGGCGTCGCTCCACAACCCCGCCGAGATCGAGCGGCTGGGCGTCGCCGTCGGCGACGAGGTCCGTGTGCGCCGGGCCGGCGACGTCATCCCGGAGGTCGCGGAGGTGTTCGACGGCGGCGACGGCCACTTCACCTTCCCCGAGACGTGTCCGGTCTGTGCCAGCCCCGTCGAGCGGGACGGGCCGATGGCCTTCTGCACGGGCGGGCTGGGCTGTCGCGCCCAGCGCGAGCGCGCGGTCGTCCACTACGCCTCCCGGACGGGGCTGGACATCGAGGGCCTGGGCGAGGAGCGGGTCGAGCAGCTGCTGGACGCCGGCCTCGTCGCCGACGTCGCCGACCTCTACGAACTCGCGGTCGACGACCTGGCCGACCTGGAGGGGTGGGGCGAGCGCAGCGCCGAGAACCTGGTCGCGGAGATCGAGGCCGCCCGCGAGCCGCCGCTGCCGGACTTCCTGGCCGCGCTGGGCGTCCCCGAGGTCGGCGACACGGTCGCGGGCTCGTTGGCCCGCTCGTTCGGCACGTTCGACGCCGTCCGCGGGGCCGACGAGGAGGCCCTCCGGGAGGTCGAGGACGTCGGGCCGACGGTGGCCCGCGAGATCCGCGAGTTCTTCCACACCGAGGCCAACCGCGAGGTGCTCGACCGACTGCTCGCCCACGTCGACCCCGAGCCCGTCGAGACGAGCGGGACCGGCGACGCGCTGGCGGGGGTGACGGTCGTGTTCACCGGGTCGCTCGACGGCTACACCCGGAGCGAGGCCGAGGCGGTCGTCGAGCGGGCCGGCGGGTCGGCGACCGGCAGCGTCTCCTCGAACACGGACTACCTGGTCACCGGCTCGAACCCCGGACGGACAAAGCTCGACGACGCCGAGGCCGAGGACGTGGCGGTGCTCGACGAGGCGGCGTTCGAGGCGCTGCTGGCCGACCGGGGCGTCGATCCGGCGGCCTGACCGGGGCGTCGACCCGACGGTCGGACCGTCCGAAACGTTCCCGGTCCCGTGCCGTCGATCGTAACTCCAGGACGTAGATGTCGGTCGGGTAGTTCCCCTCGCCGATCTCGAACGTCGCCTCGCCGGCACGCTCGAACCCGCGGGCCCCGTAGAACCGCCGACCGACCTCGTCGCCCCGTAGCGTCTCCAGGCGCAGACCCTCGACGTCGTCGGGCAGCAGGGCGATCCCACGCTCCAGGAGCGCCGTCCCGATTCCCTCCCCCCAGACGTCCGGGCGGACGTAGATCTCCTTCAGCCCCGCCTCGTCCGGGCCGACGAACGGCTTGGTCCCGGTCCAGTGGACGTAGACGTAGCCGAGGACGCCGTTCGTGTCGGTCCCGTCGTCGGTCCAACTGCGCTCGCCCTCGGCGCCGTCCGTGTCGCCCCCGCTGTCGTCGGCCTCCGCCGGTCGAACGGCGTTCCCGTCGGCCCGGACCGCCGCGAGCCGGTCGTCGATCCACTCGTCCGAGGGCGGTTCGGCCACGGCGTCGGGCACGCGCTCGGGGAGGAGGTCGTCGTAGGCCGCGCGCCACGCCAGCCCGTTCACCCGGTGGATCGCCCGGACGTCACGCGGGCCCGTCGGCGGTCGGACGTCCGTGCGGGCCGACAGAACGGCCGGGAACAAGAAGGGGGTGGGAGATTTCGACGACCGCGACGCCGACAGCTTGATGCTTGTTCACAGACACCCCGACGGGTATGGGGAGCGCGGACGACCGGGCGGACGACGGAAACGGGGACGGGGAGGAACTGACCGCCTTCCTGAGGCGCCGGATCGGCGACGGCCTCCGGAGCGTGGTCGCAGTCGACGGGGACCACCGCGAGTTCCGGTACGTTCGGGCGGACCTCCGGGCCGAGTACGGGGGCGAGACGGTGTCGGCGATCCTGGACGCGCTCGCGCGGGTCGGCGAGCGCGAGCGCGAGGGAGCCGACCGCTACCGGATGGGCGGGCTGGGCTGTCTGGTGCGGGTGTTCGACGAGGGGCTGGTGTTCCAGTTCACGCGGGCCGACGGTCCCGACCTGGTCGTGGCGATCGAACCGGACGTCGCGCCGCGACTCCACGCCTTCGTCGGCGAGTGTCGCGACCGGCTGTAGTCCCCTCGACGGGCCCTACAGGTCGGCCTCGCCGAACCGGTAGTAGCCAAGCGCCACGGGGACGACGACCCAGAACAGCAGGACGACCAGCCCGGCGAGTTCGCCCAGCGGCGCCCCGACGACGCTCCCGGCGAACCCGCCCTCCACTACGCCGAACGTCGGGCCGAGCAGGTTCCGCACGGCCGCTTGCGGGGTGAGGTTGTGGTAGACGTTGACGAGGTTCGACGGGAGCGGCTCGGCGCCCACCCGACCGAGCACCAGGTTCACCAGCCCGGGGAGCCCGTTCCACAGCTGGACGACGAACAGCAGGAAGGCGCCGAAGGCGAGCCCCCCGGCGCGGGTGGTGTTCGCGGTGTTGGCCGAGACGCCGATCGAGATGGCGACGAAGGCGAGCACGAGCACCAGCAGCGCGAGCCCGGCGCCGGCGACCGCGGTGAGCTCCGGGGCGGTGCCCAGCACCGACGAGAGGACGGTCGTCACGAGCAGGCTCGCCACGCTGATCGCGGCGACCAGGACGTACCGGCCCAGGAAGCTCCCCAGCACGACGTCCCCGCGGGAGAACGGCAACCCGAGCAGGACGGTCATCTCGCCGGTCGAGCGCTTGCCGACGACGTCGTTGTACGAGAGGACGATGGCCACGAGCGGCGCCAGAAAGACCAGGCCGACGAACAGGAACCCCACGACCTGGTTGCCTTCGGAGGTGTTCGTCCCGCCGAAGTAGCCGACCGCCGCGGCGATCAACAGGAAGAGCCCGCCGGTGTAGTGTAGCTGGCGGTCCCGGACGCTGTCCCGGAAGTCCTTCCGGGCCATCAGGAGGAGCCGTCTCATTCGGCCTCACCCCTGGTGTAGGAGACGAACAGGTCCTCCAGCGAGGCGTCGCTGGTGGTCACGTCCGTGACGGTGGCGTGCTCGTGGGCGCGGTGGACGACGGCGGACTTGACGGCGCTCGGACAGCCGACCCGCACGCTGTCGCCGTCGGCCGTGACGCTCGTGACGCCCTCCACGGCCCGTAGCTTGCCGGCCAGCCCGTCGACCATCCCCTCGACGGTCAGTTCGATCCCGCCGGTGGCCCCGGTGGAGTCACGCAGTCCGCCGATGCTGTCGACGGCGACCAACCGACCGTCCTGGAGGATCCCCACGCGATCGGCGACCGCCTCCACCTGCTCGAGGATGTGCGAGGAGAAGAAGACCGTCGCGCCGCGCTCGGCCTCGGCCTCGACGATCCGGCGCATCCGGCGGGCGCCGTTGGGGTCCAGCCCGGTGGTCGGCTCGTCGAGGATCAGCAGGTCGGGGTCCCCGACCAGCGCCATCGCGAGCATCAGCCGCTGGGCCATCCCCTTCGAGTAGCCCGACACCTCGCGGTCGGCGGCGTCGGCGACGCCGACCCGCTCCAGCAACTCGTCGGGGTCGTCGTCGGCCGCCTTCGTCTCGATCGCGAACTCGACGTGCCGACGGCCGGTCATCGACCCCAGCGGGCCGAAGCCGTCGGGCAACACGCCGGTCCGCTCGCGGATCGGCACGCTCTCGGTCGCCACGTCGTGGCCGAGCACCCGACCACCCCCCGCCGTCGCGGAGAGGTAGCCCAACATTATCTCGATCGCCGTCGACTTCCCGGCGCCGTTGGGGCCCAGGAAGCCGAACACTTCCCCCTCCTCGACCGTCAGATCGAGGCTTCGGAGGGCCGTGACGTCACCGAACCGCTTGGTGACGCCTTGGAGGTCTATCGCGGACACGGCCGGTGGGTCTCCCGGCCGCCACATTAAGATTGACGTACTGTCCGCTGACAGGTCCGCGCTCGAGGGGGTCATCGAGGCGTGTGCGCCCTGTTCACGTGACGGGAGCGACGAACGGTCGCGACGGGCGCGAGGGGGGCAGACGGCCGGCGACGGTGGGACGGCCGCTCCGCCACGGTCCGGGGTCCCACGGGATCCGGCTCCCGTGAAACGGTGGGCGACTCACACCTCGTCGTCGGGGTCGTGGCGCCCGGCCATCCGGTCGGCCTCGGCCGCGAACCGCTCGCGGCGGTCGGCCCCCTCGACCGGGTCCAGGTCCGCCTCCGGCACGCCCCTCCCGGCGGTGACCGGCTGGCGGGCGAGCATGTTCGCGGAGCGTTGCATCCGCAGCGCCCGCTCGCCGTCGGGGGTGGCGTAGACGAGCGTCACCAGTCCCTTGTCGGAGTAGTCGCGCTCGACGAGCCAGCAGCGTCGCTCTCCCATGGTCCCCGTTCCCCGCCGAGGGGTTTGTACGCGTCGGCCGGCGGCCCTCGCTCCGGTACGGCTCAGATCCGCCGGATCACGTACAGGGCGGCGCCCCCACCCAGCAGCAGCGCGAACCAGTAGCTCGCGATCCGGTAGACCAGCGCGACGGCGTAGGCGTCGGCGCGGGCCAGTCCCACGAGCCCGATCAGCAGACCCGCGAGGGCGAACTCGACGCCGGCCAGCCCCCCCGGCGACGGGACCAGCCCCGCGAGCGTGCTCGCCGGGACGACGAACAGGACGAGCGCGAGCGGCACGACGAGCTCCAGGGCCAGCGCCGCGAAGTAGAGCGGCAGCGCGAAGAACAGCCAGCCGACGTACGCGTAGGCCAGCGCCCGGACCAGCGCCCGACGGTCGCGGGCGATCCGCTCGAAGGCCTCGTTGAGGTCGACCATCCGACCGCGCAGCGAGGCGACGGTGACGCGGGGCACCCGACCGACGACCGGTCCGGCCACCCGCAGGACCAGCCCGCCGAGTCGACGGCGGAAGCGCCAGACGACGGCCGCGAGCACGGGGACGCCGACGGCCAGCGCGAACAGCCCGCCGGCCAGGGGCCGCAGGCTCGCCGGCAGGCTGGCGGTCCACAGCAGCGCCGCGAAGCCGATCCCCGAGAAGGTGAAGAAGGGCAGCATGTTCAACAGGTCCGCCGTCACGACCGACGCCAGCGCCTCCTGGTAGTCTGCGTCGGTGTCCCGCGAGAGGACGTACGCGATGAACGGCTCCCCGCCGGCCTGGCCCAGCGGGGTGACGTAGTTGGCGAAGGTGGCCGCGAAGTAGGTCACCACCAGCCGCCGGTAGGACTCCTCGACGCCGGCCACCCGGAGCACGATCTGCCAGGCCCGCCCCCACGCGGCCAGACAGAGCGTCGTGGAGAGACAGCCCACGGCGATCCACCCGACTCCGGCGTCCGCGAGGCTCCGGCGCAGTTCCCCGACGCCGACCCCGACCGCCGCGAGCGCCAGCAGCGCCGCCGCGACGGCGAAGCCCGCGACGATCTTGACGACCGTCCGACGCTCGAGGAGGTCGAGGCCCGTCCCCTCCTCGGCCTCCCGGAGGGCCTCCTCGTCGGCCGGCGGTCCGGCCGCGTCGACCGCCGTCCCCGCTCCGCCAGAGCCGTCGACCGCCGTTCCCGACCGGTCGGCCGTCCCGCCGCCGTCGGCCGCGGCCCCCTCGCTCCCGTGACTCTCGGCGTCCTCGTCGGGTCCGCCGTTCCCGCCGGGTGAGTCGCTCACGCTACTCCAGGTAACCCAGGTCCTGCAGGCGGTCCTTGGCGTCCTCGCCCATGTCGTCGAGCACGTCGCCGGCCTCGCCGTCGGCGTCGGGCCAGGTGGCGCCGACCTCGTCGACGAACGCGTCCAGCGCCGCCCGCATCTCGGTCGTTCGGGCCTCGCCGGTGCCGGCGACGTTCTCCCGCTCGCCGGGGTCCTCGTCGAGCCGGTAGGCCTCGTCCGGGATCGTCGTGTTGTGGACGTACTTGGCGTCGGGGGCCCGCGCGGCACCCATCCGCGAGTAGAACCGCGACTCCTCGGACAGCGCGATCCCGGCGCTCTCGGCTTTGGCCTCGAGTTGGCGCAGTTCCACGACCGGCCGGTGGTACTCGACGAAGCCGATCTCGCCCCGCGGCCGGTCGACCCCCGACAGCGGGTCGAGCGAGCGGTGGTCCGCCGAGAGCAGCGAGCGGGCGCGGTCCAGCGGTCGACCCGCGGCCCGGGCGTCCGTCGCGTCGAGCACGGTGTGGTAGAGGTCCACGAGTTCGACGGTGGTCTCCTCGTCGCGGCCGGGTTCGACGCCCGGGCCCTTGATCAACAGCGGCACGTTCACCAGTTGGTCGTAGATACAGAACTCGTGGCCGTAGAGGTCGTGCTCGCCGTGCAGTTCCCCGTGGTCGGCACAGACGATCACCGTCGTCTCCTCCCATCGGCCGGTCTCTCTCAGGTGGTCGAACAGCCGGCCGAGTTGGGCGTCCATGTGGCGGATCTCGGCGTCGTACAGCCCGCGGATCGCCGCCCACTCCTCGTCGTCGATGTCGCGGACGCCCGAGTTGAACTCCTTCGAGTTCTGACAGACCTCCGTCGAGTCGACCCCCGGGGCGAACCGCTCGGCGTACTCCTCGGGCGGGTGGTACGGGAGGTGGGCGTCCATCAGGTTGATGA
>CAZMWG010000028.1:0-1006 GCA_964569925.1 uncultured Halobacteriales archaeon | reverse complement strand
GGTTGATGAACGCGAAGAAGTCCTCGCTGTCGTCGACGAACTCCGTCGCCCGGTCGATGACGGCGGGGGTTTTTGTGTCGCCGCCCTCCTCGGCGAACCGCTCGTGAAACCAGTTGCCGGCCTGGACGAGGCGGTCGGCGAGTCCCCGGAGGGCGTCGTTGTCGTTCATCGCCTTCCAGGCCGTCGACAGCGGCCCCGACAGCAGGTCGCCGGGCATGATCTGGAAGAAGTTGTCCTGGTCGTCGAAGCCGGCGGTGAGGTTGGTGTAGGGGGTGATCCAGGCGTTCGAGGAGTAACAGGCCGTGTCGTAGCCCGCCGCCGAGAGCGACTCCGCGAGCGTGGTGGCGTCCTCCAGGTAGGGGTTCTCCTGGGTGGCCCCGTGTTCGGAGGGGTAGCGCCCGGTGAACATGGAGGCGTGGACCGGCAGCGTCCAGGGGGCGGGCGCGACGGCCTGCTCGTAGACCCGCGCCTCCTCGGCGAACTCCTCGAGGCGCGGCGTCGTCGGTTCGTCGTGCCCGTAGACGCCGAGACGGTCCTTCCGGACGGTGTCGAGCACGACGAACAGGACGTTCCCCGCGTCGGTCATACCACAGCAGGATCGCCCGAAGCGGTTAAAGAACCCGCTTCCGTGCGGGCGCCGGTCCGGGTCGGGTCGGCTCGGGTCGGCCCGGAACGTGGACCCGGAGGGACGGCCGACAGTCCGGTCACGGCCGTGACCGGCGCGGACGCCCCAGCGACGCCGTCGCTGTCGGTTACGGAATTGCGAGGAGAAAGCCTCGCGGTTCACCGCGGGGATGAATCCGACGGGAGATACAGCAAACCACGAGATGTAACTCATCAGTAATCCCTGCGTTTAACTGACTATAAATCATGTTTTCGTGGTGTGAGCGACCGGCCACAACGAACGAACACGTACACTGCCGACCCGGTCACTGATCGGTATCGAGAGTGTCTGTTCGAGTGGCTGGCCGCACACGCCCCGCTCTGGAACCAGATCACCTACCGT
>CAZMWG010000027.1:0-23959 GCA_964569925.1 uncultured Halobacteriales archaeon | reverse complement strand
GGTCGACGTGGTCGGGGTTGACCTCCGGGATGGTCAGCGGGACATCGTCGTCCCGGCGGGCGTTCGAGGAGTTCGACGAGACGACGTAGCCCGCCTCGCAGAAGCCCGGTTCGACGCGCTCGCCGACGCTCGAGGGCAGCGACGAGAAGATCAGGTCCACGTCGTCGGGGACGTCCTCGGGGGTGGTCCGGCCGACCGTCGTCTCCGCGACGTCGTCGGGGATCGGCGCGTCGATGCGCCACTTGGCGGCTTCCCGGTAGCTCCGCCCGGCGCTGTCCTCGCTCGCGGTCAGCGCCGCGATCTCGAACTCCGGATGCGGATCGAGCATCCGGATCAGCCGCTGCCCCACCGCTCCGGTCGCACCCAGGACGCCTACGCGTGCGGTCATCGTTCCACAGGGGGCTACCGGCGATGAAAACAGTTTGGATCGACCGCGCTCCGGCCCCCGCGTCGCGGCCGCAGGTCCGGAGCCCGGGACCGGACGCGTTCAGCCCTCCGCCCGCGCGTCCGCCAGCGCCCACCGGACCACCCGGGCCTCGACCAGGTCGCGGTCCTCGACGTTGTCGTCCTCGCGGGCCAGCGTCTCGTCGGCCTCGGCGAGCATCCGGTCCTCGACGGCGCGCTGGTCGGGTTCCTCGCGGACGTCGTCCGTCAGCGCCTCGAAGTCCTCCCGCAGGTCGAAGGAGGCGTGGGCGGCGTTACACCGCGAGAGGGGGCTCATCCCGATCTCCAGGGCCAGTTCGCGCACGGTCTCCCAGTCGTCGGCACAGAAGTAGATCGACACCTCCCCCTCGACGTCCCGCCAGGCGATGGGATCGCCGTGGCGCATCTCCGTGATCGCCCGCGGCGGCAGGTCCAGGCGACTCGACACCGACGGGTCGCCACAGAGACAGCAGGGCTTCTCGCGTTTGCCCGTGTACATGTCCCGTCGTTCGAGCCGACGGGCTTGAACGCGGTGTTTTCTGACTGCACCGCACGCGGTGGCGGTCGGGCGTCCGACCGCGACCGTCGCGGCATCGGCCCGGGGGACCACCGGCAGACGGGACGGGAAGCCTTTAAGCGCGGGAACGGGCAACCGGAGGCATGGACACCGAGGAGCGAGTCGACCTCGTGACGCGGTTCACCGAGGAGGTGGTGACCGAGGAGGAACTCGCGGACCTTCTGGACGGGGAGCCGTCGGCGTACGTCGGCTACGCGCCGACCGGCGAGATGCACATCGGCCACTTCACGACGATCCGGAAGCTCGCGGACTTCCTGCGGGCCGGCGTCGACGTGACGGTGTTGATCGCGGACCTCCACGCCCACCTGGACGACGAGAAGAGCCCCTTCGACCTGCTGGACGCCCGGTCGCGCTACTACCGGGAGGCCGTCGAGGGGATGATCGAGGCCGCCGGCGCCGACCCCGGCGACGTGGAGTTCGTCCGCGGGACGGAGTTCCAGTTAGAGGAGGAGTACAGCCTGGAGATCTACCGGATGGCCGCCGAGACGACCATCGCCCGCGCACGGCGGGCCGCCAGCGAGGTGGTCCGGGAGTCGGACAGCCCCAACCTGGGCGGGTTGCTCTACCCGCTGATGCAGACGCTCGACGTCGACGCGCTGGACGCCGACATCGCCTACGGCGGGATCGACCAGCGCGGGATCTACATGCTCTCCCGGGAGATCCTCCCCGAACACGGCGGCGAGTCGCCGGTGTGTCTGTTCGCGCCGCTCCTGTCGGGCCTGTCGGGCGGCAAGATGAGCGCCTCCGACGAGGCCTCGAAGGTGAACCTCACCGACGACGGGGACGCCGTCGCCGAGAAGATCGAGGCCGCCTACTGCCCGATGGGCGAGGTCGAGGACAACGGCGTGCTGGAGTACCTGCGCTTCCTGGCGTTCCCGGTGCTCTCGGAGCGCGACGAGCCGTTCGTCGTCGAGCGCCCGGAGGAGTACGGCGGCGACCTGCGCTACGGGAGCTACGACGAACTCGAGGCGGACTTCGTGAGCGAGGAACTGCACCCGGCGGACCTGAAGCCAGCGGCCGCCGCGGCCATCTCCGAGGCCATCGCGCCGATCCGCGAGCGACTGCTCGACGATCCGGACCTACTCGCCGACGCCTACCCCGAGAAGTACGACGCCTGAGACGCCGCGCCGTCGTCGTCCCGCCGAAGCCTGATCGGCGCGGCCCCGTCGTCGTCCCGTCGAGGCTTGATCGACACCGTCTCGCCGGGATCGGGCCGATGATGCCGCCCCGCCGGGGCACGGTCGACGCCGCCCCGCCGTGGCCCGGTCGACGCCGCCCGGCAGGTTCAAACGGACGCCCGCCCTCGCCCGGCACGTGACCGACGGTACCTCCGGATCCGCCGACGCCCCGGCCGACGACGCCGTCTCCGGCGGGACCGACGGGACGAACACGGACGGCTCCGACGCGGGCCGGGCGACCAGGGCGTCGGTGCGGGCGACCTACGAGCGGATCGGCGACCACTTCGCGAAGACCCGCGAGTACCCCTGGCCGGAGACCGAGGCGTTCCTGGAGGGCGCCGACGCCCGCCGCGGGCTCGACCTGGGGTGTGGCAACTGCAGACACACGGAACTGCTCGCCGACGTCGCCGACGAGACCGTGGCGCTCGACGCCAGCCGGACGCTCCTGTCGGTCGCGCGGGAACGGCTCGGCTCGACCGTCGACGGGGACGCCGCCGGATCGGACCGCGAGCGCCGGGACGTGGGTGACGGCGACGTGGCGCTCGTCCAGGGGGACGCGAGTCGGCTCCCGCTCGCGTCCGACAGCGTCGACCTGGCGGTGTACGTCGCGACGTTGCACCACCTCCCGACGCGGGCGACGCGGCGGGCGAGCCTCGACGAACTGGGGCGGGTGCTGGCTCCGGAGGGCCGGGCGCTGGTCAGCGCCTGGAGCACCGCCCACGACCGGTTCGACGCCGACGCGGACGCCGCGGACGGGTTCGACGCGACGCTCGACTGGACGCTGCCCGACGGGACCGTCGTCGACCGGTACTACCGGGTGTACGCCCCGGCGGAGTTCGAGCGGGACCTGGCGGCGAGCGCGCCGGCGGTCGCACGGACCTGGCTCTCGAGCGGCAACTGCTACGCGGAACTCCGAAAGGGAAACGCCCTTTAATCGCGACCGACCACCACCCGACAGGCGCCGATGGTCTAGTGGTAGGACCTGAGCCTTCCAAGCTCATGGCCCGGGTTCAAATCCCGGTCGGCGCACTCTCCGCGAGTCCCCTCTCGAGGACCGTCGGGTCTGCCGTGACACCCGACGACTGGTCCACTCGAACGACCGGACCGTTAAGTCGGCCCCCGGCGACGAACGAACACATGAGCGACACGGAGCCGACCGGGGGGCGCGGCGGAACCGGCAACGGCGGACGGGTCTACGATCCCGAGGCCGAACACGCATTCCCCGACGAGCGGGTGAACAGGGTGCTCGACTACCTCGACGGCGACGAGGAGGTGCGGGCGTACCTGGAGGCACAGAACGTCAACCCGGTGACCCGCAAGCGGTACAACGACCACGGGACCAAACACGTCCAGATCGTCCGCAACCGGGCGCTCTGTCTGTACGACCTGTTGAAACAGGGCGGGGTCGCGTTCAACGGCGCGGCCGACCAGGGGCTGGCCGGGGGCGACGAGGCGGTGATCGTCGCGCTGGCGGCGACGCTGCACGACATCGGCCACGTGGTCCACCGGGACGACCACCCCTACTACTCGATCCCGCTGGCGGCCGACCTGCTGGACCGGATCCTGCCGGAGTTCTACGACACCGCGGAGCGGGTCAGGATGAAGGGCGAGGTCCTGCACGCGATCCTCTGTCACCACACGGAGGAGGAGCCGCTGACCCTGGAGGCGGGCGTGTTGCGCGTGGCGGACGCGCTGGACATGGAGGAGGGGCGCAGCCGGATCCCCTACGAGCGGGGCGGGCGCGGGATCAACACGGTCTCCAGCCAGGCGATCGGCAACGTCACCCTGGAACCCGGCGACGACTACCCGGTGCTGGTCGAGATCGAGATGACCAACGCCGCCGGCGTCTACCAGGTGGACAACCTGCTGAAGGCCAAGCTCAGAGACTCCGGCCTGGAGGAGGAGGTCCGCATCGTCGCGCTCAACATGGGCGACGGCGACGAGCGGATCGTCGAGCGGATCGAACTGTAGGGCGCGGCGGGACCGTCCCGCAACGGTCACGGGAGCGCCCGGACGGGGGTCCGAGAGCGTCCCGACACAACCGTTTTGTGCGCGCACCCGTAACTCTGAGTATGAGTGCCACACCGACCGACGAGCGACATCGGTCCCGCTCGTCGGAGGACGACGAGGGGGAGGCGTCGTCCGGCGGCCCGTCGGGACGGCTCCGCGGGGCGCTGGCGGCGCTCGGGCGACGGCTCCGAGGGGTTCTGGAACGGCTCTCCCCCGCGCCCGACGGCGAGGACGTGCCGACGCCGTCCGCGCCGGGGAGCGAGAGCGCCGACCGACCGCCGGAGCGGGACGGCGGCGCCGAGGGAGCCGCCACGGTCAAGCCGACCGGGGGCGACGCGAGCGACGACGGAGCGACGACGGAACGGGAGGGCGAGCGTCGTCGGGGTGACGCGACCGGAGCGTCCGACGGAGCGACGACGGAGCCGGCGGTCGGGACGCTCCCGCCCCGGGAACGGGCGTTCGTGCTCCCGGCCCGCGAGGGCGAGGGCGACAACGGACCGGAGCTGATCGGCGTCCGGAAGGGCGACCGGCTGGTCGTCTCCCACCCCGAGGACGGTGAGGCGCGGATCGCCTCGGACGTCTGGGAAGAGGCCGAGCGCTGAGACGCCCGTCACGGGAAGCGCGGTCCGACGACGACGTCGGGGTCACGGAATGGAAACCGTTTTTGCCGGCGCGAGTCGATCGACACGCGGGAACGGCACGACCGCAAATCTGACTCGCCGCGCGATTGCGCGGCTCGGGATTGCGGCCGTGTACGGCGCAGTGTGCGCCACGGCAGGCCTCGCGACGGACTGGTCGCGGGAGCGGTCCGTGCGGTTCCAACCCGACTATGGCACGAATGCACACCCGACGCCGCGGGTCGTCCGACTCGGACAAGCCCGTGGCAGACGAACCGCCGGAGTGGAGCGACGTCGACGAGGACGCGATCGAGGAGCGGGTGGTCGAGCTCGCCGAGGCGGGCCACTCGCCAAGCCAGATCGGCCTGAAGCTGCGCGACGAGGGCGTCCAGGGGACCCCGATCCCGGACGTCTCGCTGGCGACCGGCCGGAAGGTCACCGAGATCCTGGCGGACAACGACGCCGACTCCGAGATCCCCGAGGACCTGCGGAACCTGATGGAGCGGGCGATCCGGCTGCGCGAGCACATGGACGAGAACCCGGGCGACCACCAGAACAAGCGGGCGCTGCAGAACACGGAGTCGAAGATCCGCCGGCTGGTCGACTACTACCGCGGCGACGAGTTGGACGAGGAGTTCACCTACAGCTACGACGTCGCCGTGGAGCTGCTGGAGTAGATGTCCGCCGCCGACCGGGACCACGCGAGCGCCCCCGACGACGTCGCCGCAGCGATCGCGGCGGCGTCGTTCGTCCGGCTCGTCCCGCGAGCCGACGGCGACGCGCTCGCGGCGGCGGGGCTGCTCGCGCGGGCGCTCGACGCCCGCGGGACCCCGTTCCAGGTCTCGGTCGCGACCCCCCACGGCGCGGACCGCGCCACCGACGCCGACCGGACCGTCACGGTCGGTCGGCAGGACCCCGACGCCGACGTCGTCCTGACCGGTCGGCCGGCGAGCGCGGCGGCGTTCGCGGCCGCCGAGACGCTGGAGGCGTCGCCGGACCCGGTGCTGGCGCTGGCCGGCGCGGTCGCCGCGGGCGACCCGCCGGCGGGCCTGGTGGAGCGCGTCGAGCGGGCCGGCGTCGAGCGCCGCCCCGGCGTCGCGGTCCCGACAGCGGACCTCGCCGACGGCCTGGCGGGCTCGACGCTGTTTCACGCGCCGTTCTCGGGCGACCGGGCGGCCGCCGCGGACGCGCTGGCCGGGATCGACGTCGATCCCGAGCGAGGGCCCGACGAGGGGTCCGGCCGGCGCGTGGCCTCGCTGGTCGCGCTGGCGGTCGCCGGCGACGACGACGCCGCGCCGTCGGCCGCGGAGGCGGTCGAGCGGGCGCTGCGTCCCCACGTCGGCGGCCCGTTCGTCACCGTCGGCGGCTACGCGGACGTCCTGGACGCGGTCGCCCGCGAACGACCCGGCCTCGGCGTCGCGCTGGCGCTGGGTCACGACGTCGGCGACCGGGCGCTGCCGGTCTGGCGTGACCACGCCGAGCGGGCCCACGCCGGCGTCCGCGAGGCGACGACGGGTCGGTACGACGGGCTGTTCGTCGCCCGCGGGACGGCGATCCCGGTCGGGACGGTCGCGCGGCTGGTCGGGGACCTCCGGTCGCCGGAGCCGGCGACGCTGGCCGTCGCGGACGGCGCCGCGGCGCTGTACGCGCCCGACGCCGGGGCCGACGCGGTCGGGACGCTCCGGCGGGCGGCGGCGAGCGTCGACGGGACGGCGGGCGCGGACGGCACGGACCGGCGGGCGCGGGCCCGCTTCGAGACGGACACGGCCTCGTTCATCGAGGCGACACGGGAGGCACTGTGAGGCGAGCGCGACTGCGGACGACACACGGCGACCGCGCGACCGCGGAGCGGATCGCCGCCGCGCTCGAACCGGACGGAACCGCGGAGATGACGACGACGGTCGACGGCGACGCCGTCGTGACGACCGTCGAGCGAGAACGGGCGAGCGGGCTGGCCGCCACGGTCGACGACTACCTCGTCAACCTGCGGGTGGCCGCCCGGCTCGCCACGGAGACACACGACACATGAGCGAACGATCGGTATCCCGACGCAAGCAGCAGAAGCGGTGGTACGACGTGATGGCCCCCGAGCAGTTCGACCGCGAACAGCTCGGCCAGACCGTCGCGGACGAGCCCGAGAAGGTGCTCGGCCGGACCATCGAGACCACGCTGGGCGACCTGCAGAACGACGCCAGCGAGAACAACACGAAGCTGACGTTCAAGATCAACGAGGTGGCCTCGGACACGGCCTACGCGGAGTTCGTGCGGCACGAACTCACGCGGGACTACCTGCGGTCGCTCGTCCGGCGGGGCTCCTCGAAGATCGCGGCCTACGTCACGGTGCTGACGACCGACGACTACCGCGTCCAGATCCAGCCCGTGTCGTTCACGACCAAGAGCGCCGACGCCAGCCAGGAGCAGGCGATCCGACGGACGATGATCGACCTGGTCGAGGAGTCCGCCAGCGAGCGGACCTTCGAGGAGCTGATCGACTCCGTCGTCGAGGGCCGGCTCTCCTCGGCGATCTACGGCGAGGCCAAGACGATCTACCCGCTGCGCCGGGTGGAGATCCAGAAGGCCACCCTCGAGGCCCGCCCCGAGGAGGTCGCGGCCGAGGAGGAGGCCTCCGTCGACGTCTGATCCGGGCCGAGAAACCCCTTCTCCGCCGACCGACCGCCGAGTGGCGACGCCGGCGGGCCGGTCACTCCTCGCGCACCGACACCGTCCCGACCATCCCGCCGACCTCGTGGGGGATACAGAAGTACGTGTGATCGCCGGGCGTCTCGAAGGTGTGCTCGAAGGTCTCGTCCTCGTAGAGCGCCCCGCCGTTGCCCCCGATCCAGGCCTCCCGGGCCTCGTCGGTGGTGTCGTAGCCCCCGGAGGCGAAGAAGTCGGCGCCGTCGGGTAACCCGTCGCCGTAGGCGGTGACGGTGTGTGCGCGGCCGCTGGTGTTCTTCCAGACGACGGTCGTCCCCGGGGTGACCTCGAGGGTCTGCGGGTCGTACCGGCGGATCGTCATGCCGACGTCGAACTCCCCCTCGGCGGAGCCCGAGACACAGCCCGCGACGGCGGCCGCGCCGGCGGCCCCCAGCGTTCGGAGGTACGTACGGCGGTCCATAGCGAGGGTCGGAACTCGACGGGCTTAGACGCCTCGCTTCCGGGACCACGCGGGGACGGCCGGCGCGGTCGTCGGCCGTTCGCAACGGCCAAGTGACCCAAAGCGTTCGGAGTCGGTATGCGAGCCACCGCGCGGGCCCACCCGATCCAGGGACTCGTCAAGTACCACGGGATGCGCGACGAGGAGTTGCGCCACCCCTACCACGACAGCATCAGCGTCTGCACGGCCCCCAGCGCCACGACGACGACCGTCGCCTTCGGGCACGAGGACGACACGTACGTCGTCGACGACGGGACCGTCACCGGACGGGGGGCCGAGCGGATCGACGCCGTCGTCGACCACGTGCGGGAACTGGCGGGGATCGACGAGGGGGTCCGCGTGGAGTCGCGCAACTCCTTCCGGACCAACATCGGCTTCGGCTCCTCCTCCTCGGGGTTCGCGGCGCTGGCGACGGCGCTCGTCGCGGCCGCCGGCCTGGAGATGGACCGCCCGGAGATATCGACGGTGGCCCGCCGGGGCTCCTCCTCGGCCGCCCGCGCGGTCACCGGCGCCTTCTCACACCTCCGGACCGGGATGAACGACGCGGACTGTCGCTCCGAGCGGATCCCGACCGACGACGCGTTCGACGACCTCCGGATCGTCGCCGCCGAGGTGCCCGCGTACAAGGAGACCGAGGAGGCACACGCCGAGGCCGCCGACAGCCACATGTTCGACGCGCGGATGGCCCACGTCCACGGACAGATCGCGGAGATGCGCGACGCGCTCCGGGGCGGGGACCTACAGCGGGCCCTGGAGGTCGCCGAACACGACTCGCTGTCGCTGGCCGCCACCACGATGACCGGGCCCTCCGGGTGGGTGTACTGGCAGCCCCGGACGATCGAGGTGTTCAACGCGGTCCGGGAACTGCGCGGCGAGGACGTCCCGGTGTACTTCTCGGTCGACACCGGCGCGAGCGTCTACGTCAACACGACCGTCGACCACGTCGACCGCGTCGAGGACGCGGTCGCCGACTGCGGCGTGGACACGCGCGTCTGGGAGGTCGGCGGCCCGGCGCGGGTGCTCGAAGAGTCCGAGGCGCTGTTCTGAGGGCGGTTTAGGCCGCCCGAGCGGGCGATCGGCTCGCCAGACCGCGGCCGACCGATGGCGCTCGCGATCAGTCGAAGAACAGGTCCGATCCGGGCGCCCGTTCCGCGTCCTCGGGGAGTCCGGCGACCCACTCGGCGGCGACGGCGCCGTCGGCCGGACGGTCGTCGATCGACCCGGCCACCGGCGTCGCCGCCAGGACGACGAAGTATCGCTCGGCGGTCCGGTCGCCGTCGTCCGCGCGAGCCTCGAGACGGTGGACCGCACGGACGCCGTCGACCGCGACCGTCAGGCCGGCCTGTCGCTCGATCCACTCGACCGCGGCCCCGCCGTACGTCTCGCCGGGACCGACGGCGGCACAGGGCACCTTCGGGGCGCAGTCGTCGTCGATCCGGAGGACCAGCGTCTCGCCGGCGTCGTTCCGGACGCCGGTCGGCGCGAGGTCGTCCATCTCTCTCAGGGCGTCGAGGGCGGCGTCGTCGACGGCCTGTCGGTCCTCGTGGAACGGGACCCCGGTCTCGCGCAGGGCTTCGGGGTCGGTGACCCGTCCGGGGCCCGCGCCGTCCGCCGTCCCGTCGCTTCGCTCCGCCGTCGTCTCGTGGGGGGTGTCTCGGGGCATGTCGGGGTCGACGGCCGCTCGCCGCGCACGCGCACCCTCGCGGAGAGCCGCGTCTCCGGGCGGGAGGACCGTCCGAGGGACGACTATGACGAGGGACCCAACTAACCGGCGATGGAGACTCGGCCTCAGTCGTCGTCCGTCGCGAGTTCCATCGCCACGCCGGGGTCGGTCCAGATGACGAAGGCCGACCCGTCGTCCCGGTCGACCACCCCGTTGACGTACTCCTCGTCGACGGGGGGGTCGTTGACCTCCGACTCGGGGACCGGCTCGACCTGGCGGACCTCGTCGACGAGCCAGCCCACCGCGCCCTGCTCCTCGAACGCCGCCGGGTCGAAGACGACGATCAGCCGTTCGGGCCCGGCGTCGTCGATCGAGAGCAGCGCCTTCGGGTCGAGGATCGTCGTGATCTGGCCCCGGAGGTCCACGACACCCTCGACGTAGTCGGGGGTGTTCGGGACCCGGGTGATCGTGTCGCGCTTGACGATCTCCTCGACGTACTCGATGTCGAGACAGTACAGTTCCTCGCCGAGCGCGAACTCGAGGACCCGCGTCGTCTCCTCGCGGGTGGTCTCGGTCTCGACGCCGGGCGCCGCCGCCGGGGTTCCCGGGCCCGTCTCGGCGTCGGAACCGGACGCGCCGTCGGCGTCGGTCCCGGCGGCGCCGGCCATCGCCGACTCCAGCGTCTCGGCGTCGGGCAGTTCCGCCCGCGCCGGCTCCGGTTCGTCGAGCGACAGCCCGCCCGTCGCTCCGACGGAGGCGTCGGTCGCGCTGGCGGCCGCCGCCGCTCGCTCCGCGGCGGCCCGCGCCGCGCTCTCACCCTCCGTCTCGGTCGTCCGGTCGGCGGGGTCGCTCCCGTCCGTCCGTTCGTCGTGATCCTCGGTCATTGTGATCCCGGATCGTGTGCCGCGTCTCCCGTCCGGGCGCCGGCCGTGACCGTCGCGACGACGACCCGTCCCTCGTCGGGACCGGATCGCGCCCTCCTCTCCGTTCGGGTCCGTCCCGTCGACGCCCGGACCGCTTCGCTGTGACGTCCTCGCCGCGCTCGGCACATAAACCTGGGCCCCCGATTATCAGCGACGGAACTCGGAGTCACGTACGGGCGCGAGCGTCCGTCGGACGGGCGTCCGACGGGGTACAATCTTTATGTTCGAGCCGTCGAAAGACGGTCTCATGACGATCAACCCGCGCGACTACGACCTCGACGAGCTGCGCCGCATGGCGCGCGAGCGCGAGCGCGGGCCGGGCGACGGCCGGGACCCGGAGGAGGAGGTCGACCCGGCGGAGCTGTTGGAGTCAGAGGGGGAGTCGCCCGCGGCCGGCGACTCCTTCCGCGCGGGCCTCTACCGCGAACTGCTCCCCTTCCTGGGCGGGGACGGCCTCGAGAAGCCCTACCTCGTCTCGATGCCCGAGACCTACGCCGCCGAGTTCGTGATCTTCGAGTGGCTCGAGTTTCTGCTGGTCCACTCGGGCTACCAGGGGGCCGACGCGGCGCTCGACTACTACGTCTCGGTCGACTGGATCACGGAGGAGGTCCGCTCCGGACTGTCCGAGTACCTCCGTGGCATCGACGGCGGCGCCTCGGGCGGCGGCGAGTTGGACGTGGACGACCACATGTTGAGCCTGGTGTACGTCGCGAAGCTCCAGGCGATGACCTGACCGATCCCAGCGCGGCTTTTTCACCGGGGATTATATGAGCGCCCCGACAGAAGGCAGCCTCGTATGAGTAGCGACGACGCGGAGGCCCCGAACGACGGGGCGGAGTCGGACACGCAGAGCCCCGGCGAGGGGACCGCCACGGCGGGGACCTCGGGGACCGCGGTCCCCATCGGTGTGAAGCTGGGCTCGACCCGGACGGTGATCGGGCTGCCGGGCGGGCCCATGGACGACGACCGGATCATCCGGACGCTGACCTGTCTGGCGACCTACGAGGACGCCATCACCGGCGAGGAGCGGGTGCTGTACGGCGAGGAGGCCGCCGAGCAGTACCCAGACAGGGTTCAGTTCATGCTCCGCTCGGGGCTTCCGGAGGACGAGGAGCGCGCCGAACTGACCAAGACCTTCTTCCGGGCGCTCATCGAGGAGAACGACCTCCCGGAGTACAGCGCCGTCGTCTACGCCATCCCGACCATCGACAACGAGCGCGGGCTGGCGAACCTCCGTGCGGTGATCGAGGACAGCGGGATCGGGGCCCACCTCGTCGAGAGCTACCCCGAGTCGCTGTGTGGCGCCATCCCGGCGCTGGGCGAGGGACTGGAGGCGATCAACGAGATATTCGTCGCGGTCAACATGGGCTCGACCAACCTGGAGGCCTCCGCCTACCGCCGGGGCGAGCAGCTCGCCCCCTTCACCACCGGCGCCGTCACCGGCACCGAGGTCGACCGCGTCATCGCGAACAACGTCGAGGAGGAGACCCAGGGCCGGGTGAACATCGACACCCAGACCGCCCGCGAGTACAAGGAGGCCCACGCCGACTTCGAGAACTTCGAGCCGTTCACGGACATCATCCAACAGCCCGGCGGCGGCTCCCACGAGTTCACCATCGAGCGGTCCGTGACCGACGCCGTCGACGCCTACCTCGACGACGCCGTCGAGGAGGTGGCGAACACCTTCCTCCCGCAGCTGGCCAACGACTACATGAAGGTCTACCAGCTCGCCCTCGACCGGCCGGTGGTGCTGACCGGCGGGATGGCCTGCATCCCGGGGATCGTCGAGGAGTTCGAGCGCCGGCTGAGCGAGGAGCTGGAGCGGGAGGTCGAGGCCGTCGCCGCCGACCAGCCCGACGTGGCGCCGACGGTCGGCGCCCGCCGGATCGCTCAGCGACTGATCGACGAGTAGTCGCCCGCCCGCGCCCAGGTCTCGAACCACCGATCGATCCGCGGCCGTCGCGTTCCGGGCGCCGGCCGGACGAACGCCTCGAAGCTGTCGGCGTCGATCCGGAACCCGTCGCCGTCGAGAGACCCCGCCATGGACGACGGCTACCGGGCCCCGGAGTATGAACCTCAGTCAGACGCCCGTCGGCCGGCCGACGGACGCGACCGTCCTCTCACCCCTCCAGCAGGTGATCGGCCGACAGCACCACGAGGTGCCAGAATCCACCTTTTTCACGTCGGGTGGCCTCGCCGCGCTCGGCCACCGCTCTTCGAAAAACGTGGGCGAAAAAGCGCGAGCGCCCGCGGGCGCTCGCGTCCTCTCACCCCTCCAGCAGGTGATCGGCCAACAGCGGCACGAACGTCCCGATGTCCGTGACCATGCCCGCCGCCTGCGCGGAGCCCCGGTCGAGCAGTTGGGTCACCGTCGCGGGGTTGATGTCGACACAGACGACCCGCGTGGTCGAGGGCAGACAGTTGCCCACGGCGACCGAGTGCAGCAGGGTCGAGAGCATGAGGACCATGTCGGCCTCGTGGGCCTGCTCGCGGATGGCGTCCTGGGCCTCGACGGTGTCGGTGATCGTGTCCGGCAGCGGCCCGTCGTCGCGGATCGACCCCGCCAGGACGTAGGGGACGTCGTTCCGGACACACTCGTACATCACGCCGGAGCCGACGACCCCCTGCTCGACGGCCTCCGGGATCGACCCGGCCCGGATCACCTCCGAGATGGCGTAGATGTGGTGTTTGTGGCCCTTGCGCGGGTGGTCCAGGCTCTCGGTGTCCATCCCCAGCGAGGTGCCGTAGATGTCGCGCTCGATGTCGTGGACCGCGAAGCCGTTGCCGGCCGAGAGCATGTCGACGTACCCCTCTCGCACCAGGCGCGCGAGGTCCTCCCGCGCGCCGGTGTGGATCACCGCCGGGCCACAGACCGCGAGGACCGACCCGCCCTCGCGCTTGGTCTCGGCGACCGCGTCGCCGATCTCCCGGATCGTCGACTCCGAGGGTCGCTCGGAGGAGACCCCGCCCCGCATGAACCCGAAGGTGCCCTCGCGGTTCCGCGGACGCGCGGGCGGTTCGACCCTGATCCCGGTCTCCCCGGTGACGATCAGATCTCCCGCCTCGACGGCGTTGAGCACCTTGGTGTACACGCGGGGCGCGTCGTCGGTCTCGGCGTCGTCTCCCCGCTCGTCGCCCGCCTCGGCCCCGTCACCGGCCTCGACGACCACCGCACAGTCCATCTCGACGTTCTCCACGCGGCGCCACTCGCCGTCGTGGCGGACGTACGTCGGGTGGTTGGTGGTGGAGTAAAACCCCTCGGGGACGACGCGGTCCTCGGGCGCCGGCTCCAGGGTGGCGTCCGTCGGGTCGGCCGGGTTGGCGCCGTTCTGGTGGAGTTCGTGGAGGATAGAGCGGAGGGTCTCCGGGTCGTCGGCCGCCACCAGCAGCCGGGCGTAGGACTCCTCGGTCTCGTGGCGGCCGATCCGGAACTCCTCGACCGAGAACGACCCGCCCATGTCCATGACGATGCCGAAACAGGCCCCCATCGTCCCGGAGTCGATGATGTGGCCCTCGAGTTCGACCTCGCGGGAGACCGTCATGGTCCGGTGGACGACCGGGGCGGACAAGACGTTTCGGGAGCCCCCGACGACGGCCTCGGAACGAGAACGGGCCGCTCCCGGACTCTCGTCGGCTCAGGGTCACACGCCACCGGCTCGGGATCAGGGGCGATCGGTCCGGAGTCACGTGTCACCGGCCCGGGGTCAGGCGCGGTCGACCCGACGCTCGACCGTCCAGTCGGTCCCGGAGTCCTCGACGAGCCGCTCGTGGAACCGCCGCAGGCCCGGGGGATCGGTCTCGGGGAGTACGTGCAGCCGGACCGCGCCGTCCCGGATCGACACCCGGAACACGTCGCCGGTCCCCTCGTCCCTGACCAGCCACAGCGGCATCGGCAGGTCCATGAAGTCGCCGTAGCGGTACGGCCCCGCCTCCAGCAGATCCGCGACGAGCCCCCGGAGCCCGGACCCGGGCTCGTCCTCGGGGAGCAGGCGAAACAGCGTCCGACCCTCGTACTCCATGCCGCCGGCCGCCGGGAAGCGCCGCCGCGGGCGGGCGGGGATGTCGAAGACGGGGTCGGCCGTCATGGTCTGTGGACACGTAGGTCGCGATCCGATTTAAACTCGCGGGCGAGAGGGCCGTCGAGCCCGTCTCCGGGCCCGTCGCGGGCCGTGAGCACCATCGAAAAGGGCTTGGGCCGGGGCGGGCAACTCCGGGTATGCTCCGGGTGATCGCGGTGTTGTTGCTGATCCCGCTGCTCGACGTGGTGATGCTGGCCGTGGTGGCCGACCGGTTCCTGGGATGGCAGCTCACCGTGTTGCTCGTCGTGCTTACCGCGCTGTTGGGCATGCTGCTAGTCCGGGCGGAGGGACGTCACACCGTCCGCGAGATACAGCGCAAGCTGGCCACCGGCGAGGTGCCCACCGACGAACTGATCGACGGCGCCCTGCTGATCGCCGCCGGCGCCTTCTTCCTCACGCCCGGGCTCGTCACCGACGGGCTGGGGCTGCTGTTCGCGGTGCCGCTCACCCGCTGGCCGATCCGTTCGGCCGCCAAGCGGTTCGTGATCACCCCCTACGCCGACGCCAAGAGCGGCGGGTTCGCGACCGGACAGGTGTACGTCGGCGGCTTCCCGGGCGGCGACGACGACCGCGGCGGGCCCCGGGGTCCGGGACCGGGCGGCTCGGGTCCCGGCGGCGGTGGCGGGGACCGGAACTTCGACCGCGACGCCGCGACCGACGTCGACTTCGAGGACCGCGACGACGGGTGATCGCCGGCCGGCGTCCGAGTAGTAACGTTTAACAGTACGCCTCGGATACGACGAGACGCGCTCGCCCGGGCCAATAGCTCAATCAGGTTGAGCGCTCGGCTGATAACCGGGAGGTTCGCGGTTCAAATCCGCGTTGGCCCACTCGGTTTCTGACCGGTCACTGGCCTACAGAGATATCGACACTCACCCGTACGAGAGTCCCGAAATCGGCAGATGGGGAAGCGAGAAATCCGCTCGAAATCTCGAGTTCAACAGGTCAGCGAGCGGCACCCTCGCCGTCGGGCGGTTTTCGTCAGCCGACGAGAGGTGATGGGTTCGATCAGACTCGGCAGGTCGACGAACGGTCGAAACAGGTGTGAACACAGAGCGCACGTCCACCGTGTCGCCGGCGATCCTGTCCCCCGGCGTGGTCTCCTTCGGAGCACTCCTCGCAGGGTCGCCATGGAAGGATCAGACCCTCGTATCGCGCAGCACTACGACGAGTTGGCGGCGTACTGGGAGCGGATAGCGACGTCTCCGTCGAAGGAGCGACTCCTCCGGCCGTCGATCGGAGCGATGCTCCCCGACCCGACCGGCCGGCGCGTCCCCGACGCCGGCTGCGGTTCGGGCGACTACACCGCGAAACTGGTCGAGCGGGGCGCCGACGTGATCGGCGTCGACGCGAGCGAGGAGATGGTTCCGGCGGCGAGAGCGTCCCGGACGCGGAGTTCGTGCGGAGCGACCTCGGTGACGAGCTCGACTTCGTCGCGGACGACAGCGTCGACGTCGTCCTCCGTCAACACGTCCTCTCCCACCTCGAAGACCCGACCGCTCCCGTCACCGAGTTCGCTCGTGTCCTCGCCGACGGCGGTGACCTCGTCGTCTCGACGCACGACCCGGTCCACGACTACCGCGTGGTGCGCGACGGGGAGTATTCCATCACCGGCGACGGGACCACTCCCGACGCGGTGGTGAAGACCGGCTCGGGTGCGCCGAACTACGCCGAGACCGAGCGCTACGACGTCGTCTGGAGCCCGGACGAAGGGGCCGACAGGGCGACGTACTACCGCCGTTCCGTCGAGGACCTCGTCTCGCCGCCGTTCGACGCCGGCTTCGAGTCACGAGACCTGGCGGCACCGACGCCCGGTGACACTTCGAGCGCGATCATCCGGAGTCGGCGGAGACGCTGCGGGAGCACCCGCCCGCGTCGATCCGCCTCCACGCCACCCGGTGGGAGGAGGCGGGTCACCTGTCAGTTCGGTCCCGTTCGCGGACCCGTAACTCCTCGTCGACGGTGAGCGTCAGCGTCCCGTCGTCGGTGGCGTACGTGACTTCCGCCCGGAGCGGGTCTCGGTCGAGGATCCGTGCTTCGTCGGGGTCGATCGTCTGGAAGAGGGAGAGCGGCGCGTCGTCCACGTTCACGCCGTTGTCGTGGTGGAACGCGACGACGGCCGGCCGATGTGCCAGCGCGAGTCCGAGGTCGCTCGCCATCTCCGCCCCACTCCGCGGTATCGTACCCGGCGAACACGCCCGGAGGGATCTCGAAGAAACTGCCGACGGAGCACTCGGAACGGTCGAAGCTAGCTCCCCCGCCGTCGTAACGGAACGTCCGGTCGCCTCCACAGGCCGGACAGGGGTCCTCGATCGGGACGGGATCCAGCGTTCCCGTCTTCGTGTACGCCCCCGCCAATAGAGCGCCGTGGACGTGCCTGCCGGCGGAGGTGAGCCGGTATCCCTCGTCGGCCTTGGCGACGAACCGGTCGGTGAGCTTCCCGAGGTGGTAGTTGAACTGTCCGGAATCGGGGTTACAGACGGCGTCGCGTAGCTCCGAGAAGGAGGCTTCGTGATCGTCAGCACGCCAGAGGGCGCGGAGGATCTCGATCCGGGTGCCGTCGGCGAGCACGGCGAACGCCGACTCGGGGTCGACCGTCTCCACGATCCGATCCTCGCTCATGTCCCTCCGTTCACCGCTGTCACGGAACAGTATCGGGGCGGGCCGACTGTACCGCTCCGCGGCACGAACTCTCCGTGTCCGGCACGTACCGATCGGCGACGACCGGGAACCGCGACGACGTTTGGCCCCTCGACGCGGACCGATCTCTCACCGTCGGTCCGAGCAGTGTCGCGATGTCCGACCTCACTCGGCGCGTGTCACGGTGGTCCGCAGACTCCCGAGACGACGGCCGCGCGAGCCGTCGGGTACGTGACCATCTCCAGTGCTTCGAGCGCTATCTGTGAACGCTGGCGGATTACCTGTATCTATCTCAGAGAATCGAAATCCATCCTGGCGCTCTTTCATCGAAGCCGCTAACGTACTGGCCCCTTCGATATTCAGAATCCGTCGTTTGCAATGAGAATTGTCTTCTTTATATCCAAAAAAGGAAATAGACACTCAAATATGACATTCAAAGATCGGTCCGACCGGGCGTCTCGGGCTGTGGTCGCGACGGACGAAAGCGTTAGACCCGCCGGGGGCGAACCGGACGTTCGTGAACCGATCACGCACCAGTCGGCACGGTCGCCCGCCGCCACGCGAAGCGTGGCACCGGGGGGTGACGCCGTGACCCGTCCCTCGGTCGGCGTCGTCGCCGACGACCTCACGGGAGCGATGGACACGGCCGCGGGCTTCGCCGCCAGGGGACACGGAACGGCCGTGGTCGTGACGCCGGCGGGATTCCCGGAGGTCCCGCACCCGTCCCCACCGGAGCGGACCGTCGTCGCGACCGACACCGACACGCGGTACGCCGATCCGGAGACGGCCAGGCGGGCGGTCCGGGACGCCGTCGACGCGCTGTCGCCGGCGGTCACGTACCTCAAGATCGACTCGACGCTCCGGGGGAACGTCGCGGCGACGACGACCGCGGCGCTCGCCGCCGGGGACGCCGACCTGGCGCTCGTGGCGCCCGTGTTCCCGGCCACGGGCCGGCGCACGGTCGACGGCGTGCACCGGGTCGACGGGACCCCCGTGACCGACACGGAGTACGGGGCGGACGCGAACGGGCCGGCGACCGCCGACCTCGCCGCGCTGTTCGGTCCCGCGGACGCTCCGGTGGAGCGGCTCCCGGTCGCGACCGTCGAGGCCGGGGTCGATCGGACCGGGAGGGCGATCGACGAGGCCGTGGCCCACCACGACGCGGCGCCGGTCGTCGTCGCCGACGCCACGACCGAGCGTCACCTCGCGACGATCGCCGACGCGGGAGCGGACCGGGACACGCTGTACGTCGGCAGCGGCGGGCTGGCGGCCCACGTCGCCGTCGAGGAGGGCGGGGGCGAGCGGAACGAGGCCGACGCGAGCGACGCCGGATCCGCCGGCCCGACCGACGACTCGCCGTCGTCCCCCGGCCACGCGGGACCGCTGGGGGTCGTCGGGAGCGTCAGCGAGACCACGCTCGCACAACTGGACCGCGTCGACGCCGACCGGATCGTCGCCGTCGAGGGGGCGGTGCTGCTGGACCGCGGCGGAGACGGGGCTCGGAGGGACGGGCCCGACGACCCGCCGGCGGGAGCGACCGACGCCGTCGAGGGAGTCGTCGACCGCATCGAGTCGGGTCGCCCGGCGGTCCTGACGGGCGCGACCGATCGCGCCGCGGTCGAGCGGACCGTCGCGGCGGGCCGGGAGCGGGGGCTGGACCCGTCGGCGACCGCGGACCGCGTCGCGGAGGGACTCGCCGCGGTCGCCGCCGCGGTCGTCCGGCGGACGCGGCCGTCCGGACTGGTGCTCACCGGCGGCGACGTGGCCGTGGCGGGGCTCCGAGCGCTGGAGGCGACGACGGTCGACCTGGCCCCGGAGGGGGTCGAGACGGGGATCCCGCTGGGACGGGTCCGCGGCGGCGCGGCCGACGGGCTGGCGGTCGCGACGAAGGCGGGCGGGTTCGGCGGCGATGCGGCCATCGTTAACTGCCTCGACGCGGTAGGGTCCCGGCGATGAGCGACACGCGCCCGACCGTCGGCGTCACGATGGGCGATCCGGCGGGGATCGGACCGGAGATCGTCGCGGCGGGCTACCCGGCGTTGTGCCGGCACAGCTGGCCGGTGGTCGTCGGCGACGCGGACGTGATCGACGCCGCGATCGACGTCGTCGGCGCCGACCTGACCGTCGAGCGGATCGGGGCGGTCGACGAGGCGACGGACGCCCCGGGGGTGATCCCGGTGCTCGACCAGGACGCGGTCGACGCCGACTCGCTGACCCGCGGGGAGGTCCGGGCCGAGTACGGCGCCGCGAGCCTGGCGTACGTCGAGCGGGCGATCGACCTGGCGATCGACGGCGAGATCGAGGCGTTGGTGACCGCGCCGATCAACAAACAGGCGACGGAGTTGGCCGGCAGCGAGCACGCCGGCCACACGGGGC
The DNA here is from genome assembly GCA_964569925.1 of uncultured Halobacteriales archaeon. Taxonomy (GTDB): domain Archaea; phylum Halobacteriota; class Halobacteria; order Halobacteriales; family Haloarculaceae; genus CAZMWG01. The sequence continues at coordinate 4,316 of CAZMWG010000027.1, read as the reverse complement.
TGCTCGCGGAGCGGACCGGCACGGACGACTACGCGATGATGCTCGTCGAGTCGGACCTGCGGGTGACCCACGTGAGCACGCACGTCCCGCTGCGGGAGGCCTGCGACCTCGTGACCACCGAGCGGGTGCTGACGACGATCGAACTGACCGCCGACGCGCTGGCCGACCTGGGGGTCGCGGAGCCGACGGTCGCGGTGGCGGGGCTGAACCCACACGCCGGCGACGGGGGGCTGATGGGCGACGAGGAGACCACGGAGATCGAACCGGCGGTCGAGCGCGCGCGGGCCGCCGGGATCGACGCCGTCGGCCCGGAGCCGCCGGACACGGTGTACGTCCGCGCGGCGGAGGGTGCCTTCGACTGTGTCGTCTCGATGTACCACGACCAGGGCCACATCCCGATCAAGACGCTGGGCTTCGCGGGCGGGAACGAGGTCTCGGGCGTGAACGCGACGATCGGGCTGCCGATCGTCCGGACGAGCGTCGACCACGGGACGGCGTTCGACATCGCCGGCGAGGGGGTGGCCTCGGAACGGAGTCTGCTCGACGCCGTCGACGTCGCCGTCCGGATGGCCGCCGCCCGCGACCGGTCGGGCTGAGCCGGCGGTCCGGACTCGCGCCCGACCGTCCGGCACCGGCCCGTCGATCGCTGAACCGACACGGTCGGCCGGTCAGGAGTAGGAGACGTTCAGTTCGACGACGTTCACCCGCTCGCGGAGCAGCCGGGGGAGCTCCCGCTCGAAGCGGTCGCCCCGGAGCCGGCTGGTGGGGCCGGCGACGCTCATCGCCCCCAGCACCCTGTCGGCGTCGCTCGTGACCGGCGCGGCCACACAGCGCAGCCCGTCGTGGTGTTCCTCGTCGTCGACGGCGTACCCCCGCTCGCGGATCGACGCGAGCTCCTCGAACAGCGCCTCGCGGTCGGTGATCGTCCGGTCGGTCTGTGCGGGCAGCCCGCGTCGGTCGACGATCCGCTCGACCGCGTCGCGGGGGAGGTGTGCGAGGATCGACTTCCCCATCGCGGTGCTGTGGAGGTGGACCCGTGTCCCGATCCGGGGCTCGACGCTGACGGCGTCCTCGCCCCGCGCCCGGTGGAGGTAGATACCCCAGCCGTGCTCCTCGACGAGCAGGTTCGCCAGTTCGCCCGTCTCCTCCGCCAGCGTGTCCACCTCCGAGCGGGCGATGCGGTACAACGGGTACCTCTCCCGGCCGAACGTCCCGAGTTCGAGAAAGCGCAGTCCGATCCGGTAGGTCGACCCCTCCTGGACGACGTACTCCTCCTGTTCGAGCGTGCTGAGGTAGCTGTGGAGGGTGCTCTTCGGGAGGTCGAGGTGTGTCGACAGCTCCGTCACCCCCGCGCCGTCCAGCTCCATCAGCGCGTCGACCACCTCGAACGCCGTCTCGACCGACGACACCGGGTTCCTGGCCTGACCGTTCATACCGGTGACACGGGAGATGTTCACAAAGAGCTTACGTCGTCACGGGAACGACCCCGGAACCGGCCGGTTCCGGGGCCCCGGATCGGGTCGGTCGGGAGACGGCTCCGGGACCGGCCGTCCGGGCTCGCGAGGGCGCATGGCCGGAGTCCCGCCGCGGTCAGTCCCGCAGTTCGGAGACGTCGAACAGCGGCTTGCAGGTCTCGCCGGCGAGGAACGTCTCGAAGGCCTCGTCGGCGTCGGTCAGCGAGAACCGCTCGTCGATCAGCGGCTCGGGGTCGACGGCGCCGCTCTCGAACAGCCGGAACGCCCGGTCGAACTCCTCGTAGGTCGAGGCGTACGAACACTGGAGGTCCACCTCGCCCCGCACCAGCGGGGAGTAGGGCATCTCCGTCGTGCCGGTCTGTCCCACGAGGACGATCTGGCCGCCCTTGCGGACGGCGTCGACGGCCGAGGTGAGCCCCGAGGGGTGGCCGGTGGTGTCGAAGACCACGTCGAACCCGCGACCGCCGGTGATCGCGTCGGTCCGTGCTTCCAGGTCGGTCTCGGCGACGTCGATCGCCTCGAAGCCCAGGTCCTCGGCCAGCGGGAGCCGGTAGGCGGCGTCCCGGCCGACGCCCGAGACGACGACCGTGCCGCCCTGGGCGGCGGCGACCTGCGCGGTCAGGAGGCCGATCGGTCCGGGCCCCTCCACGAGCACGCGGTCGCCGGCCGACACCCGGGAGTTGTGTGCGACCGCCCGGACGCCGACGCTGGTGGGTTCGGCGGTCGCAGCGATCCGCCGGTCGACGCCGTCCGGGATCGGGTGGAGCGCGTCGGCCGGCACCGCCAGGTACGGCTCGTAGGCGCCGTCGTGGTCGACGCCGGTGATCGCGGCGTCCCGGCAGACGTTGGGCGAGCCGCTGGAACACTGATAGCAGTCGCCACAGCCACGGATCGGCCGCTCCACGACGCGGTCCCCGACCGACAGATCGACCCCCTCGCCGACCTCGACGACCCGACCGGCGTACTCGTGGCCCAGCACCGTCGGGAGGTCCATCCGGTCGAAGGCCGCCTCGAACTCGTAGATCCCCGCGTCGCTGCCACAGAGCCCCGCGTGGTCGATCTCGATCACCGCCTCGCCGGGCCCGGCCTCGGGTCGGTCCCGGTCGACGATCTCCATCGCGCCCGCCGTCCGCTCCGTCTTCGCCAGTGCGTGCATGCCGCTACCGTGCACACGGGTTCTGATAGTTCTGTGGGTGTGCTCGTGGGCGGGCAAAGGGTCAGCCGTCGAAGGCGTCGGCCAGGTCCCCCGCGACGGCCGAGAGGGCGGCGTCGCCGGGCCCGATCCGGCCCGGGACCGCCGCAAACCCGTGGATCTGTCGCTCGTAGTGGCGGTGTTCGACCGGGACGCCGGCGGACTCCAACTTCTCGGCGTAGGCGATCCCCTCGTCGCGCAGCGGGTCGAAGCCGGCGGTGACGACGGTCGCCGGCGGGAGGTCCGCGAGATCGCCCAGGAGCGGCGCGAAACAGGGGTTCCGGAGGTGGACCGCGCTGTCGAGGTAGCGCTCGCGGAACCAGTCCATCGTCGCGCTCTCCAGCAGGTAGCCCCGCGCGTTCTCCTCGCGGCTGGGGAACGACGCGAGCGGCGCCGCGCCGACCACCGGGTACAGGAGCGCCTGGCGGGCGATCGCCGGCCCGTCGCGGTCGCGGGCCAGCAGCGCCGTCACGGCGGCCAGGTTGCCGCCGGCGCTGTCGCCGGCCACCGCGAGCCGGTCCGGGTCGGCGCCCATCCGGTCGCCGTGGGCGACGACCCACTCGACGGCCGCGTAGGCGTCCTCGACGGCCGCGGGGAACGGGTGTTCGGGCGCACGACGGTAGTCGACGGCGACGACTAACGAGCCGGCCCGTTCGGCCAGTCGCGTACAGACCGCGTCGTGGGTGTCGAGCCCGCCCAGCGTCCAGCCGCCGCCGTGGAGGTACACCGTCGTCGGGTACGGCGCCGTCGCCCCGGCGGGCTCGTAGATCCGGACCGGGAGCGAGGTCGAGACCCCGCCGGGTCCGGGGATCGAGACGTCGGCGGTCGCCCCGACGTCGACAGTCGGCTCGTCGCCGAGGAGGTCGGCGAGCCCCTCGCGGGCGCTCTCGACCGAGAGGGCGTAGGTCGGGGGCACCGGATCCGACCGGTCCTCGAGCAGGGCCGCCGCGTCCGGGTGGAGCTCCGTCATGCCTCTCGGGCCGGGTGGCCGACACTTAGTTCCGCCGCCGGGTGGAGCGTCACCGGTTCAACACTGTTCCTTTATTCCGTCCCCAATAAACCGTACCCCTGTCCGACGCGGACCGTCGAATAACGCGCGTACTGTCGTTACGACCGACCGGGGAGGTGTAGCTCATGCCCGGAGGCCAGCGCCGGCGTTCGGATCTCCGATCGGGTTCGAACCCCCACTACAGGTCCGGATCGGCGCTGACCCCACCCGCGTGCGAAGGACACGTGCTCGGGCGGTTCGACGACCCGGAGGAGGTCGCCGGCGCGGCCGTCTTCCTCGCGTCCGACGCCGCATCCTTCGTCACCGGCTCCGTGCTGTCGGTCGACGGCGGCTGGACCGCCCGCTGACGGTCCGCCGCCGGGAACTCCGCGGCGACACGAGACCGGTTCGTCCCAGCCGGAGAACGATCGGGTGGAAACGGACGAGCGCTTTCGGATTCCAGATAATCCCTTTCTGCTACCGTGATACCTTCTTCACTGCTAAAAGTGCGACTATGGTGATCTTAATCTGACTTTGGTTCCGAATTTTGGGTCTTGAACAACAGAAAGACGATGTCGAGATAGAAAAGTCGATCGGCAACCGGTCGCGTCAGGCCGCCGCCGGCCCGATAGGGAGCTCCCGATCTCGGTCCGACAGCAAC
>CAZMWG010000026.1:6481-24044 GCA_964569925.1 uncultured Halobacteriales archaeon | reverse complement strand
GCCGAAGGGCGTCGTCTCGTGGGTCCGGACGAGGACCTCGTCGGCGACGGTCAGTCCCATGTCGAGCAGTTCCTGGGCGACGGGCGTGATGTCGCCGTCCGTCTCACCCACCGCGGTCACGAGGAGGTTCCGTTCGCCGGTGACCAGTTCCTGGACCGACACCACGCCGTCGATGGCCAGGATGTCCGGCACGAGGTCGCCGCGGTCGGGGATCTCGGCGGTACAGTGGAGCAACATCCGGAGCGGGTAGCCCGACCGCTGGTAGTCGATGTCGGCGCGGTACCCCCTGATCACGCCGTCGGACTCGAGGCGCTGGATGCGCTTGCGGACGGTGCTGTCGGAGGTGCCGGTCCGCTCCGCGATGTCTCCGGACGACACGTTTCGAGCGTCCTCCTGGAGGGCGTACAGGATCGCTCTGTCCACGTCGTCGACCTCCTCGTCGGCCATGCCGGTGTGTGCGCGTCACGGCCACTTCACGTTTGTACGTCGCTCGATCGCTCCACGGCCCTCCCCGCTCCGCCGTCCCGACGGCATCACCCTGCCGGGATCATGGCGTGTCGACACCCCTCTCGCCGGAACAGGCGTCGGGCGGATCGCCGAACCTGACAACCCAAGGCACTTATTCGACGTCCGAGGAGGCGGGCTCGTGAGCAGGTTCAGTCCGGTCGTCTGGGGGACCGTTCTCGTCGCCCTCGTGATCGTGACGGTGTCTCTCTACCGAGCGTACAGAGATCGATCGGCGTAGAGTCGCGGTGTCCGGTCGTCCCTCCGTCTCCGTTCGACGTACGGAGCGTATCGACACCGGGTACTATGATAGACCCTCACAGACACGTATCTGACATGTGCCCGACGCGACGAGGCTACCTCGGAGGGTTCGGAGCCGTGTTAGCGGGTGGTCTCGCCGGTTGTGTGGGCGCGCCCTCCGGCGGAACGCGCCCGGCGGGGACGGGCGGGCCCGGTGTCAGTATCGTCTCGACGGACGACGAGGTCGACGATCCGGTCCAGCCGACCGTGGCGGTGGCTCGCGAGGCCGCGACGACGGACGACCCGCCACGGCTCCGGACGACGCCGACCAACACCGGCGACGGAGCGGTGACGGTCGGGGAGGGACGGGCGGTCCACTTCGAGTACGTCGCCGACACCGCCGGCGCGCTCCGCTTCCTCCCGCCCAGGACGGCGGACGAGGGGGCCGACTACCCCGCGGAGCCCGGCTGCTGGCGGCTCACCGAGGGGATCGCCGTGACCGAGGAGTACCGGACGTTCGGGATCGACCCCGGGGCGTCGAGCGAACGACCGGTCGACCTGTACGCCACGCCCGGCGAGGACGCCCGTCTCCCGGTGGGGGAGTACCGCTTCGAGACGACCTCGTCGCCGGCCGTGGCGACGCGCGGACCCTTCTGTCGACCGGTCAGTCGGCCAGCGTGACCGGCCGTCCGCCGCTCTCCCGGTCGGCGGCGACCGTCTCGGCCGGCTCGTCGACCCCCGGCTTCTCCGGCGTGACGACGACCGGCCCGGCGGTCGCGAGCCGCCGCGTTCGGTGGTGGGCATTTTCCCCGGACGCGAGCGAGACTCGCCACCGCTCGGTGCCGTCCGTGGCGTCGAGCGCCACCGGCGAGTCGTCCTCCGTCGCCTGTGTCACACACCCGCGGCCGGAACCGTGGGCCCGTCGACGGACTCTCCTCCCGCCGACACGGACCACCGGATGCCGGTTCGACGGGGTCACCGTGGCACCTCGGTCGGGAGCGGATGCAGTGGGCGGCGGTGCTCGGGTGACGATCCGGTCCGGATCACACCTTCGCCCCGTTTGTTCTCACTTTGTCCGAACCAGGTGACATATCTGTCGCTTATGCCGCCTTTGGACGAGATAGACACGTCGAATCGCGTATCGAGGTCTCGAAGCTCTTTTTTACGTGTCAGCAGCGTCGTTTGCTCGACTCTTTCCTGTCGACGGTGCCAGAGAGCCTCTTCGTTCCGTGAGAGAGCGACGAGACACGCTCGGCCCCGTCGAGACCGTTCCCGCTCCGGTGAAACAGCCACAGCGTCCGGGGGAGACGCTCGCGCCACGGACCGCGTCGACCGAGCGACGGCGGATGCGTGACAGCTGTAAGGTTGTAATAGCTTTCCGAACCGACGGCTTCGCGCGCCGGGTGTCGTCGGCGGAGGCGGGCGGGGGTCCAGGGGTCGACCGCGATCGAACCCCGGAGAGCGTCGGGTTGTCGACGGATCGTCACGGCGAAGCGTCCGGTTCCGACCGTCGCTCCCGCACCCACTCGGGGACCGTCACCCGCGTCGATCCGACGTCGACGTACTCGAAACGGAACGTGACGTCGTTCCGACGGGTGGTGAACGCGACGTCGAGGCTCCGGACGTAGCCGTCGGGAGCGACGTACGCCGTGGCGGTGAACTGTCGAACGCGGAACAGTCTGGTCGGCGGCGGCCGCGGCCCGGGGGGCACGTACAGGCGGACGAAGCGACGGCCGCCGTCGCGAACGGTGCTGACGCTCGCGTTCCGGCCCGACAGCGCCTGGGTGAGCAGCGACCCGGGCTGGACGAACCGTCCGTCGCCGCGCCGCAACGCGACCTCGGCGACCGTCGTCCCGTCGGCGCTCGCGGTCCGTCGGTAGCCGTCTCTCTCCGTCAGGAACCAGCTCCGGTTCAGACCGGTCCTGGAGGCGTAGTTGCGGACGAGCGTCCGGTCGGACCCGTGGTAGACGACCCGCGTGATGTTCTCGGAGACGCCGGTGGGACTCCGCTCGGTGCGTCGGTACCGCAGCGTGTACGTCCGATTGTCGAGCGCACGTCCGTGAGCACGCGCCAGTCGCGCGGTGTCGACGTCGCCCGTCGCCGCGACGCCCGGGGGGAGTAGCTCCTCCGGCACGGGCTCCGGGACGGCGGTCCCCGCGGTCGCGCCGTCACCGACCGGAACCGGCGTGAGTCGTTCGGTCTCCCGTGTCTCCCGGTCCGCGAGGCCGGCACACCCCGCCAGCACGACGGCGAGCGCGACGACGAACAGGAGACGGGAGTGTTGCACGGATCGGGGATAGTGAGCGATTAACATAATTGCTGGGACCGACGTGACCGGCTCCGCCGGTTCCGCGAGCGGCGCGGTTCCGTCCCGTTCGGCCGACTGCGACTTTGACGATTCCAAAAGATTCGCGCGGTTCGACGATAGACCAACGTCCGAGAACCCGAACCGTCCGATCGCGACTCAGGCGGTGGCCAGGTTGACCTGCACGATGTTCGCGGCCTGGCGGACACGGTCGGGGAAGTCGGTGCGAAAGCGCGTCCCCTCGAGCCGACTCACGGGGGCCGAGAGGCTCACCGCCGCCTCGACCCGTCCGTCCCCGATCACCGGGGCTCCCACGGCCCGCAGGCCACGGACCTGTTCCTCGTCGTTGAAGGCCACGCCGCGGTCGCGGATCCGCTCCAGTTCCTCGCGGAGGGCCGACTCGTCGGTGATCGTGTACTCCGTCCGCTCGGCGAAGCCGTAGTCCTCGAGGATCCCCTCGCGACGGGACTCGTCCATGTGTGCGAGCATCGCCTTCCCGGCCGCCGAGCAGTGCAGGTTCGGCCTGGGGGTGGCCTTGTTCTCCTCGTAGAGCCGTTCGCCGACCGCCTCGGCGCCGAACCGCTCGTACAGCGGGATCTCCTTCCCCCGGCTGGCGACGACCAGGTGCGAGGTCTCGTCGGTCTCGTCGGCCAGATCGTCGAGCACGGGCTTTCCGGCGCGGTAGAGCCGGGAGTCGGTGCGCACGTACTCGCCGAGCGGGAGCACGAACATCCCGAGGCGGTACTCGCCGTCGTCCCGGTCCACGTACCCCCGATCCTGCAGCGTCGAGAGGTAGGTGTGGGTCGTGCCGGGGGAGAGATCGATCTCGTCGGCGATCTCCGTCACCGTGCTCCCGTTCGTCTCGCGGAGGGTCTCCAGGACGTCCAGGGCCCGGTCGACCGCCTTGATCCGGCGCGGGTTTCTGTCGGTCACACGCGGCGGTTCGTCCGCTCGATAATGTAGTTTTTGGTATCGTCAAATTCGATGTCGACGCGAGAGCTGTCGACGAGACGGGAGGTGGAGTGCCACGCGGTGCGAGCCGGGAGAGCGCCACACGGGAGACGAGGCTCGCGACCGACGGCGGCGAGCGGCGCGTGTCACCGGCGGCGACAGGTACAGGACCCCCGCCGGAGTAACCCCGACTCGATGGAGATCACAGACGTCAGTGCGGAGGTGGTGCGTGCACGGCGTGCGGTCGGCCACTCCACCGCCGTCAAGACCGCGGAGGAGAGCGTCTTCGTGTGGCTGTCGTTACGTGGCGACGACGGGTCGGTCGGCGTCGGCGAGGCGTCGGACGTCGAGCGACCGGAGGAGATGCCGGCCGTCGAGCGGATCGAGGCGGCGATAGAGGGGTTCCTCGTCGGCGAGGATCCCCGCGACCTCAACCGACTCGTGGACGAGATGTGGTCGGCGGTCGACCTCGGGCCGGTCGACTTTCACTCGTTCCAGCAACTGATCCTGTCTGCGGTGGACACGGCGCTGCACGACCTGGTCGCGAGGCGGTACGACCTGCCGGCGTACCGACTGCTGGGCGGCGGGCGGGACGAGGTGCCGCTGTGCTGGGTCGTGTTCACGCGCCAGGACCCGGCGGCGCTGGACGCGCTCCGGGAGGAGGTGCGGGACCGCGCCGAGGCCGGGTTCTCGGCGTTCAAACTGAAGGTCGGGGAGGCGCCGCTGACGGTGGATCTGGAGCGGGTTCGGGCCGTTCGCGAGATCGCCGGCGAGGGCGCCGACGTCTTCCTCGACGCACAGGGGGTGTGGGGTCTCGACGAGGCCGTCGAGGCGATCGAACGGTTCGAGGACGTCGGGATCGACGGGGTCGAGACGCCCGTCGGTCACCGGGGCGAGAGGGAGCCGTCGGGCCACTACTACGACACGCCGCTGGTGGCCTCGGAGCTGGCCGCCGTCAGGGGCGCGGTCGACACGCCGGTGTTCGAGCACGTGCTGGACCCGGCGTTCGGGGTGGAACTCGCCGCGGCCGACGCCGTCGACGTCTTCACCGTCGAGGTGTGCGGGGGCGGGATCGCTCGCGCGGAGCGGGTGCTCTCGGTCGCGGCGTCGGCGGGCGTCGAGGCTCGACTGGGCAGCACGCTCGAGTTGGGTCCGGGGACCGCGGCCGCCGCGGCCCTCGGCGCCGCCTCGCCGAGGGTGTCCCGGCCCTCGGACCTCGTCGGACCGCTGGTGTACGAGAGCGGTGCCACCGACGGCCTCGAGTACCTAGAGGGCTCGCTCAGACCGTCGCCGGAGCCCGGGTTCGGGGTGACACCGGCCGACGTGCCCGGCGAGGACGGGTAGTTCGAGGTCTCCGGGTCCCCGCCGGCCGACGCCGTGGAAAGGATTAACACCGCAGCCGGCGAGACGGTGACCGTGAGTCACGAACGACTGCGTGATCGGCTGGCGGGCGTGTCGTTCACCACGCCGACGCCGTTCGACGAGACCGACGGACGCGTGCTGTACGACGAGATCCCGGGTATCGTCGGGCCGATCGTCGACGCCGGCGGGCGGTCGATCATCCCGGGCGGCAACACCGGCGAGTTTCACTCGTTGACCGACGAGGAACTCCGGCGCGTGGTCGAAGCGACCGTCGCGACGGCGGGCGACGAGGCCGCCGTGGTCGGCGGCGTCGGGGGGAGCACGCGTCGAGCGGTCACACAGGCCCGGGCGTGTGCCGACGCGGGGGCCGACGGGGTGATGATCCACGCCCCGGACCACACCTACACCCACCGCCGGGGCGTCGTCGAACACTACCGCCGGATCGTCGAGGCGACCGATCTGGGGGTCGTCCTGTACAAGCGCGGCCCGTCGCTGCCCCGGGAGGCGCTGTTCGAACTCACCGAACTGGAGGACGTCGTCGGGGTGAAGTTCGCCGTCCCGGACGTCCACGCCTTCGCGACCGCCGTCCGCGAGGCACCGGGCGACGTGACCTTCACCACCGGCATCGCGGAGCGGTACGCCCCCGCGTTCGCCTTAGAGGGAGCCGCCGGGTTCACGACCGGCGTCGGTTCGGTCGTCCCGTCGGCCCCGCTCGCGCTGCAGGAGGCCGTCGAGCGCGGCGACTGGGAGCGCGCGCTGGCCGTCCGTGATCTGGTCTCCCCCTACGAGGACATCCGGGACGAGGCCGGCGCCGACAACGACGCGGCCGCGGCGAACAACGTCCCCGCGGTCAAGCACGGGCTGGACCTGGTCGGTCGGTACGGCGGCCCGGTCCGACCGCCGCTGGTGGATCTGGCGCCGGAGGACGAGGATCGGGTGGCGGCAGCGGTCCGACGGATCCAGGAGTCGGACCTGGTCTGAGACGGACTCGTCCGGGGCCGGACGCTCGACGTGATCGGCCAGGGTCGGACGCTCGGTCGAACACCGGTCGGTCCCCGGACGCCCGCCGGGCCCGCCCGGTCGCCGGGTGAACGGACACGAAGGCTTATTCACTGTGGGGAGTCAACGGTACTCACACCGCCATGAGCAGGGTACGGCTGAGCGACATCACGAAGGTCTACGACGAGGAGGTGCTCGCCGTCGAGCGGCTCGATCTGACCGTCCGGGACGGGGAGTTCCTCGTCGTGGTCGGCCCGTCGGGCTGTGGGAAGTCGACGACCCTCCGGATGATGGCCGGGCTCGAGACGGCCACGGACGGAGAGATCGAGATCGGCGACGAGCTGGTCAACGACGTCCGGCCACAGGACCGGGACATCGCGATGGTGTTCCAGAACTACGCGCTCTACCCGCACATGACCGTCCGGGAGAACCTCTCGTTCGGGCTCCGGCTCTCGGACGAGATCGACGACGCCGAGATCGACCGGCGCGTGGAGGAGACCGCGACGATGCTGGAGATCCCCGATCTGCTCGACGATCGGCCGGAACAGCTCTCGGGCGGCCAGCAACAGCGGGTGGCGCTGGGCCGGGCGATCGTCCGCGACCCGGAGGTGTTCCTGATGGACGAACCCCTGTCGAACCTGGACGCCAAGCTCCGCACCCAGATGCGCACGGAGCTCCAGGAGATCCAGGAGGAACTGGGCGTCACGACCGTCTACGTCACCCACGACCAGACGGAGGCGATGACGATGGGCGACCGGATCGCCGTGCTCGACGGGGGAGAGCTCCAGCAGGTCGCGCCCCCCGAGGAGTGTTACGACGAGCCGAACAACGAGTTCGTCGCAGGGTTCATCGGCTCGCCGTCGATGAACTTCTTCGAGGTGTCGGTCGGCGGGGGCGACGACCGCATCGAGATCGACGGTCCCGGGTTCCGGACCGAGTTCTCCGGGGGGCTGCCGGACGGCGACTACACCCTCGGCGTCCGGCCGGAGGACTTCGTGGTCGCCGAGGACGGGGACATCGAGACCGTCGTGAAGGTCGTCGAGCCGATGGGGTCGGACAACTTCCTCTACCTGCGGCCGCCGGCGGGCGACTCGGAGATCACGGCCCGGGTCGACAGCGACACGCGTCCCTCCCGGGGTGACACCGTGGGGCTCGCCTTCGACCGGGCGGACGCACACTTCTTCGGCGCCGACGGGGAGCGGGTTCCGATCGACGGCGACCGACGGGTGACGGACCCGGCCCAGTCATGAGCGGGAGCGGGCTCGGGACGGCCCCCTACGAGTGGGCCGGCCTGCCGTACCGCGAGATCCAGCGGATCGCCGCGCAGGACGGCTCGCTGGTGGTCGTTCCCGTCGGGAGCGTGGAACAGCACGGCCACCACCTCCCCGTGGCGACGGACACGATCCTGGTCGAAGCGATCGTGGACGGCGGCGTCGAGCGGGTCGCCGACGACGTCCCCGTGGTGGTCACCCCGCCGGTCTGGAGCGGGTTCTCGCCACACCATCTCTCGCTGGGGGGCACCCTCTCGCTCGAGTTCGAGCACATGCGGACCCTGCTGGAGGACGTCGCCGGGACGGCGCTGGACAACGGTTTCGACGCCGCCGTCTTCGTCAACGGTCACGGCGGGAACACCCCCATGATCGACGCCGTGGTCAGCACGGTCGGCTCGCGGACGGACGCGGAGGTGTCGGGCACGACCTACTTCGAACTGGCGACGGACACCGTGGGGGAGTTACGCGACAGCGACACCGGGGGGATGGCCCACGGCGGCGAGTTCGAGACGTCGCTGATGCTGTATCTCCGTCCCGAACTCGTCGCCGACCCGTCCGAGCGCGAGGCGGCGCTCTGGGACGAACACTACGAGCGGGCGGGACAGGACCTCCTCGACGGGGGACCGCTGTCGGTCTACCGGCCGTTCGAGGACTACTCCGAGACCGGAGCCATCGGCGCGCCGGAGGCCGCGACGGCCGACAAGGGCGAGCGGATCCACGCCGCTGTCACGGCGGAACTGGCGGCGACGCTGCAGGCCGTCCACGAACACAACCGGTGACGGGACCGTCCGGAGCGCGCGGAGCGGGAACTGCCGTGAACGACACCACGCCCGACGAGAGTACCCGGATACCGGGAACGGAGTACAACTGCCGCAAACATTATATATGTGTGAGTGTTTCACAGTAGACGATGGCGCGAGACAATCGCTCACAAGGAGAGGGTCAGTCGATCGATCGCCGCCGGCTGCTGCAGTCGATCGGTGCCGGCGGAGCCGTCGTGATCGCCGGGTGTAGCGGCGACGGCGGTGGCGGCGGCGGTGGCAGCGGTGATGGCGGCGGCGGCGGTGACGGCGGCGACGTGGACGACAGCGGCGGCGGCAGTAGCGGCGGCGACCGGCCCACGATCCAGTTCCTGACCATGGGGGTCGGGGACAACATCCAGTCGTACTTCGAGGAGAACAACGCGGCCTTCGAGGAGGAGGCCGGGGCGAACCTGGAGTTCACCAGCGTCACCTGGAACAACGCCCAACAGACCGTCAACAACCGCGTGGACGGCGGCGAGGCGCCCGACGTGAGCCGCTGGCCGGCGCGGTGGATCCCGCAGTTCGTCGGCAAGGACGCCATCGAGCCGCTGGACGACCTGATGAGCGGAGAGTTCCTGGACCAGTTCTACGAGGGCGTGGCCGAGGGGACCCGGTACCAGGGATCCTACTACGGCGTCCCGTGGGCGGCGTCGAACAAGTGTCTCTACTACAACAAGGACGTGTTCGAGGCCGCGGGGCTGGACCCCGAGAACCCACAGCTCAACTCGTGGGACGACATGCTGACGGCCGCCCAGCAGATCCGTGACAGCGACGCCACGAACACGCCCCCGCTCGGGCTGGCCGCCGGCGACCGGCTGACCACCGGCTCGCAGTACTACCACTACCACTGGTCGCACGGGGCGGACCTGATCGACGACGACGGACAGCCGGTCGTCAACGGCGACGGGGCGGTCGAGGCGCTGAACTTCTACGCCGACCTCAACCAGGAACACCGTGTAACCCAGGCGTCGCCGCTGTCCTCGAACCGCCAGGACATCCGTCAGCTGTTCGAGAACGGCGGTCTCGGGATGGTGATCGGACACGTCTACACCGGCCTCAACATCGAGGAGGCAAAGAGCAACGGCGAGGTGGACTTCGACTACGGCATCGTGCAGGTGCCGGAGGGGCCCGCCGGCCGCTACAGCCTGTTCACCATCGACACGCTGGTGATCTACAGCCAGTCCGAGAACACTGACCTGGCGGAGGAGCTGATCCGCTTCTACTACGACGACGACCGGCGCTTCCGGTACTCCCGTGACAAGGGGTTCCTGCCGGTGGTCGAGGCGGTCGGGGAGCGCGAGTACTTCTCCGAGGACAGCAACTGGGCGCCGTTCGTCGAGGCGGGCCAGTACGCCCGTGCCAGGCCGAAGCTGGCGAACTTCAACGAGTTCAACAACCGGATGGTGACCGCCATCCAGGAGGCGGTCGGGGGTCAGTCCTCGCCACAGGAGGCGCTGGACGCGGCCCAGTCGGACTTGGAAGACCTGATGGGGTGACCGGATGGGGACCGTCGAGGACTACGTCGACCGGCCGACCGACTCACGACTCGACAGAGCGGTCTCCCACGTCCGCACGAACCTCCGGGCGTACCTGCTGATCGCCCCGACGGTGGGCTTTCTCCTCGCGGTGGTCGGCTACCCCATCTTCGAGACGTTCCGGCTGTCGCTGTACCGGTCGACCGCGAGCACGTCCGTCGAGACGTACGTCGGCCTCCAGCACTACGCCGAGATCCTCAACAGCGACATCTTCTACCAGTTGCTCTTCCAGACCGGCCGGTGGGTGCTGGTCGCCGTGGCGGCCAAGACGCTGCTGGGGCTGCTCATCGCGGTCCACCTCAACAACGAGATAGCGGGCCGGAAGTTCTTCAGGACCGCCTTCCTGATTCCCTGGGGGATCCCCTACGCCATCTCGGCGGTGGTGTTCCGCTGGATCGAGCACCCACAGTACGGCTATCTGAACGCCATCCTGCTGAAGCTCGGCCTGATCGACCGCGGGATCGGCGTGCTCGGCGATCCGGCGGTGGCCTGGATCGGCGCCATCGTCGCCGACGTCTGGATCGGCACGCCGTTCATGGCGATCATCTTCCTGGCCGGGCTCCAGTCGATCCCACAGGAGCTGTACGAGGCCGCCGCCGTCGACGGGGCCGAGCGCTGGCACCAGTTCCGCCACATCACGCTCCCCCAGCTGAAGACGGTGATCATGATCGCGACGCTCCTGTCCACCATCTGGACGTTCGTCGCCTTCGACGTCATCTGGACGATGACGCGCGGGGGGCCGATCAACAGTACGTCCACGCTGGTCATCTGGATCTACCAGGTCGGGCTCGAGAACGGCAACCTCGGGCGCGGGGCCGCTTACAGCGTCATCGGGTTCCTGTTCCTGGCCGTGTTCGCCGTCGGCTACCTCCGGGTGTACACCAGCGGAGGTGACGACCTGTGAGCATGGCCGGTCAGAGCCGGAGTCAGCTCCGGCGGGTCCGGATCTACGGCGTCCTGCTCGCGCTGCTCGGGGTCGTCCTGTTCCCCTTCTACACGATGTTCTCGAGCACGCTGAAGCCCGAATCCGAGATCTTCGCCAACCCGGCCGGCCTCGTCCCGGGCGAGCCGACGATCGACGCGTACCTGTCGGTCTGGGCACAGACCGAGGTGCTTCTCTGGATCGGCAACAGCTTCCTCATCTCGCTGGGGACCGTCGCGCTGACGCTGCTGCTCGCGATCCCGGCCGCCTACTCCTGTGCACGCAACGACTTCGTCGGCAAGCGCCCGTTCCTGCTGGCCGTGCTGGTCGTCCAGATGTTCGCCCCGGTCGTGCTGATCGTCGGGCTGTTCGACGTGATCGTCCAGTTCGGCCTCTACAACACCTACCTGGCGGTGATCGTCCCCGCCGCGGCGTTCACGCTGCCGTTCAACGTCTGGATGCTGTACGGCTACTTCGACACCATCCCGGTGTCGCTGGAGGAGTCGGCCAAGATCGACGGCGCCAGCCAGTTCCAGGTGTTGACGAAGATCGTGCTCCCGCTGACCAAGCCGGCGCTGGTCGCGAGCGTGACCTACACGTTCCTGTACGCGTGGAACCGGCTGCTGTTCGTGTTGACCTTCCTCACCGACCAGGCCAAGTACAACGTCCCCAGGGGCGTGTTCTCGATGGTCGGCGCGCTCCAGACCGACTGGCGGATGATGCTCACCGTCTCCGTGATCGGCATCGTCCCGCTGTTGATCATGTTCGCCTTCCTGGAGCGGTACATCGTGACCGGGATGACCGCCGGCGCGGTCAAGCAGTAAGACGGCGGGCTCACCCCGGACGTTTATTCTCCCCCGGGTCGGTACGCGGCGTATGGAGTTCACCACCTGGGCCTACCCCTGGGACGTGCTGGAGGAGGGACCGGAGCGGGTGCGCGAGCGGCTCCGCTCGCTGGGAGTCGACGAGCTCTCGCTCGCGACCAACTACCACACCGTCCAGGCGTTCACGCCGCACAACCCGCAACGCCGGACGCTGTTCGCTCGTGCCAGCTCCTACTTCCGGCCGGACGACCGGTACGGCCGTCTCGAACCGACGCCCTACGAGGGGATGGACGGCGACTGGGTCGAGACGGTCACCGCCGGGCTCGACGACCTGACGGTGAGCTCCTGGACCGTCGGCTGTCACAACTCCCGCATCGGGATGGCCGAGCCCGACGTCACCCTGGAGTCGCCCCACGGCGACGACCTGGCCTTCGGGCTCTGTCCGTCCCACCCTGACGTCCGGGAGTACCTGACGGCGCTCGTCGGCGACCTGGCGGATCGGGGGCTAGACCGGATCGAACTGGAGACGTTCGACTACTTCCACGGCACCGGCTTCGGCTGGCACCACCAGAAGATCCACGCCGAACTGGGTCTGCTCGGGGAGTTCCTCCTGGGACTGTGCTTCTGTGAGCACTGCCGGGCCGGGGCGGCCGAGGCCGGCGTCGACGTCGAGAGCGCCCGGGCGGCCGCGAGGGAGGGGCTGGACGACGTCGTGGCGGGGACGGTGCCACACGATCTGTCGCCCGAGCGATTCCTCCGGGCACGTCCGTCGCTGGACGCCTACGTGGACGCGAGACGCGCGACGCTGACGGCGCTGTACGCCGACCTCGAGCGGGCGGCCGACGGGACGCCGCTGGGGTACTATCTGGGGACCCCGACGCCCGGCGCGGAGCGGCTGACCGGCGTCGACCACGACGCGCTCGCCGACCACGTCGACTACTTCCTGCTGCCGGCCTACGAGTCGTCGCGGGCGGCCGTCCTGAACGCCTACCGGACGGTCGACGCCGTCACGCCCGACGTCCCGATCCACGTCGGGTTGCTGCCCGGCCATCCCGTCGTGGAGGAGGCGGCCACCCTGGTCGACATCGTCGACGGCCTCGAGGAGGCCGGCGTTCCCCGTGTCGCCTTCTACAACTACGGCCTGCTGCCCGACGCGGCGCTGGAGCGGATCGGCGCCGCCACCGACGGCCGGTAGGTTGATGAGTCCTCCAGGCGACCCGACGCTATGCGAATCACTGACGTGACCGCGACGACGGTCGAGGTCCCGCTGGTGGACCTCGACGAACACCTGGGGATCGGTCCGTACGTGACCAACCACGGCGAGGTCGACACGATGGAGCGTGTGTTGGTCCGGGTGGACACCGACGAGGGGGTCAGCGGGTGGGGGGAGATGCGGGTCTTCCTCTCCGCCGCCGCCACGGAGTCGATCATCGAGGAGGGAGTCGGCCCGCTCGTCGAGGGGACGTCCCCGTTCGAGGTCGAGCGGCTCCGGCGGCAGGTGTTCGTGGAGTACACCAACGTGGAGCTGTTCTTCGCGGCGGTGGAGACGGCCTGCTGGGACATCGTCGGGAAGCGGCTCGACCGGCCGGTGTACGAACTGCTCGGCGGGTGGACGGCGCCGACACAGACCGGGCAGCGCCACCGCGAGGCGGTCGGGCACGGCGCCGACGAGGGGTCGGGAACGCCGCCCGCCGAGGGGGTCGAGGTGGCGTTCTGCCTGGGGATCCTCCCGCCGGAGGAGTCACGCGTCAAGGCCCGGGAGGCTCTCGACGCCGGCTTCTCCGTGCTCAAGACGAAGGCGGGCCGAGACTGGCGACAGGACGTCCGCCGGATCGAGGCCATGCACGACGAGGTCGACGGCGCGCTGGAGTTCCGGCTCGACCCCAACCAGGGCTGGCGGCCGGACCAGGCGGTCCGCGTGGGGGCCGCGCTCGCCGACGCCGGGATCTACCTCCAGTACATGGAGCAACCGATCCGGGTCGACAACCACCGGTCGCTGACGCGACTTCGTCAGCGACTCCGGCAGCCGATCGGTCCGAACGAGGACACCTACATCCGGCACAACCTGCGGGAGTTGATCGAGGCCGGCGCGATGGACGTGGCGGTGCTGGACCTGACGCCGGCCGGCGGCATCGCGGGGCTCCGCCAGCAAGCGGCCATCGTGGAGGACGCCGGGATCCCGGCCGTCCACCACTGTGCCTTCGACCTGGGGATCAGGACCGCCGCCATCCTGCACGCGACCAGCGGGATCCCGGGGTTCTCGCTCCCGCCGGACTCGACCTACTACGCGTGGGAGGGCGACGTCGTCGCGGACCCGCACGAACTCGACGAGGGACGGCTGACGGTCCCGGACGGTCCCGGACTCGGTGTCACCGTCGACCCCGAGGCGGTCGCCGAGTATCGGGTGTAGACCGGTCTTCGCCCGAGCGAACCGTCACGTCTTGCCGCGGTGGCCGGCCTCTCCGGTCGCTCCCGGCACACCGCGTCACGGGGTGTGGTCGGGTTCGGAGCGCCCGCCGTGGCGTGTGACGCCGAAACACTGATGTCGGATCGCTCCGCAGAGCCGGTACCGTGGTAGAGATATCCTTGCACGATCGGCCGGCGATCGTCACCGGCGCCTCGCGCGGCATCGGGCGGGCCATCGCCGAACAGTTCGCGGCCGCCGGGGGCGACGTGGTCGTCTGTTCGCGGTCGATGGACCGGATCGGCCCGGTGGCCGAGCGGATCACCGACGAGAACGAGGGGCGTGCGGTCCCGGTGGAGTGTGACGTCACCGACGAGGAGGACGTGCGGAACCTCGTGGACGTCGCCGTCGAGGAGTTCGGTGACCTCCGGGTGCTCGTCAACAACGCCGGCGGCGGCAACGGGGCCGGCGACCTGCTCCACCGGACCGACCCGGGGGAGTACCGGCGGATGCTGGAACTGAACCTGGTGAGCGCGTACCGCGTGACCCACGAGGCGTTGCCCGCGCTGATCGCCGCGGGCGGCGGGTCGGTCGTCCACGTCGGGTCGGTCAACGGGCTGTACGGGATCGGACTGGCCGGTTACTCCGAGGCCAAGAGCGGGATGCTCGGCCTCTCCCGGAACCTCGCGACCCACTACGGACAGCACGGGATCCGGTCGAACGTGGTCTCGGCCGGCACGATCGAGACGGAGTCCCGACGCGAGGAGATGGCCGACACGGACGAGCGCGCCGAGGACGACGCGCGGTCGCGGTGGCTGGACCAGTACCCGGTGGGTCGGTTCGGCACGCCACAGGAGGTGGCCGACACGGTCCTGTTCCTG
The DNA here is from genome assembly GCA_964569925.1 of uncultured Halobacteriales archaeon. Classification (GTDB taxonomy): domain Archaea; phylum Halobacteriota; class Halobacteria; order Halobacteriales; family Haloarculaceae; genus CAZMWG01. The sequence continues at coordinate 9,043 of CAZMWG010000026.1, read as the reverse complement.
GCCTCCGAGCGTGCCGGGTTCATCACCGGGGCGAACGTCGTCGCCGACGGCGGTCTCTCCGTCGGTCTCTCGACGCCCTTCGTCAACCAGATCTACCAGGCCGACGACGTCCCGAGCGGTCGGTAGCCCGCTCAGTCCGTCGCCGACGCCACCGCTTCGATCTCGACGCGGATGTCGATCGGGAGGTCCGCGACCTCCACGGCGCTCCGGGCGGGGTACGGCCCGCTCATCTGCTCCCCGTACACCTCGTTGACCGCGTCGTAGTCGTCCATGTCGGTCACGAAGACCGTCGTCTTGACCACGTCGTCCAGCGACCGGCCGGCCGCCCGGAGGACCGCGTCGACGTTCTCCAGCGTCCGCGCCGTCTGTTCCCGGACGTCCTCGCCCACTATCTCGCCGGTCTCGGGGTCCACGGGTCCCTGCCCGGAGACGTAGATCCGATCGCCGTCGCGGATCCCCTGGGAGTAGGGACCGATGCTCGCCGGTGCCTCGTCGGTGCTGATCTCCTCCATCGGTCGCTCGTACCCCTCGGAGGGATTTGAAACCACGTGTTCGGACGGTCGGAGTTCCCGGCCGCCCGGCCCGGCGCGGCGAACCGGCGTCCGACCGTGTCTGCTCCACCGGGTCGTCCGGCACGCGGCGGGACCGACGACACGACCGAGGGCCCGATCTCGGCCGCGGTCGCTCCGCCGACCCCAGGAAACCACAATCGGAGACGAACGAAAACGTCTGGCACAGATCGAGTGGTGTAACTGGCACATCTGGTTTCGTCTTTCGGCGTGTAGATACCGGTACGGTGTATCGGCCATCGAGTTTGGAGCACGTGGCGCTCCCGTGTCGACTTCACCGGTCGACGGCCACGAGAGACGGGGGCGACGGCGGTCGAGTGGGCCCCCGTCGCGGGGGACCGTCCCGCCTTTCCTTCGAGACCCGGCCGACGACCGGCACGGGGAAGGGGGGTCCGGCAGGGTCCCCGTGAGCGCAACCGACCGGAGCCAGCGGGACACGGCCCCACGCCGGCGGCCGGGCCCGGCCACGCTCCCCTCGGGGTCCGACCCCGAGGCGGATCACCGGGCCGTGCGCCGGCCGTGCCGTTTCGGAACCGGCACCGCGGGTGCGGAGCACGGTTTCGGGTGTGAGCCCGGTCGACGACGTCGGACACCGGACGATCGACCGTGGCCGCGGGGCACGGTTCGCGGCGACCGTGACCGGGCTCGACCGCCGATCCGTGACGTGAGCGGAGGGCGTGTCCCCCCCGCCTCGCCCGGGCGGGGAACGGGAGTTCACGCAGGCCCGGTCGCCCGGGACGGCCGAGGCGGCGCGTGACGACGAGGGGACCCCGCCTCCCCCTCCCCCTCCCGAAGCACTCGGCCCCGACGAGTGTCCGACTCCGTGACGCCGGGTCACGTTTGAAGTGGGTGGGCGCCCCTCGTTCGGTCGCACATGCCACTTCACAGGAAACACGTCGCGGGCGTCGTCGCGCTGACGGTCGGCGCAGCGTACGGCCTCACCCGCTGGCGCGGCACTGCCGACGCGGACTCCGACGCGGACTCGGACGTCGAGGACGCGGACCGGGGAGCGGACGGAACCGACCGCCGGACACTCGCCGCCGCCCGACCCGCAGTTCGGTGACACGCCGATGGACTACGAGTTCTCACACCGACCGTCGTACACGCACCTGAAGGTCACACTCGAACCCGGCGAGTCGGTCGTGGCCGAACCGGGCGCGATGGTCGGCCACTCGACGACCGTCTCGGTGGAGACCGGGACGAGCCGGGACGGGTTGCTCAGTTCCGCGAAGTCGATGCTGGGCGGCGAGTCCGTGTTCACCAACGAGTTCACCGCCGAGGGTGGGCAGGGGACGGTCACCCTCGCCCCTCCGACGCCGGGAGACGTCATGGCACACCGACTCCGAGACGAGACGCTGTACTCCACCGACGGCGCCTTCCTGGCGGGGACGGGGGACATCGACATCGACTCCGAGGTGGGAGGGCTCGGGTCGGTGTTGGGCGAAGCCAGCCTGGTCCCGCTCGCGTTGCGAGGGACCGGGACGGTGTTCGTCGACGCCTACGGCGGCCTGGAGGAGCTCGAACTGGCCGCCGACGAGTCGTACGTGCTGGACAACGAGCACCTGATCGCCTGGGACGACGAGATCGAGTACTCGACGCGCCGGGTCGGCGACCTCAAGTCGACGCTTCTGAGCGGCGAGGGACTGGTCTTCGAGTTCACCGGTCCGGGAACGGCCTGGTACCAGACCCGCGACATGGACTCGCTGGTGGACGTCCTCGCGCCGCGGATGCCCGGCCAGGAGTGAGACCCCCCGGAGAGGGCGCGGACGCCCGAGCGGTCCCGACTCCGGACTCCGTCGACGCGTCACCTCGCGAGCGACGCGTCGATCGGAGCGCTCCTCCCCGGACTCGACGGCCCCCGGACCGGCCTCGCCGGTCCGGTTCCTCGAACTGGACACCGGCGCCGGCGGGCGGCGGGCCGTGCTCGAGACGACGCCCGGGGGGACGGCTCGGCCTGCGACGCGGGGGCCCGGATTCCGGCGACGCTCGACAC
>CAZMWG010000026.1:0-6381 GCA_964569925.1 uncultured Halobacteriales archaeon | reverse complement strand
ACACACACACACGCACCGTCCCGTTCCGGCGGCGTCCGGCGCGGTCGACGAGCACGAGACGCTGCCGGCGCCGTTCGTCCTCACGGCCCGTCTCGACGGGACGAGCCGCCGTGGCGACGTCGTCCGGGACCTCCCGGCGGTCGGGGTCGAACGCCTCGCACGGAGCGCCGGGCGACACCCCGCCGACCTCCGCTCGATTGTCCACTCCGCGGACCGGTTCGACCGCGTCGGCATCGAGGGGTGTCGGCGCGGGTCCGCCGCCGACCGGCTCCGTGCCCGCCTCCGCCGGCACGCGTGAGCCGACGACCACGTCGACCCCGGACCCCCGGCACGCGGCCACGTCGATCCCACGACCGCGTCGCTCCCGGGCCACACCGACCCCGCGATCACGTTCGACGAGCGATACGATGACCGACGACCGACTCACCGCGACGGCGATCGAACGGACGGTACAGCACGTCGACCCCGACTGGACGGTCCGCGCGGAGACGCCCGTCTCCGCCGGCCGCCACCACACACACCGGCTCCGCGTGGACACGGGGTCCGACGAGTTACCGACGGTCCTGAAGGCGTCCACGGACGACGAGCCGTTCTGCCACGAGGCGCGACTGCTCGCCGTCCTCGGAGAGGCGACCGACCTCCCGGTGCCGTCCGTCCACGGGGTCGTCGACGACCACGGGACGCTACCGACGCCCGTCTTCCTCATGGAGGAACTCCCCGGCGAGAGCGTCCACAAGTCCGAGACGGGGACGCTCTCCGACCGGACGCTCGGGCGGATCGCGGCCGCCGCGGGCCGACAGCTCGCGGAGCTACACGACCTGGACGCCGTCGAGGAGTTCGGCGTCGTCACCGTCGAGGAGGGCGAGCCCCTCCACGGCGGCGTCCCCGCGGGCGACCCCGGGACGGTGTCCGTCGAGAGCGGGGACCGATCGTGGGCCGACCACGTCGGGAACTCGTTCGAGCGGCTCCTGGAGGGGCTCGCCGACACGCGCTTCGACGACGTCCGGGCCGACGCGGAAGCGTTGGTCGGGCCGACGGTCGAGCGGCTCCGGGCCGACGGTCCGTTCGAGCCGGTCGTCGGTCGCGTCGAGTCGTCGCTCGACAACCTGCTGGTCGACCGCGACGCGGGGTCGGTGACGGGCACCCTGGACTGGGAGTTCGTGGCGTCGATGACGCCTGCCAACGACCTGGTGCTGGCGGAGTTCTGGCTGGCCGGCGGGCCGTGGGGACTCCTGCCCGACAGCCCGGACCGCCGCGAGACGGTCCGTGCGGGTCTGCTGGAGGGGTACCGGGACGGAGACTCGAAGGACGACTCGACGGCCACGCTGGAGGAGCTACGGACCCACCGACGGCGGTACGAGGCGCTGCAGCTGCTCCGGACGATGGTCCACTTCGAGGGGATGTTCGACGCGTACGGCGCGACCGACCGGGAGCGTGACGGGGCCGCCGCGGTCGTTCGCGAGCGGTTCGCGGCGGTGGCGACGGAGACTCGCCGGTGACCGATCGGGGGTTCCGGCCCCGATCCCCGCTCGGAAATCAGAGCCGCTTTGTGTCCCAGGTGAGCATAGTGGATAGCAATGGGAGACGTGAGCGTCATCGGATGTGGAGCCATGGGGGGCGCCCTGGTTCGGGGCCTCTCGGAGAGCGGCGGCCACACCGTCACGGCCTGTGACGTCGACGAGAGTGTCCTGGAGGGACTGGAGGAGTACGCCGATCGGACGACGACGGACCCGGCGGTGGCGGCGGAGTCGCCGGTCGTGTTCGTCGTCGTCAAGCCCGACCTCACCGCCTCGGTCGTCGAGGACCTGGAGCTCTCGACGGACCGGACGCTCGTCTCCATCGCCGCGGGCGTCTCGACGGACACCCTGGAGCCGCTGACCGACGCGAACGTCGTCCGGGTGATGCCGAACCTCGCGGCGGCCACCGGGGACATGGCGGCGGCCGTCGCGGGAGAGATCACCGACGAGGTCGCCGAGGTGCTCGACGACGTCGGCGTGTTCGTCGAGATAGACGAGGCGGAGATGCACATCTCCACCGCGGTCAACGGGAGCGGGCCGGCGTTCGTGTACTACCTCATGCGGGCGATGATGGAGGCGGGAGTGGCCGGCGGACTCGGCCGGGAGGAGGCACGGACGCTCACCGCACAGACGTTCAAGGGCGCCGCCGAGACGGTGTTGCACTCGGAGGCGTCGCTGGACCGGATGATCGAGGACGTCTGTTCGCCCAACGGCACCACCATCGAGGGGATGGAGGTGCTGCGTGAGAGCGACGTGGAGGAGACGATCCGCGACGCGGTCGCCGCCGCGGAGCGGCGGTCCGAGGAGCTGGCCCGCGAGGGGGACGATGGGTGAGTCGATCGAACTCGCCGAGGAGGTCCCCGCCGAGACCGTCGAGGAGGCGCGGCGGCTCGCGGCCGAGGCCGACCTGGTCGTGGTCAAGGCCGGGACGAACTCGCTGACCGACGACCGGTCGAACCTCGACGTCGAGAAGGTCGACAAGCTCGTCGAGGACGTGATGGACCTGCGGCGCCGCGGGAAGCGGGTCCTGCTGGTCTCGTCGGGCGCGGTCGGTGCGGGGAAGGGGCTGCTCGAGGTCACCGGCGGGACGATCGAGGAGTCACAGGCGCTGTCGACGGTGGGCCAGTCACAGCTGATGCGGCGGTACACGGAGAGCTTCGAGCGGTTCGACCAGACCGTCGCCCAGATCCTGCTGACGGAGAACGACCTGGAGGACCCGGACCGGTTCACCAACTTCACCAACACCGTCGAGACGCTGCTGGAGTGGGACATCGTCCCGATCATCAACGAGAACGACGCCGTCGCGACCGAGGAGCTGCGCATCGGCGACAACGACATGCTGTCGTCGTCGGTCGCGATCGGGATCGACGCGGGACTCCTGGTGACGCTCACCGACGTCGGCGGCGTCTACACGGGGAACCCGAAGGAGGACCCGTCGGCCGAACGGATCGAAGCCGTCAGGGACAACTACGCCGCGGTCCAGGAGCTGGTCGACGACAGCTCCACCGACGAGTTCGGCGGCATCCGGACGAAGGTCGCGGGTGCGCGCAAGGTGAGCGAGCACGGCGTCCCCGCGGTGATCGCGAAGTCGACCGAGCGCGAAGTGCTCGAGAAGATAGCCACGGAGGCGGAGATCGGGACGGTCTTCGCCCCCACCGACCACGACGATGACGACTGAGAAACCCACCGAACGGAAGGTCGAGGAGGCACAGGCGGCCGCGCTGGAGATCGCCGGTCTGTCGGACGAGGCGCGAGCGGACGCGCTGCACTCGATCGCGGACGCGATCGACGCGAGCCACGACGAGATACTCGCGGCCAACGAACGGGACGTCGAGGAGGCCGAGCGGCTGCTGGAGGCGGGCGAGTACAGCCAGGCGCTGGTCGACCGGCTCCGGCTCTCCCCGTCGAAGCTCGACAGCATCACGGAGATGGTCCGCAGCGTGGCCGGACAGGAGGACCCCCTCGGGAAGACCGAGACGGCCCGGGAGCTCGACGAGGGGCTGGAGCTGTACCGGTGTACGGTCCCGATCGGCGTGGTGGGGACCATCTTCGAGTCCCGGCCGGACGCGCTGGTCCAGATCGCGTCGCTGTGTCTGCGGTCGGGCAACGCGGTGATCCTCAAGGGCGGCAGCGAGGCGAGTCACTCGAACCGCGTGCTGTTCGAGGTGATCGAGGATGCGACCGCCGACGCCCCCGACGGGTGGGCACAGCTCATCGAGGCCCGCGAGGACGTCGACACCGTCCTCGGGATGGACGAGGCCATCGACCTCGTCATGCCCCGGGGTAGCTCGGAGTTCGTGAGCTACATCCAGGACAACACGCACATCCCCGTGCTCGGCCACACCGAGGGCGTCTGTCACGTCTACGTCGACGGCGAGGCCGACCTGTCGATGGCGGCCGACGTCGCCTACGACGCGAAGGTGCAGTACCCGGCGGTGTGTAACGCGGTCGAGACGCTGCTGGTCCACGAGGACGTCGCGGAGTCGTTCCTGCCCGAGATCGCCGAGCGGTACGAGGAGGCCGGCGTCGAGATGCGGGGCGACGACGCCGCCCGGGAGATCGTCCCGATGGAGACCGCCTCCGAGGACGACTGGGAGACCGAGTACGGCGACCTGATCGTGGCCGTCAGGGTGGTCGACTCGCTGGCGGCGGCGACCCGCCACGTCACCACCTACGGCTCGAAACACACGGACTCGATCGTCACCGGCGACTCGACGCGCGCCGCGCGGTTCATGCGGAGCCTGGACTCGGCGAGCGTGTTCCACAACGCCTCCACCCGCTTCGCAGACGGCTACCGGTACGGGCTCGGCGCGGAGGTGGGGATCAGCACCGGGAAGACCCACGCGCGCGGACCCGTCGGCCTGGAGGGGCTCACCACCTACCAGTACTACCTGGAGGGCGACGGCCAGGTGGTCGCGACCTACGCCGGCGCCGACGCGGAGCCGTTCCGCCACGAGGACTTCGAGGGATCCTGGATCCCCGGGTCGCTGTCCGACCGGTAGCCCGCGAACGTCGGGCGACCGCCGGCCGCAGCGCCGATCAGTCGGTCCGCCTCTCGCCGGCCGGGGATTCCTCCTCGGCCGGGTCGGGGTCGCCGCGGTCGACGGTCACCCGGACCTTCCGGATGCGGGTGTCGTCGACCCGCTGGGCGTGCAGCCGCACGTTCTCGTACTCGAAGGTCTCGCCCTGTCGGACGAGCCGGCCGGCCCGGTTGAAGATGAACCCCGCGATGGTCTCGAACTCCTCGCCCTCGGGGAGGTCGACGGCGAGCGCCTCGTTGATCTGGTCGACGGTGACCGAGCCGTCGACCAGGACGCTGTCGTCGTCGACGAACTCGATGGGGTCGTCCTCGTCGCCGGCCAGGATCTCGCCGACGATCTCCTCGGTGAGGTCCTCCATCGTGATCAGCCCCTCCGTGGCGCCGAACTCGTCGATGACGATCACCATGTGGAGTCGGTCGCGGCGCATCTCCGACAGCAGTTCGTCGACGCTCTTGGACTCGGGGACGTGCAGCGTGGAACTCGCGACGTCCCCAACCTGTCGGTCGGCGAACGTGTCCGAGTCGGGGTCGTCCAGGTCACGGATGTCGAACACCCCGACCACGTTATCCAGCGAGCGCTCGTACACCGGCAGTCGGGCGTGTCCGGACCGGATGCAGGTCTCGATGGCCTCCTCGACGGTCGCGTCGGTGGCGACCGCCGCCATGTCGAGTCGGGGGGTCATCACCTCCTTGGCGGAGGCGTCGGTGAACCGCAGGGTCCGCTGGAGCATCTGGCGCTCGTCCTCGTCGAGCACGCCCTCGCGCTCGCCGGTCTTGATCATGTTGCGGATCTCGTCGCGGCTGACGTAGGTCGACTCGATGGAGGGGGTGCCGCCGGTGATCCTGTTGACCACCCTGGTCAGGTAGTAGAAGACGGTGATCAGCGGCCAGAGCACCTTCTCCACGACGGTCAGCCCCCGGGCGACGCGGCGGGCGTGTAGCTCCGTGTTCTCGACCGCGTAGGACTTGGGGGCGCTCTCGCCGAAGATCAACACCATCGAGGTGATCCCCAGCGAGGAGACGATCACCGCCGTCCCCGCGTCGAAGTACAGGCCGACCAGCGTCGTGGAGACGGAGGACATCGTGATGTTGACCAGGTTGTTGCCCACGAGGATGGTCACGAGCAGGCGATGGGGGTCCTCCTTCAGCCGCTTGACCGCCTTGGCGCCCCGTTGACCCGCTTCGACCATCGCGTCGACCTGGTGGGTGGGCAGGGAGAACATCGCGATCTCGGACGACGAGAAGAAGCCCGAGCCCAGCAGCAACAGCAGGATCAGTCCGGCGCCGAGCAGGGTGACCTGTGGCCGCCCCAGTTCGACGCCGACGACCGGCAGTGAGGTCTGTGCGAGGCCGGTCACGACGCCCGTCACGAACACGTCCGTGATCATCGGTGCCGTTTACGACCGGAGGGTGGATTAATCCCCGCTCTGTGGATCACGGCCGGCGGGCCGGGGTCCCCCGTCGGACGGCGCGGGCCCGGACTCGGCGGTCGGCGACTACGGGCCGACGAGCGCGAGCGAGGCGAGGACGGCGGCGGCCGTCCACCCGGTGCCGACCCAGGTCAGGACGGCGAACGCGCGGCGGGCGCCCCGCCGGGTCCAGCCCGAGTCACTCCCCAGTCGCGCCTGGACGGCCGTCATCGAGTCGCCGAAGCCGACCGTCCCCGACCAGGTGGCGATCCCGAAGCCGAACACCAGCGCCCCGAGGGCGAAGGCGGTGTCGGTCGCGGTCTTCGGCGAGCGGACCGCCAGCAGCACGGTCGAGACGCCGACCCCGAGGCCTTCCTCCCCGAAGCGATCGACCGGTGACGACGGGCGGGCCCGG
>CAZMWG010000025.1:20679-24149 GCA_964569925.1 uncultured Halobacteriales archaeon | reverse complement strand
TTGCCGCCCGCCGCCTTCTGGACCAGCAGGTTCGCCATCGGCTTGCCGACGATGTTCGACCGGCCGACCACCACCGCGTCGGCGCCCTCGGTCTCCACGTCGGCGGCCGAGAGCAGCTTCTGGATCCCGTGGGGCGTACACGGCTTGTACCGCGGGTGGCCCGACACCAGCCGGCCGACGTTCTCGGGGTGGAAGCCGTCGACGTCCTTCTCGGGGTCGATCGCCCGCAACACCGCCCGCTCCTCGACGTGGTCGGGCAGCGGCATCTGGACCAGGATGCCGTCGACCTCGTCGTCGGCGTTGAGGTCCTCGACCGTGTCGAACAGCTCCCCGGCCGGCGCCTCGGGATCGATCTCGACGTCGCGGGCCTCGATGCCGACCTCCTCGCAGTCGTCCTGTTTCATCGAGACGTACGTCTCGCTGGCCGGGTCGTCGGTCATCAGCACCGTCGCCAGCGTCGGCCGGTGACCCGCGTCGGCCAGCCGGTCGATGCAGTCGGTGAGGTCCTCTCTGATCGCGGCGGCGACCGCGTCGCCGTCGATGACCTCCGCCGCGTCGCTCGTCTCGGCGTCCGTCGCCGTCTCGTCCGTGTCGGTCACGGTCGGATCGAGACAGCCCGCCGTCAAAGAGGCTCCGGGACGCGGACGAGCGGCGGGACGTCCGACGCCGGCTGCTCGTCGACGGCGGGACCGACCCCCGGTCGGACCGTCCCGGCGCCCGGTCGAGCGCGCCGGATCGGGAGAGGAGCTTTGTCGCTGTGCCGGCGTCTCCCGGTCATGGTCTCCGACGACGACGGGGGCGACGGCGACCGATCGGGCGGGTCCGCGTACGTCCGCTGTCCGGAGTGTGGGTCGAAGGCCTCGGCGGACTGGTCGTTCTGTCGGAGCCGTGAGGCCTCGCTGGCGGACGCGGAGCCCGTCGACGGGCTCGTCGTGCGCGAGGACGGCGAGAACGTCGACCTCTCCGAGGCCGTCGGCGGGGAGACCGGCTGTCCCAAGTGCGGACACGACGAGGCCGAGGTGGACACCGTCACGACGACCGGCGACGGGTTCTCCCGGCTGTTCGACGTCCAGAGCCGACGGTTCCGCACGGTCTCCTGTACCCGGTGTGGCCACACGGAGTTCTACAGGGGCCGGACCCCGAACGAGGTCGTCGACCTGTTCATCGGGTGAGCCGGTCCCCGTCTTCGAGCCGCCACGCGGACCTCGTCCGCCCGAGCGTTCTTCCGGCCGCGGGCCCTCACGGAGGTATGGAGCGCGACGAGATCATGCGGGCGTGGGACGAGGTGGCACACACCTACGCCGAGCGCCGGGACGCGGACGGCCCGGACGCCGACCTGATCGACGACCTGCTCGCGGACCTGCCGGCGGAGCCGCTGGTGCTGGACGTGGGCTGTGGCGACGGCGCGCGGACGCTGGCGAACCTGCCGGCCGGCGCGGTCGGGCTGGACTTCTCCCGGCGCGGGCTGGAACTGGCGACCGAGCGGGTCCCCGGCGCGCGGCTGGTCCAGGGGGACATGACCGCCTTGCCCCTCGCGGACGACCGCTTCGACGGGATCACGGCCTACCACGCCGTCTTCCACGTTCCCCGGGAGAACCAGGCCGGCGTCTACGAGGAGTTCGCTCGCGTCCTGCGACCGGGCGGCGAACTGCTGATGACGCTGCCGGGCGGCCGGTTCGAGACCGTCCGCCGGGGGTGGATGGGCGGGTCGATGTTCTTCTCGGCGCCGGGCCGCGAACGGACCCTCGACTGGCTCTCGGCCGCCGGGTTCGAGGACCTCCGGACGACGACCAGTTCGGACCCGCTGGGATCGACCACGGAGTTCGTCCGCGCGCGGCGGGCCTGAGGCGCCGACCACCAGGGTTTTTTCGGGTGGTCCCGTCGACCGGGGTATGAGTGACAGACCGCGAGTGACGCTGCACACCTCCGAGGGCGACGTCGAACTGGAACTGTACGCCGACCGCGCCCCCCGGACCGTCGAGAACTTCCTGGGGCTGGCCGAGCACGACCCCGCCGCCGACGAGGAGCCGGCGCCGGACACCACCACCTGGACGGACCCCGAGACCGGCGAGGTCCGGGGGGACTCGCTGTACGAGGGCGTCGAGTTCCACCGCGTGATCGACGACTTCATGCTCCAGACCGGCGACCCGACCGGCACCGGCCGCGGCGGCCCCGGCTACGAGTTCGACGACGAGTTCCACGACGACCTGCGCCACGACGGGCCGGGCGTGCTGTCGATGGCCAACAGCGGCCCCGACACCAACGGCTCGCAGTTCTTCGTCACGCTGGACGCCCAGCCCCACCTGGACGACCGTCACGCCGTCTTCGGCGAGGTGGTCGACGGGATGGACGTCGTGGAGGCGATCGGCTCGATGCCGACCGACCGCGAGGACCGGCCCCGCTCCGAGGTGACCATCGACTCCGTCACTGTCGAGCGAGCGGAGGAGTGAGCCGGTGGTCGACCCGGCGCTGATCCTCCCACCCGAGCCCGACGAGCGGTGGGAGCTGGCGAAACAGCTGGGGGTCACCGACGCCGTGATCCACCCCTTAGAGATCGGCGACGGCCGGACGACCTGGTCCTACGACGACCTGCTTGGGCTGGACAACTGGCTCGCGGCCGACGGCCTCGAACTGTCCGTGATCGAGGGCAGCGTCCCCATCTCCGACCGCGTCCGCCTGGGGCTCGACGGCCGCGACGAGGACATCGCCGCCTTCAACAAGTTCCTGCGCCACTGTGGCGAGGTCGGGATCCCGACGGTCGCCTACGACTGGATGGCCGGCGTCCGGTGGGCCCGCACGGCGGCCCACGTCGACTCCCGCGGCGGGTCGCTGGTCACCGAGTTCGACGCCGACGCGGTCGCGGGTGGGCCGCCCGCCGCGGCCGCCGACGCCACGCGCGAGCAGGTGTGGGAGGCGCTGGAACACTTCTTGGAGCGCGTGGTGCCCGTCGCGGAGGAGGCCGGCGTGAAGCTGGCGCTGCACCCCGACGACCCGCCCCGCGTCGAGGTCCGCGGGGTCCCGCGGGTCGTCGGCAGCGTCGAGGCCTACGACCGCGTGCTGGAGACCGTCGACAGCGAACACAACGGGCTGACGTTCTGTCAGGCGAACTTCGCCGCGATGGGCGCCGACGTCCCGGCGACGATCCGGCACTTCTCCGAGCGGATCAACTTCGTCCACTTCCGGGACGTCGAGGGCGACGCCGACGCCTTCGTCGAGACCTGGCACGACGACGGCCCGACCGACATGCTCGCGGCGATGGACGCCTACGAGGACGCCGTCGACGACGACGTGGTGATGCGACCCGACCACGTCCCGACGATGGCCGGCGAGGACAACTCAAACCCCGGCTACCACACGAAGGGACGCCTGTTCGCGATCGGCTACATGCGCGGGCTTCGCGAGCGGGTCCGGGACGACGGGGCGTAGCTCCGGCCCGATCCGGACGGCGCTCCTCGGGACACGACCGTCGG